>NZ_RKSM01000001.1:0-315946 GCF_008729015.1 Haloarcula sp. CBA1129
ATGGAGTGCGACAAATGCGGCGAGAACGCGGTGTTACACGCGGCCTATTCCGGGCTTCACCTCTGTGAGTCCCATCTCTGCCGAGCGGTCACGAAACGGGTCCGCCGTCGCATCCGCGAGGACGGCCTCGTTTCCGACGACGCCACCGTCGAGGACCCCGAGACGTGGGTCATCGGGCTTTCGGGCGGGAAAGACAGCGTCGTCCTCACGCAGATTCTCCACGACACGTTCGCCGAGGACCCCCGTATCGAACTGGTGGCGCTTTCTATCCACGAGGGCATCGAGGGCTACCGCGACGCGAGTCTGGAGGCCTGCGAGGAACTGACTGAGGAGCTGGGTATCGAACACGTCACCGTCTCCTACGCCGAGGAGTTCGGCGTCCAGATGGACGATGTCGTCGAGGACGACCCCGAGGGGATGGCCGCCTGCGCCTACTGTGGTGTGTTCCGCCGCGACCTCCTCTCGAAGTACGCCGAAGAACTCGACGCCGACAAACTGCTGACCGGCCACAACCTCGACGACGAGGCTGAGACGGCGCTGATGAACTTCCTCGAAGGCGACATCTCACAGATCGCCAAGCACTTCGAGGCTTCTCTGGGTCCGTTCGACTCGGCTGCCGACGCGCCCACGGAGCAAACGCGCGAAGCGCAAGACCATCACATTCCCCGGGCGAAGCCGCTCCGGGACATCCCCGAGAAGGAGGTCGCGCTGTACGCCCGTTTTCAGGACCTCCCGGCACACATCACCGAATGTCCGCACGCCGACGAGGCCTACCGCGGCGAGATACAGGAACTCATGCTCGGACTGGAGGAGAACCACCCCGGAACGCGCCATTCGATTATGGCTGGCTACGAGAAGCTCGCGGCGCTCGCTGCCGACACCTACGGCGGCGAGAACGGCGATACCGACTACGGCGAGTGCGACAACTGTGGCTCGCCGACGGCGCGGGACCTCTGTCGGAAGTGTAATCTGCTGGATGCGCTGGAAGCGGTCTGACGCGTTCGCTGTTTCTGTCCGACACCGCAACGAATCTGTTCTGTCCGCCATCGCACCGGACGCCGCTCACGTTTCGCGTCGCTCGTGGCTGTAGAAACCGAAAGAAAAACCGCGGACGTCGCTACTTGTTCGTCCGGATGACGTCGAGTCCGTTGTTCTTCTCGCGCTGGTCCTGCCCGCCGTCGGTCTCGCTGTAGCCAGCGTTGCGACCGCTGCTGCTCTGACTCCCGCTGTTCGGGGCGGGGCTGTCGAAGCTTTCGACGTTGTCGGACGCGTCGAAGGACGTGTCGTCGCTGACTTCCTGAATCGCCTCGCGGGACTTGTTGGCCTGCTTCTGGGTCGTCGGACCGAGCACCTGTGCGGACTGGACGCCGGTCATGATAGCCATGACCCGCACCTTGCCCTTGTACTCTTCCTGAATCCGTGCGCCCCAGATGACGTTGGCGTCGGCTTCAAGCCGCTCGGTGATGTTCTGTGCGATGCCCTCGGCCTCCTTCAGCGTGAGGTCCGGGCCGCCGGTGATGTGGACTAGCCCGCCGCTCGCGCCGCGGTAGTCCACGTCAAGCAGCGGGTGGTTCATCGCGTCCTTGACGACCTCTTCGGTCTTGTTCTTGTCCTGAGTCTCGCCGACCAGCATCACCGCGACGCCGCCCTGATTCATGATGGATGTCATGTCGGCGTAGTCGAGGTTGATGAGGCTCGGCTGGGTGATTGTCTCGGAGATACCCTTGACGGTCTCGGCGATGATTTGGTCCATCACGGAGAACGCCTTACCGATTGGGAGGTTCGGGACGTAATCGAGCAGGCGGTTGTTGTCCAGCACGATGATGGAGTCCGCTTCGTTGCGGAGCTTCTCTAGGCCTTCCTCGGCCTTGACCGTCCGTGCTCGCTCGACGTTGAACGGCGTCGACACCATGCCGACGACGATTGCGCCCTGTTCCTTGGCGATCTTCGAGACGACCGGAGCCGCACCGGTCCCGGTCCCGCCACCCATACCGGCGGTGACGAACACGAGGTCTGCGTCGCCCAGCACTTCTTTGATAGTCCCCTGTGCCATCTCCGTGGCGCGCTCGCCCATCGACGGGTCGCCACCGGCCCCGAGGCCGTTGGTGAGGGACTTGCCGACCAGAATCTTCGTGTCGGCTTCGATCATCTTGAGGTGCTGTTTATCCGTGTTGATGGCCACGGTGTCAGCGCCCTCGACGCCGATGTTGTACAGGCGGTTGACCGTGTTGTTGCCGGCGCCACCACAGCCGACGATGACGATGCGCGGGTCTCCGAACCCGTCGACATCCGCGTCGGACATCTTCTGTTGCTCTTGCTCGTCGCGTTCGAGGGCCTCGTTAACGATATCCTGCATCGTTACACCTTGGCCCAAGACCGCTTCTTCTCGGAGGCTTGTTCGGAGCCTTCCTCAGCGAGCATCTCCCGGACCGCCGAGCGAATCGCTTCGCTCCGATTGGGGTACTCGCCCGTCTCGACCATTTGTTCGACCTCTTCGATCTGCTGCTTCGGAATCCGTAGTGTCACACGCTCCATGTTTGGTAGTTTCCCCTTGGGTAAGACGGCCCGGACGAGGTTTGTTTACGCCCCGCACGAGTGTTTACACAGCGAAACCGCAGTACGAGAGCGGCATCCCCTCGCGTTCGCCGCCGTGTAAGACGACCGTCTTACGCAGAATAAACCACTGACCCTGATGTATTAAAACTTACGGGCAGTGTCATACACATCTCCGTTTACGGCGACTGAGGCTGTGTACTGCGCGTAAACGCCAACTCAGGTCTGGTCAAGGACGTCCGCCGCAGGCGTTCGTCTCCCACAACCCGGGCAGAATCCCCAGTCCGACCGGAGTTCATCGCCGCAGTCACAGAACACCCGGCGAGACGCCTTCTCACCACAGTTCGGGCAGTAAACGTGGTCAGAACCAAGGTTTTCACCACATTGCGCGCACGTCTTACGTTCCTCTGTATCGGCTCTGTCCCGTGTTTCCGTATCTGTCTTACGCCCGCTCGTATCAGACGTTTGACTTTCGCTGTGAGACCGTCCGTCCCCAGTGTTTGCACCTCGGTCAGTGGCCTGTCGTCGTTCGGTTTCGGCGTTCGCTGCTCCCGCACTAACGCCGTCTAACGAGATGTTTACGTTGACATCCTGCGGTTGCGAACGGCGTTGTCGCGTTTGCAGTCTGTCGGCGATGATGCTGTCGACGCGTTCTTCGATGAGTTCGTCGATTGTCTCGGCGTCGGTCACGGACTCCGACGCCGACGACGGTTCCGACGCTGACGGTGATGCGTCTCCGAGATACTCCCGGAGCGCTTCACGCATGACCTCGCTCTTCGAGGCGTCGAACGCCTCGAGTTGGTCGATGAGGTCATCGTCAGCACGGAACGTTATCTTACTCATCTGGCTCGGTGAGAGTATTGTACAGGATGGTATTTTAATCTTCCCGCGCTGTCTGACGCCCGTCAGCTACCGGCATGACGCAATACCCACTTTTCGGTCGGACACCGTTCATAGACCGCTTTGACCCGCTATCGGAAGGTCGGAAAGCGAGGTCAGACGTGTCTGACATCTGCCAGTGTGTCACTCCGCGTCGTGTGACCGTTCGGCGTACCCTTCGCGAATAACAATCCTTAAGTCTGGACGGCGGGGTATTTTCGGGTGTCGACCGCCCTTAGCTCAGACTGGTAGAGCAGTCGACTGTAGATCGACTTGTCCCCCGTTCAAATCGGGGAGGGCGGACTTGGTTTTCAGTCGGTGTTGAACGGATGTGAACATGACCGTGAGCTGTCGTACGACTTCCGACAGCGGAGCTACCTGAAGCAATATGCCTCCAGCAGATCCGTGGATTGAAATCTTCGAGGCTGGCTCAGTAGCGTCAGAACCGCTCGCTCATCGCCGCCAGCCCAGCGTCCACGTCAACGGCCGCACCCTGCTCACCCAGCGCGTTGCCCAGCGCCGCGAGCAGGTAGCTGACGTTCTTGCGACGAGCGGAGTGGCCCATACAGCCGATGCGCCAGATGTCGCCCTCCAGTGCGCCCAGACCGCTGGCGATTTCGAGGTCGTACTCGTCGAGCAGGTGCTGGATGACCGCGCCGTCGTCGACGCCGTCGGGGACGCGGACGGTGTTCAGGCTCGGGAGCCAGAAGTCCTCGGGGGCGTTCATCTCTAGGCCCATCCCCTCGACGCCGGCTTTCAGCGCGCCGGCGACGCGCAGGTGGCGGTCCCAGCGATTTTCGATACCTTCCTCAGCGACGAGTCGCAGCGCCTCACGCAGCGCGTACACGTTCGTGATGGGCGCGGTGTGATGGTAGGCGCGCTCCTCGCCCCAGTACCCTTCCAGCAGCGAGAGGTCCAGATACCACGACCGGGGCTCCTCCTCGCGGGTGAGGACCTTGTCCATCGCGTCGTCGTTGAGTGTGAGCGGGCTCGCGCCCGGTGGACAGGAGAGGCACTTCTGCGGGCCGGAGTAGGCCACGTCGATGCCCCACTCGTCGACGCGGAGTTCGACGCCGCCCAGCGAGGTTACGCTGTCGGCGATGACCAGCGCGTCGTTCGCGTGGGCGATGTCCGTTAGCTCGGGCACCGACGGCTGGAGGACGCCGGTGCTGGTCTCGGCGTGGACGAACCCGAACACGTCTGGGCTATGGTCGTCGAATGCCGCTTCGACCGCTGCCGGGTCGAGCGGCTGGCCCCACGGCGCGTCGACGGTGACGACATCGCCGCCCGCTCGTTCGGCCATGCTCGCCATCCGGCCGCCGAAGTAGCCGTTCGTCGGGACGAGCATCGTATCGCCCGGTTCGACGACGTTTCCAATGGCGGCCTCCATCGCTGCGGAGCCGGTTCCCGAGACTGGAATCGTCCACTTGTTGTCCGTCCGGAAGGTGTACCGGAGAAGATCCTGAACCTCGTTCATGATCTCGATGAACGAGGGGTCGAGGTGGCCGACCAGCGGCGTGCTCATCGCTTTGAGCACGCGTGGGTGTACGTCGCTCGGGCCGGGTCCCATCAGTGTTCGATCCGGCGGCGTCAACTCACCGACAGCAGGTGCCTCATCCATACCGTGTGTTACCCGGTGACTGGGCATTAAAATCCGTGGTCACGACTCTCCTGTCAGTGTCGAAGGCGGTCCCACGACTCTGGAGGAGAGCAACTCTCTCGTCTCAGACACAGACCGAAGCTATCGATTTTAGCACACCAGTCACGAGCTGATACTACCCTACTCCATAATCATAACCGCCGGAAGAAGCCGGTGTGAAGTGTGTGAACTATCTGCCCCGTTTTTACTCTCGTACTGCTAAGGTGGGGTGTGGTCGTCGATGAGATTGTTCGATAACGCTGTGTCCCCTGGGGAGGAACCGAGACGCCGGTACACCTGTCTGGTGTGCCGGGCGTCGTTCGACGTTCAGTACCACTCCTGTCCGGACTGCGGTGCGTACGACATCCGCCGGACGAAGTGGCTCACGTAGCCCCCGGCGTCCACGTTGGCACGTCCACAGACTGCCTGCTATCGGGCTACACTGCCCTTTTTTACCGAGTGTTCTCCCGTACCACAGCCACCAAGTGACCGCCGACGGTACGATGGTCTGTGAACCGACGACAGTTAGGGACGACAGAGTATGACGTGACTGATGTCGGACTGGGTACTTGGAATATCGGTGGTGACTGGGGTGATGTCTCGGCGGAGGAGGGCCGGGAAACGATCCGCACAGCGCTCGATGCCGGCGTCGACTTCATCGACACTGCTGACGTGTACGGCGACGGCTTCAGCGAACAGCGCATCGCCGAAGTGCTCGACGAACGTGAGGTCCGCGATGAGGTGACCGTCGCGACGAAGGCCGGCCGCCGCCTCGACCCACACACTGCCGAGCGCTACAACTACGACAATCTCTCGGAACACGTCGACCGTTCGCGTGAGTATCTCGGAGTCGACACGCTCGAACTGCTGCAACTGCACTGTCCGCCGACCGACGCCTACTACCAGCCCGAGACGTTCAACGCCCTATCGCGGTTGCAAGACGAGGGGCTGGTCGAGCACTGCGGCGTCAGCGTCGAACGCGTCGAGGAAGCACTGAAAGCCATCGAGTACCCGGAAATCGAGACGGTCCAGATAATCTTCAATATGTTCCGCCAGCGGCCCGCGGAGCTGTTCTTCGAGGAGGCCAAGCGCCGCGACATCGGCGTCATTATCCGCGTCCCGCTGGCCTCTGGACTCCTGACAGGTACCCTCTCCAGAGACATGGAGTTCCCCGAGAACGACCACCGGAATTTCAACATCGAGGGTGAGGCGTTCGACCGCGGTGAAACCTTTGCCGGCCTTCCGGTCGACGCAGGCTTCGACGCCGTCGAGGAACTCCGCGAGCACGTTCCCGAGCGGATGACGATGGCTCAGATGTCGCTGCGGTGGATTTTGGACCACGACGCTGTATCGACTGTTATCCCCGGCTCGACCTCGCCGGATCACGTCCGGGCGAACGCAGCAGTCAGCGATATGGACCCCCTCTCTAATCGCGTTCATGGTGCGGTGCGTGACACCTACGAGGAGTACGTCTTCGACGACGTCCATCATCGCTGGTAGTCGCCCGCGTTGCAGCACTGTTCGAGAAGTACGGTCAGCGAACGGACGCCGAGGACCAATGCCGGGTGGGCAAACCCGGCGTGAAACCGTCCCGTACAGGGGAGCATGGGACGGTGAGCGTCGGGAGAGTACGAGCACGCACTGTGCCCGCATACAGTCATCCATGCCATCCGATGTTTGTTATACAGCTCTTTCTCCGGCGACAGTCAGCGGACTGGGCGGCAGGGGGACGCTACTGGAGTCATTCACGCCAGCTGAAAACCCCTCGCCGTTGAACACCGTAACTGGGACTCTGGCGGGTGTTCCACCCGTTGGCTTCGGCCGTTACTAGCCGTTTGTGGCGAACTAGCATCCGCTACCGGTCGGACTGTAGTGAGTCACTACGCCGTCCCGGTGTGAGACGAGTCGCCCCACGGCGGACACGTGGTCGTGGTTCTTACTCTTCGGCGGTGAGTTTCGGACCGGGCTTCCACGTGTTGCCTTCGAGGACAACGAGGTCGTAGCGTTCGAGCACTTGGAGCGTATCGACGACCGCTTGGGCGTCGAAGGAGACGGTCATATCTTGGGGCAGTTGCTGCGCAATTGCACTGCGTGTCCCCCCGTCCATCCGGACGACCGTGTCAAGCAACTGTTCGAGGTCGTCGAGCAGCGAGACGAGCGACGTCGACCCCTCGTCTTCTGTCGCCAGTTTCGACATGACTTCGTCGTAATTCCCAGATATCTCCATCGATACGGACACGGTTTCGTCTTCGATGTCTTCTTCGTCTCCCATAGAGATGAATATATACACACTTGTAGAAATACGTTTCCATATCTGTTACAGCAGACACATCTCCCGGCTGTTTCGCTGCAAAAGTGTACTGTATGGTTGCTGTTGTGTATGGAAAATATGCACCTGTACTTGGGAGATACACATCTACTAGGACAGAATTGAGAATGAAAACCTTCGAGATAGTGTTTAAGAGCCATATATAATACCATCTTTTCGGAATCCTTGAATCTATATTGTATATTTACCACCGGAAATCTAGAAATAGTGAGTATTGTGGTCGCAAAACCCCACACGTCAACGCAGGATCAGCACCTCCGTCATGGCCGTTCGGATAAGCCGAACGATAAAGCCGGTGTCGTAGCGTAAGCCACGTCCGCCGGTGACTAACTGTCCATGTCAACTGTTGGGCTTGGCACTGGGACAATGTCTCCGTTTCGGCCGGCGACGGACACGATTATCGGTCAAGCTATCTTCTCTTGGTCTGCCGGATAACAAAAGTACGGTTATTATCCCCTGCCGCTGAACAGTCTCCTGTCTCTACCGCTGGACCGGACTGCAGGCGGGCCATAGCGACGTGAAACACTGTCTGTTTCAGCATACGGAACAAGCACCGTCTCGATTGTTTGTCTCCGGTGCGTTTCGGTTTACCGACAGTGGAGCGACATTGTGGGGGACTGTGGCAAGCGTATCCAGCCATATATGCACACATTTCGCGAGGCCCGTAGTCCGGTGGGTTCCCATCCGTCGCGTCCACTGTATTCGGCATCTGTTCGAGAATATGAACCGTCGGCAGCGAACCGCTGCTGGGCGAGTGCCAGCCGTTGACGGACAGTGCAGCATATGCCAGAGTTTCACGTCGCCAGCGTCCGCTCAGCGAATGCCGGCGTATGCCTCCGTGATGTAGCGTTGTCCTGAAACCCCGCGGCGGAGCCACTGAGCGTGACCCGGCCTGATTCCAGTAACAGGAGCCGGCCAGCGTGCCCGCACCCACGAACATCGGCACCACGACGATGTAGTACTGCAGCGTCAGCTAAGTGCAGCTGTCCCTTTCGGTCTCATCTGTCTCGGCTGGTCAAACGATTGCTGGCTGTTCGAAGCAGTATCGGCGCTGGACATGCTCTGACCGCTCGTTCCCACACTTGTGAGTCCAATCACGACACGGTCGACCAAATTTATATGTGGGTGGCAGTCACACAGTGGGTATGGCGTTTAGCTTGACGGCCGAGCAGACGGCAGTCCGAGAAGCGGTGCGCGAATTCGGCGAGAACGAGATCGAACCCCTCGGAAAAGAGTGTGACAGGGAGAAACGCTACCCAGCGGAACTGATGGAACAGGCGGCGCAATACGATCTTATCGCGCCGGAAGTCCCCGAGAAATATGGTGGCGCGGGGATGGACAGCCTCACCGGCGTTGTCGTCACTGAGGAACTCTGGCGTGCCGATCCGGGTATCGGGAGCGCCATCGGCTCCCGTGGCTTCGGGTCGAGTATGCTCCAGAAGTACGGCGACGAGTGGATGAAAGAGAAGTGGCTGCCGCGCATTACGAGCGGCGAGTCGGCGTGTGCCAGCGCCATCAGCGAACCCGCCCACGGCTCGAACGTGGCCGGTATCGAGACCCACGCCGAACGTGACAGCGATGGCTGGGTCCTTAACGGCAACAAGATGTGGATCACGAACGGGACCGTCGCCGATGTCATGGTGGTGATGGCCAAGACCGACCCCGACGCCGGCCACGAGGGCATCAGCGCCTTCCTCGTGCCGACGGACACCGACGGCCTGCAGGCCGAGAAAATCGACAACAAACTCGGCATCCGCGCGTCGGATCTGGCCGAAATCATCATCGACGACGTGCGCGTGCCCGAGGAGAACATCATCGGCGAGGAAGGTGCTGGCTTCTACCAGCTGATGGACTTCTTCGCCAGCGGGCGGGCGAACGTGGCCGCACAGGCCGTCGGTACCGCACAGGCCGCCGTCGACGACTCGATCCAGTACGCGAACGAGCGCGAGCAGTTCGGCCAGCCCATCAGCGAGTTTCAGGCCATCGAACACAAGATAGCCGAGATGGCGACCAATGTCGAAGCCGCGCGGTCGCTCACCTACCGCGCCGCGAGCGCCATCGACGAGGACAATCTTGACGTGGCGACAAAGTGGGCCAGCATGGCGAAGCTGTTCGCCAGCGAGCACGCCGTCGACGTGGCCGACGAGGCGATTCAGGTCCACGGCGGCGCGGGCTACGTCACCGACCACAACGTCGAGCGATACTACCGCGACGCCCGCATCACCAAGATCTACGAGGGGACCAGCGAGATACAGAAGAACATCATCGCCGACCGCGTGCTGTGAGGCCGCGGCGGACGGACTACCGATATCGCCACTGTCTCGATAGCCGGCCTACTGCCGGAGTGTCAGGAACTCAGCGGAAAAGACGGTTTCGTCGGCCTGATTCAGAGCGGTGACCTCGGTCCGGACGACGCCCGTCGCAACCGGGTGGTCTCGACGCTCTTTGTCGACAATCTCGGCCTCGACGTGCACTGTCTCTCCCAGAAACACCGGCTTGACGAACCGGAGGCGGTCGAGCCCGTAGAACGCGACCATGTGCCGCTTTTCGGCCTCGTCGCGGGCCTGCCATAGTAGTCCGGTGACGACCGAGAACACCAGCGCACCGTGTGCGATGCGCTCGCCGTACCCCGAGTCGGCCATCCGCTCGGCGTTCGTGTGGAGGTGATTGAAGTCCCCGCTAACACCGGCGAAGTTGACCACATCGGCCTCGGTGATGGTCCGCCCCGGCGTCGTGAAGCCGTCGCCAACGTCGACTGTGTCGAACTCGCCAGCCATCCTACCGTCCCTCGCAGACGGTCGTAGAACGCCGCGTTGGTTGTTGGGCGAGTCGCCACTGCTGCGTTCGGACCTGTCGGTCCCGGGACCCCGGTTTGCTACTGTAGCTGGACATATACATAGCCACTGTGTCTCGCACCGCTGTTAATGCTATCGGGCCCGCCTCGCTCACGACGCCGCCACGGAGGGACGTAGCGTCTACAGCCTGCTCTGACTGTTCAACTATATTCAACGGAACCCGGCAGAGAGCACTCAGGACGTAGCTTTATTGGGGATGCCCCAGATGTCGGAAGCGATGTCAAAGCCACACATGGAGCGGTTCGATCTGGAGGGGCAGCGGGCGATTATCACGGGCGCATCGAGCGGCATCGGCCGGGCAATCGCGGAGGAGTTCGCGGCCGACGGAGCCGACGTAGTTGTCTGCTCGCGCGAACAGGACAACGTCGGCCCCGTTGCCGACGAGATCAACGACAGCGACCGGCCCGGCGAGGCGGTCGCCATCGAATGCGACGTAACAGACCGTGAGGCCGTCGAGGCGCTGGTAGAGGCGACCGTCGACGAGTTCGGTGGGTTGGACGTGCTCGTGAACAACGCCGGCGCGAGCTTCATGTCCGGCTTCGACGACATCAGCGAGAACGGCTGGAAGACCATCGTCGACATCAACCTCCACGGGACCTACCACTGCACGCAGGCGGCCGGTGACGCGCTGGCCGATGGCGACGGCGGGACAGTCATCAATCTCTCCAGCGTCGCCGGCGAACAGGGCGCGCCGTATATGAGCCACTACGGGGCCGCGAAAGCCGGGGTCAGCAATCTCACATCGACGCTGTCGGCGGAATGGGCTGACCGCGACATCCGAATCAACTGCATCGCGCCGGGCTTTGTCGCCACGCCGGGCGTCGAGTCACAGATGGGCGTCAGTGCCGACAACATCGACCGCGAGGCCGTCGAGCGTCGCATCGGCCTCTCAGAGGAAATCGCCGACATCGCGCTGTTCCTTGCAAGCCCGGCGTCGTCGTACATCGTCGGTCAGACCATCACCGCCGCCGGCGTCCCACGGCTCGAAGAGACGCCCGACATCTGAGCGCCGGGACCAGTACCAACGGCTGGGACCGCGGTGTCACTCCCCGTCTGAGAGGGCGAGCCAATCCGGCAACTCCCGGAGGTCATCAAGCGCGATGTCCACGGCGGGTCCGTCCTCGGCTCCGTAGGCGACCGTCCACAGCCCGGCCTGTGTCCCACCGTCCATGTCGTGCTCGTAGCGGTCACCGATCATCACGGCCCGCTCCGGTGTGACCCCGGCCTTTTCGAGCGCCGTTTCGAACATCGCGGGGTCCGGCTTGGTACGACCGACGGTCTCCGAGGCGGTGTACGAATCCATCGCGTCCCAGACGCCGAAGGTCCGCAACAGTTGCTCGCCTTCGCCGTCGTCCACGTCGCTGATGACGCCCTGATGGAGCGGTGCAGCAGCCAGCACCTCGATAGCCGCGATAGCGTCGGGGTTGGGTTCGACCTGTTCGTTGCGGATTCTCTGGAACAGTGACTCCCACTCGGTTTCCTCGGGGTCGACTGTCAGAATCTCGTCGACTGCCAGCTGGTAGCCCTCGCGGGCCGGCCGGAACTCGGTGCCATCGCGCTCGCCGAAGTACGCTCCGAGGACCGTCCGCCATCGTTCGAGGGCCGCGTCGGAACCAATAGCCGCCGGGTACTCCGAACACAGGCGTTCGACAAACTCGCGGTGGGCCGCCCGGACGGACTCCATCCGAAGGATGACGCCCCCGATGTCCCAGAAGACGGCCTCGACGTCTGGACTCTCGCTCACGGCAGCGGCTTGAACTGGGCTGGGTATGAAACTACCGCCGACGCTCGACGTCGTACCGTGAGTGTGTCGCGATGGGCGTGTCCCGGAGCACAGCTATGAGAAATAAACGACCGACCACGCGTTCGCTGTGCTCCAACACTTATGATGTCGACGTACGAGAACAAGAGTGTTACATGATATCGTTCACCGATTCCGAGGCCGCGACTACGCTTGCCGAGCGCGCCAGAGCGCTGATGGACGAAGTCGTCATTCCGCGGGAGCGGGAGCTCGCGGGCGGGACGGCCATTTCGGACGCAACAGTTCGCGACCTCCGCGCTGCTGCACGGGAGTACGACGTGTACGCCCCGCAAATTCCCGAAGAACACGGCGGTATGGGCTATGACTTCCGGGACGTGCTGCCGACGTTCGAGGAAGCGGGTCGAAGCCTTCTCGGCCCGATTGCGATGCGGGTCGACGCGCCCGACGAGGGCAATATGCACCTGCTGGAAATGCAAGGCACGGACCTCCAGAAATCGGAGTATCTGGAGCCGCTCGTCGCGGGCGAGATACAGTCGGGCTTCGCGATGACGGAGCCGATGCAGGGTGCGGGTTCGGACCCGAAGATGATACGCACAACCGCAGCGAAAGACGGCGACGAGTGGGTCATCGACGGCCACAAGTGGTGGACTACCGGCGGCGTCGATGCCGACATTCTGCTCGTCTTCGCCCGGACAGATCAGGACGTGCATCCGTATCAGGGGTGCTCGGTGTTCATCGTCCCGGCCGACGCCGACGGCGTGGACATCGTTCGGAACATCCCGCACATGGGGAGTCAGGGCGACCCGAAGGGTCACGCCGAAATCGAGTTCAACGACGTTCGCGTCCCCGAGGAGCACCTGCTGGGCGAGGAAGGCAACGGGTTCCAGCACGTCCAGCAACGGCTCGGCCCGGCGCGGCTCACCCACTGTATGCGTTTCTCGGGAATGGCCGAGCGGGCGCTGTCCATCGCCAAGGCCTACACCGCCGAGCGGCAGGCCTTCGGCGACAGCGTGGCCGACAAACAGCACGTCCGGTTCGAGATCGCCGAGCAAGAGACACAGATTCAGGCCGCGCGGGCGCTGGTCCGAGCCGCCGCAGACGCCATCTCCGCTGGTCAGGAAGCCCGCGTCGAGGTGTCGATGAGCAAAGTGTTCGCTGCCCGAGCGACGCAGGACGCCATCGACACCGCGGTCCAGTTCTGTGGCGGCAACGGTATCGGGCGGGACCTTCCGCTGGCGGACTTCTATGAACTGGTCAGGACCTTCCGCATTGTCGACGGGGCTGATGAGGTCCACCTGCGGACCATCGCCCGCGAGGCGTTCGAGGACGTGGACAGCGACGAGCTGGAACCGGTCCGCCGCTACCGGGAGTAGGGAGCCGAGCCACTATCGGAACCGGTCGCTACTTCCCTTCGAACTCCGGTTCGCGGTCGGCCGCAAACGCCGCTGTTCCTTCCGTGACATCGTCGGTCGTTAGCAGGAGCGCAAAGGCCTGACTCTCCATTTCGAGGCCGGCGTCGAGGCTCTGGTCGGCTCCCTCGTTCATCACGCGCTTGGCTTTCCGAAGGGCAATCGGCGGCCCCGAGACGAGGTCGTCGATGAACTCCTCGACAGTAGCGTCGAACTCCTCGGCCTCGACGGCGCGGTTGATGAGTCCCCAGTCGGCCGCCCGCTCGGCGGAGATATGCTCGCCGCGGAAGACGAGTTCCTTCGCCCGCGCGTCAGTCAGCATTCGGATGGTGCGCTGTGTCCCGCCACCGCCGGGCAGCAGGCCGAGTGTGATTTCGGGGAAGCCGAACTCCGAATCGGTCGTCGCCAGCCGAAGGTCACAGGCAAGGGCGAGTTCCAGCCCCGCGCCGAGACAGTAGCCGTCGATGCGCGCCAGCGTCGGCCGGGGATACTCTGCGACGGCGGTGAACACCGCTGTCGGCTCCGAGGTCTGGGCGGGGTCGCGGTCCGCGAAGCCGGAGATGTCGGCCCCGGCGGAGAAAGCGCGGTCCCCGGCACCCGCGAACACAACGGCCCGGACCGCGTCGTCGTCGACCGACTCAAGCAGAGCCACGACCTCGTCTGCGAGCGTGTCGCTGATGGCGTTCATCCGCGACGGGCGGTCGAGCTCCACCTCCAGCAGGCCATCGTCGTCCAGCGCCCAGTTGATGGTGTGATAGTCGCTAGGGTCGTCACCGGTGTCGTACTCGTGGAAGCCCCGGCCCGCATCTTTCCCGGTGTGGCCCGCCTCGACCAGTTCGACGAGGTAGTCGGCCGGCTCGTAGCGGTCGTCGCCGTACTCCTCGTGGAGCGCTCGAAGCGTGTTCAGGATTGTATCGAGGCCGATATCGTCGGCTCGGCGGCAGGTCCCTTCGGGGAATCCGGCCCCGAGTCGCATCCCCGTGTCGATGGCGTCCGGCGTCGCCACGTCGTCGCCGACGAGCGTTGCGGCCTCGTTTGCCATCACCGCTTCGACGCGGCGGTGGTCGAACCCTTCGGCGTCCTCGGGGACGTAGTCCGGGCCGTCGCCGTCCTCGTAGTCGTAGTACCCCGCACCGGTCTTACGGCCGAGGGTCTCGTTTTCGACCTTCTCCGCCATGATGGGTGGAATCGGCGTCCCGGCCTCCTTGCGGACGTGGTAGCCGATGTCGATGCCGGTCAGGTCGCCGAGTTCGAACGGCCCCATCGGGTACCCCCGCTCGTGGACCATCGCGGCGTCGGCTTGGCGGATGGTCGCCTCGCCCGCCGAGACCATCCAAGCCGGCTCGCTCATGAACGGCCCGAGAACGGAGTTGACGACGAACCCGCGCACGTCCTTGCGGACGTAAATCGGCGTCTTCCCGATGGACTCGACGAACTCGTAGCCCTGCTCGGCCGTCTCGTCGGTCGTCTGCTCGCCGTAGATGACCTCGACGAGGTCCATCTTCACGGGCGGATTGAAGAAGTGCAGGCCAAGCACCGAGTCCGGCCGCTCCGTCGCTGTGGCGATTTCTGTGATCGACAGCGAGGAGCTGTTGGTCGCCAGCAGCGCATCCTCGGGTGCGGCGGCGTCGACGGACTCGAAGATGTCCTGTTTCACCGAGAGCTGTTCCGGGCCGGCCTCGATGACCAGATCGGCGTCGCTAACTGCCGCCTCCAGATCGGTCGTTGTCGTGACCCGCGACGCCACATCGTCGGGGGCCTCGTCGAGTCGTCCCTTCTCGGCGAGCTTTTCGAGCGACCACTCGATTTCGTCGTAGCCGTTTTCGACGATGTCCTCATCGATGTCACGCAACACGACGTCGTAGCCGGCGATTGCCGTGACCTCGGCGATGCCGTGGCCCATCGTTCCCGCACCGAGCACTGCCACTGTCGCTATCTCGGTCTGCTCCGCTACCATGGGCGTAGTGTCTATTGCAACACACATCAATCATCACCCTGGTACACGGTGTAAGTGGTGAGTCAAACGGCTGGAAAGCCGCCCACTCGTCCGGCAGCTACTCTCAATCGTCACTCTTCGTCTTCAGAGCGGCTCGTCGCCCTCGATAATCCGAATCGCGCGGTCAGCCAGCGCCGGGACGCGGTTCTCCATCAACGGATAGAACGGGTCGTCGGCGTTGCCCTCCAGATAGCGGCGGTAGAACATCTCGCCGAGGGCGGCGAGCTTGTACACGGCGAGCGTTCGATAGAACCGCTCGTGTTCGAACGTCAGGCCGGTCTGGGTTTCCCAGCGGTCGACCAGATCTCGACGGGTCGGATAGCCCGGTGCCTCGATGAACTCCGTCGCGAGGTCGGGAATCTCCGGCTCGGGGTCCTTGGCGTCGCGCCAGTACGAGAGCATCCAGCCGAGGTCGGCCCGTGGGTCGCCAAGCGTCGCCATCTCCCAGTCGAAGACGGCGGCGAGTTCCGGGTCGTCACCGGGCCCGAACATCACGTTGTCGAGCTTGTAATCGCCATGGACCAGTGTCTCTGGGTGGTCGTCGGGGCACTCCTCCTGTAGCCACGAGCCGACCCGCTCCAGTTCCGGGATGGTTCGGGATTCGGCCGTCCGCTCGAATGCCCAAGCTAGCTGTTTCCCCCAGCGCGTGACCTGTCGCTTCGGATACCCCTTCGCACGGCCGAGGTCGGACAGGCCAACGGCTGTGGGAGCAACCTCGTGGATGGCCGCGAGGGTGTCCACCAGTTCCGTTCCGACTGCCTCCCGAGCGTCGTCGTTCGCGAAGCGCGCTGGCTCTGCGTCTCGAATAACGGTTCCATCCACGCGGGCCATGACGTAGAAATCGCTGCCGATGACATCGTGGTCATCACAGGCCAGCACCGTCGGCGGGACTGGGACGGCTGTGTCCTGCAGGGCGTCGATGACGCGATACTCCCGCAACACGTCGTGGGCCGTCTCGGCGGTCTGGCCCGGCGGCGGCCGCCTGACGACCAGTTCTCGGTCGCCCCAAGTGACAAACAGCGTTTCGTTGGAATGGCCTTGTTCGTGGCGTTCGACCTCGAACGTCCCAGCCGAGCCAATTTTCTCGGTAAGGAACTGTTCGAGCGCGCTTTCGTCGACCAACCGCTGGTAGTAGTCGGCACTCCGTTCAGTCATGGTCGTCGTTTCGCCCCCATCTCATGAAAAACTCCGGGTCGTGTCACCGTCCGACGAACTCCGGCCGGCGGTCGGTCAGAAACGCCTCGACGCCCTCCTCGTGGTCGGCCGTCTCGAAGACGATGCCCTGCGCCGTCGCCTCGTCGCGCTGGGCGCGGTCGAAAGACTTCTCCAGCCCGTCCTGCAGCAGTCGTTTCGAGTGCCGGAGGGCGACGGTCGGGCCATCGGCGATGCGGCTGACGGTCGCTTCGACTTCGGATTCGAACGCCTCGGCGTCGTAGACGTGATTGAACAGACCCAGCTCCGCGGCTCGCTCTGCGTCGAGAATCTCGCCGGTGAACACGAGCTCTTTCGCGACGTTCGTCCCGACGATTCGTGGGAGCAGATACGAGGTGCCGGCGTCGACGCCGAGGCCGACCTGCCGGAACACGAAGCCGATGCTGGCCGACTCGCTCGCCAGTTGGATGTCACAGGCGATAGCGAGGTTTGCGCCGGCCCCGACGGCCGACCCGTCGACCTTTGCGACGGTTGGGACCGGCAGCGCGACGACTCTGGCGATGGTGTCTCGGGTCCGGCGGGCTAGTTCCCTGACGGCGTCGTCGGTCGGGTCGTCGTTCGTGAGCCGCTCGCTCATCCCTTCGATGTCACCGCCGGCCGAGAACGACTCGCCGCTACCCTCGATGACGACACACCGAATATCGGACTCGGTTTCGATGGTGTCGAGATGGCGCTCCAGCCCGTCATAGACGGGTTGTGTGAGCGCGTTCCGCGTGTCTGGTTCGTTCAGCGTCAGCGTGGCGATGCCGTCGTCGATGGAGAGGAGTACAGACTCGCTCACCGGATATCACTCCGTCGTAGCTGCATGGGGCCGCTTCACACGGTTCCGGTATAAATTTACCGCTGGTTCACAGTTTCAGCGAACGTCGGCTACGTACTGAGCTTGCCAAGCCAGCGGCCACCGCAGCTACAGGGCTAGTTTTAACATATCGGTGTGTGTTGACACGGAGTATGCCTGGTGGTGCACCACTCAACCTCCGGTCGTTCCTGTGGCGTGGCGAGAACGTGTTCCCTGACAGCGAGATCGTCTCGCGGACACATCAAGGGATTCACCGGTACACGATAGCGGAGTACGCCCAGCGCGTACGAAAGCTGGCCTCGGCGCTTGAGCAGGCCGGTATCGAACGCGGCGACAGGGTCGGGACGTTCGCTTGGAACAACCACTGGCATCAGGAGGCCTACTACGGGGTCGCCTGTATGGGCGCGCAGGTCCACATGATCAACCTCCTCCTGCCCGACGAGCATATCCGGCACATCGTGGCCGACGCCGAGGACGAGATTCTCATCGTCGACCCCGTCATGCTGGAGAAACTCGAAACGGCCTACGACGAGGAGGCCTTCGCCTCTGTCGAGCAGTACATCGTGATGGGCGACAGCGTCCCCGACACGTCGCTGGAACCGGTCGTCGACTACGAATCGTTCATCGCCGACGGCGACCCCGACTACTCCTTCCCGCAACTGCCCGAGGACCAGCCGGCGGGGATGTGCTACACCTCGGGAACGACAGGTAAGCCGAAAGGCGTCGAGTACACCCAGAAGATGTACTGGACACAGGTCATGTCGCTGATGACCAGTCAGGCCGGCATCAAGACCGACGACGTGGAGCTGACCTACGTCCCGATGTTCCACGTCAGCGGCTGGTGTCGCCCGTTCACGACCATCGCCGCTGGAGCCAAGACGGTCCTCCCCGGGCCGAACCCGTCAGCCGAGGACCTAGCGAAGCTGATCGAGGAAGAGGACGTGACCGTCTCCGCGGCGGTCCCGACCGTCTTCATGGACCTGCTAGAGTACGCCCGTGATACCGACGTGGACTTCTCGTCGGTCCGGTACTTCACCAGCGGTGGCTCCGCGACACCGCGGTCGCTGATGGAGGATTACAAGCAGGAGTTCGACGTGGACCTCATCTCCGGCTACGGCATGACCGAAACGTCACCGGTCACGCACGCCTACGAGCCAAAACCCGGGATGGCGGACCTTCCCGAAGAGGAACTGTTCGACCTGCGGAGCCACTCCGCGGGCCTGCCGATTGCCGGTCTGGAGTTCAAAGTCGTCAACACCGACGGCGAGGAAGTGCCTTGGGACGGCGAGTCGCTGGGCGAACTCTGGATGCGTGGGCCGTGGGTCACACAGGAGTACTACAACGCTCCTGATGCGACCGAACAGGCCGTCACCGACGACGGCTGGTTCAAGACCGGTGACATCGTCCGGGTGAGTCCGGAGGGGTACGTCGACGTGGTCGACCGGATGGACGACCTCGTCAAGAGCGGCGGCGAGTGGATAGCAAGCGTCGAGGTCGAGAACGCGGTTATGGGCCACGACGAGGTGGTCGAAGCCGCTGTCGTCCCTGTCCCGCACGAACGTTGGGACGAACGCCCTGCCGCGTTCGTCGTCACACGCGATGCTGTGGCCGACGAAGCCGCGTTGCGCCAAGAAATCAAAGACCTCGTCGCCGAGTCGTACCCGTCGTGGTGGGTCCCCGACGCCATCCGTCTTGTCGACGGGATTCCCAAGGGTGCGACCGGGAAGTTCTCCAAGCAGACGCTCCGTGACGAGTACGTCGACGAGTCCATCATCGAGACTGTCGCCGAGAACGCACCGGCGACCTAAGCTGACCGGAGCGTGGCGGTTTTTCCGGCTGTCAGGCACGGTATCGCGGCAGCGTTCCCAATACGTGCGACCATCGCTATCGACCCAGCCACGCCAAGTCCAGTCGCGGATAAGTATTTATGATAGCTCTGTGACTGTTGTTGTATGCGAGCCGCTGTCATTGAGGAGCACGGCGAACCGCTTACGATTCAGGACGTGCCCTATCCGGAACCCCAGCCGGATCAGGTCGTCATCGAGACAGAAGCCTGCGGGGTCTGCCGGAGTGACTGGCACGCTTGGCAGGGGGACTGGGAGTGGTTCGGCATCCAGACCGGTCCCGGTCAGATTCTGGGCCACGAGCCGGCCGGTGTCGTCGCCGATGTGGGCGCGGACGTCGAACAGTTCTCCGAGGGAGACCGCGTCACGGTCCCGTTCCACCTCGGCGACGGGTCGTGTCAGTACTGCCAGCGCGGGCACGCGAACATCTGCGAGACATCGATGCCGCTTGGATTCCTCGACGCCGCGCCGGGGGCGTTCGCCGAGGCGTTCCCCGTCCGCGAGGCGGATTTCAACTGCGTCACACTACCGGACGCCGTCGACTTCACCGAGATGGCCGGCCTCGGCTGTCGGTTCATGACGGCGTACCACGCGCTGACCGACCGGGCGGACCTCAGGCCGGGCGACGCCGTCGCGATTCACGGCTGTGGCGGCGTCGGGCTATCGGCGGTCCACATCGCCGATGCGCTCGGGGCCGAACCGATTGCGGTCGACGTGCAGGAGGGCAAACTCGACCGGGCGCGGGAGCTCGGCGCGGCGACGACAATCAACGCCGCCGAGACGGACAACGTCCCCGGCGAGGTCCATGCTGTCACGGACGGCGGGGCCGACGTGGCACTCGACGCGCTGGGTATCGCCGAGACGTGTCGCAACGCCGTGCAGTCGCTGGGCAAGCAGGGGACCCACGTCCAAGTCGGCCTCACCACCGACGCAGAGGCTGGAGAGATCTCCCTGCCGGTGGACACGATGACGCTTCAGGAGATCGATTTCCACGGCTCCTACGGGATGCCGCCGATCCGCTACGACGAACTGTTCCGGCTCATCGACGCCGGGACGCTCGACCCCTCGAAGATCGTCGGGGAGACGCTCGCCCTCGATGCCGTGCCGGACACGCTTGCCTCGATGGGCGAGTACGAGACGGTCGGTATCCCCGTCATCGACGAGTTCTGAGGCAGTACGGGGCTGGCACCGTCGAGGATTCCTGAGATGTGCGGACAGCTCAGAGCAGCTGGTAGTCGCGTTCCTCGTGCTGGACGGAGATCCACTTGGTCTCGGTCAGTTCGTCCATGATCCACTCGCCGTTGTACCGGCCGATTCCGGAGTTTTTCATCCCACCGAAGGGAGCGTTGGGTTCGTCCTGAATCGGGTGGTCGTTGACGTGGACCATCCCGGCGTCGATCTGGTCGGCGATGGACCGACCGTGTTCGATGTCGCCGCTGAACACACTGGCGGCGAGGCCGTACTCGGTGTCGTTGGCGAGTTCGACGGCTTCCTCGTCGGACCCGAACGGAATGACCGGTGCAACAGGACCGAAGTGTTCGTTACACGCCGCAGACATATCGTTGGTACACTCCGAGAGGACGGTCGGTTCGAGGAACAGGTCCTCGGCCTCGCCGCCCGTTTCCAGCGTCGCGCCGGCGTCGACGGTCTGCTCGATGAACGAGGTAAGTTGCTCGACCTGACTCTCGTTGATAATCGGGCCGAACTCCACATCATCGTCAAGCGGGTTCCCGATGGTCAGCGACTCCGCGTGTTCGACGAGCTTCTCGACGTATTCGTCGTAGACGTCCTCGTGGACGAGATGGCGATTAATCGAGATACACACCTGTCCCTGATGGCCGAACGCGCCGACGGAGCCGGCCTTTGCGGCTGCTTCGATATCGGCGTCCTCGGTGACGACGAACGGTCCGTTCCCGCCGAGTTCAAGCGCCGGCAGGGCGAGTGCGTTTCCGGCCTGACTGGCCACGGACCTGCCGACTGCCGTCGACCCGGTGAACGACATCACGCGAGCGATTGGGTGGCCGGCCATCCGGTCACCGATGTCGGAGCCATGGCCCGTCACGACGTTGACGACGCCGTCCGGGAGGCCGGCCTCCTCGGCGATGTCGGCCAGCAGGAGCCCGCCGGTAATCGGCGTGTCCGTCGCGGGCTTGATGACGACGGTGTTCCCGAGCGCGAGCGCGGGCCCGAGCGCCCGCGTGGTGAGGTGCAGCGGGAAGTTCCACGGCGAGATAATCCCGACGACGCCGGCAGGTTCGCGAACGATGTGATGGTCCTTGTCCTCGTGATACATCGAATCGCGGACCTCCTCTTCCGGCGGAATCATCTCCAGCGCGCTCTGGAAGTCCGCCATCGCGAAGTTGGCCTCGGCAGTTGCCTTGGCCTGAACACTGCCGGACTCCGTCGCAAGCAGTTCGACGATTTCGTCGAGTCGGTCCTGCATTACCGCAATCATCGACTGGACGTACTCGTTGCGCTCCTCGCGCGACAGCGCCGCCCAGTCGGACTGGGCCGCTTCGGCGGCCTGATAGGCATCGTCGACATCCCCCTCCGTCCCGGCGGGGACCGCCGCGATCTCCTCCCCTGTCGCAGGGTTCGTCACGGGAATCGTATCAGGCGTTCCGGCGTCGCGCCATGCACCGTCGATGTACAGCCGGCTCCACGCCGTCTGGCTATCTGGTTGCGACATTCTATGCTAGCGACAGCGCCACGGACTTTTATCCCTTTGGCACCGGGCAAACGCTTAATTGAACCCCGGCCACAGATCCTATATGATCGATTACCTCGGTCTCGAAAGCGACCTCGGCGAGGAAGAGCGGATGGTCCGGGACACAGCCCGGGACTTCGTCGAGAACGAAGTCAAGCCGGATGTCGGACAGCACTGGATCGACGGGACGTTCCCGACAGACCTCATCACAGAGATGGGCGAACTCGGGTTCTACGCGCCGAACCTCGATGGGTACGGACTGCCGGGACTCAGCGAGAAAGCCTACGGCCTTTTGTTGCAGGAACTGGAGGCCGGCGACAGCGGCCTGCGCTCGATGGCCAGCGTACAGGGCGCGCTCGTCATGTACCCGATTCACGCCTACGGTAGCGATGCCCAGAAAGAGGAGTGGCTGCCGGCACTGGGCAGCGGCGAGCGAGTTGGCTGTTTCGGCCTGACCGAGCCCGAACACGGGTCGAACCCGTCGGCGATGGAGACGACGGCCGAGCGCGACGCCGACGGCTACGTCCTGAACGGCTCGAAGACGTGGATCACGAACGCGCCCATCAGCGACCTCGCAGTGGTCTGGGCGAAAGTCACCTCCGCCGACGGCGACCCGGTTCGGGGCTTCTTGGTCGAGACTGACCGCGACGGCGTGACGACGAACAAGATCGACGAGAAGCTCTCGCTGCGCGCGTCGATTACGGGCGAGATCAGCCTCCAGAACGCCCGCGTTCCGGAGGAGAACGTCCTGCCGGGCGTCGAGGGAATGAAGGGGCCGCTGTCCTGTCTCACGCAGGCCCGCTACGGCATCGCTTGGGGGACGGTCGGGGCCGCCATGGACTGTTTCGAGACCGCCCACGAATACGCCACTGACCGCGAGCAGTTCGGGAAGCCCATCGCCGGCTACCAGCTCCAGCAGGAGAAACTCGCAGAGATGGCGACCCAGATATCGCTGGGCCAGTTGCTCGCCCACCGGCTCGCTGACCTGAAGGAACGCGGAGACCTCCGCCCGGAACAGGTGTCGATGGCCAAGCGCAACAACGCTCGGATGGCCCGCGAGCAGTCACGGGTGGCCCGCGAGATGCTCGGCGGCAACGGCATTACGGCCGACTACTCCCCGATGCGGCACCTGACGAACCTCGAAACCGTCTATACCTACGAGGGGACGCACGACATCCACTCGCTCATCATCGGGCACGACCTGACCGGTATCCCGGCCTTCGAGTAGGACGGCCGTTCGACGCGATATACGGAACGACTTCGCCGACGTGCAACCGCTCTTCTCAATCGTACGTGAGGTCGATCTTCAGCTCGCTGGCCTTCTGTTCCAGCAGATTGGGGTACGTCGATTCGATGTCGTCCCGGCTCACCCGGCCGCTCGGTCCGAAGACGCTCAACGCGCCGATGAGGTCGTCCTCGTGGTTGTACACCGGCACGCCCGCCGCGCGCAGGCCGTCCATGTGTTCGGATATGTTGGTCGCATAGCCCTGCTCACGGACCTGTTCGAGTTCCTCGAACAGCGCGTCCCGGTCGGTAATCGTGTTCTCCGTCAGCCTGTCAAGTGCAGTGGTTTCGGTGAACTCTTCGACGCGTTCGTCAGACCACTCCGCGATGATGGCTTTCCCCGCGGCGAGCGCGTGCAGCGGCCGGCGTTTGCCGATCATCGTGTCGCTCTGCAGCGGATTCCGGCCGCCGGCTCGGTGGAGATACACGCCCTCGAACCCCTCCTCGACCAGAAACAGCGCCCGTTCGTCAGTCTCTATCGCTAATTCGATGACTTTCTGCTTGGCGACGATATAGCCCGGTCGTCGTATCCGCGGCGGTTCGCTGAGCTGCAGAAACCGCAGCGAGAGTCGGTACTCGCCGTTCTCCTCGACGAGATAGTCCATGTCGTGTAACGTTTTGAGATGTCGATACACTGTGCTCTTGGCCAGACCTGTCTCCGCTCGAATGTCCGCGATTGTCGCGCCCCCCGCGTCCCGAACCAGCGCCAGAATCTCGAACGATGTCCGAGTTGTCGATACACCGGACGTTTCGTTCTTGTTTTCGAGCATACGGAGTTGTGACCGCTTAGTGACATCAACGTTTCGCATAATCGACCATGATAGTCTGGCAGCTCGAATGCGGTCAGTCGCCCTCCCTTGCTTGATCTCACAGCCGGACCTAACCTCTATTATGCAGCCGGGCTCAAGACGAATTATGCCACGGCTCAGCGCAGACGACATCGAACAGCTCCGGGCCCAGTTCGACCGACAGCTCGACGTCGGACTGCACCACGGCGCACAGCTCGCGGTGTACGTCGACGGCGATCTCGTCGTCGATTTCGCCGGCGGCTCCACGGGTCCCGACGGCGACGACACGACGCCCGAGACGCGCCACGTGCTGTTTTCCTGTACGAAGCCGTTCGCCGGCGTCGGCCTACACCAGCTCGTCGAACAGGGCGAACTCGACTACGACGACCGAGTGGTCGAGCACTGGCCGGAATTCGCCGACGACGGAACGCAGAAAGCATCGATCACAGTCCGGCCGGTGCTCAGCCACACTGCCGGTATCCCCTTCGGTGAGTTCGACGAACAGTACGAAAGCTGGGGCGACTGGGACGCCGTCGTCGCGGCGATGGAAGACATCGACCCCGTGTTCGAGCCCGGAACGACACCGGCGTATCACGCCATCAACTACGGCTGGCTGGTCGGTGAACTCATCCGACGGTGTAGCGGCCAGCCGGTCGAGGAGTACGTCGCGGAGAACGTGTTCGAGCCGCTGGGGATGGACGATACCGGTATCGGTCTGCGGGACGACGAGCCCGACGACGTGGCGACGCTGGCCGGCTACGAAGCGTTCGAGCGGTGTCACGATATCGACGAGGGGCTCGATGATCCTGCTGGGTCCGCTGCGGCGTTCAACCGGGAAGCGATGCGCCGGACGGTGATTCCCGCGGCCAACGGCATCGGCACCGCCCGGGACATGGCCCGGTTCTACGCCTGTCTCGCAAACGGCGGATCACTGGACGGAACGCAGCTGCTGACCGAAGCGACCGTCGACGAAGCGACGACGACCCACGCCGAAACCGAGTCCGACGGCACGCTGTCGCGCCCGGCCCGCTACGGGCTTGGGGTCTGGACCGGCGGGCTGGCCGCCGACATGTTCGGGGCCGCGAGCCGCGAGCGCATGTTCGGCCACGCCGGTCTCGGGAGTTCGTTCGGCTGGGCCGACCCCGACCTGAACGTCGGGTTCGCGCTCGTCACGAACGGGATCCGCGACGAGTCGTTCGAACACGCCGCTCGCGTCGGCCAGCTTTCCGACGCTGTTCGGCTGCTGTTACAGGACTGACCGCGCCGGTTTGGGGCTGCCGTCGTAAGCATTTCCGACTGTCAGAGCCGACGTTCGTGTCCCCGGCCACGATAGGGCTGGGCGGCCCCGGTTTTTGTATGACTCGCGCCTCATCCTCCGATATGAACTTCCCCGACCGAGGCGACGTGGACCATCTCATTGACCCACAGCCGCTGCCGGCGTTCGCTCGCGTCCAGTACGAGCCGGAGACGGCCGCCGTCGACGACCCGTCGGCCGCGGCGCGGGCTGAACTCGACCGGCTCGACTTCGATGGGGTGGAACCCGGTGCGACTGTCGCCGTCGCCGTCGGCAGCCGCGGCATCCACTGCATCGACGACATCGTGGCAGCCGTCGTTGAAGCTGTTCGCGACCGGGGCTTCGAGCCAGTCGTCGTCCCGGCGATGGGGAGCCACGGTGGTGCGACACCGGCGGGCCAGCGCGAAGTCTTGGAGAGCCTCGGGATCACGGAAGCACGTCTCGATACCCACATCGACGCACGGATGGACACTGCACAGGTCGACACGGTAACCGTCGGTGACACCGAGCTCCCGGTCCACGTCTCGGCGGCAGCACAGGCGGCAGATGCCGTGGTCGTAGTGAATCGGGTGAAGCCTCATACCAACTACAGCGGTCGCATCGAGAGCGGTCTGACGAAGATGACTGTCGTCGGGCTGGGCAAGCAACACGGCGCGAAGGCGTTCCACTCGACAGCGATCAAGGAGGGCTACGTCGAGACACTCGAGGCCGCGCTCCCGGTCGTCGAGTCGGCGCTGCCGCTGGTCGGCGGCGTGGCGCTGGTCGAAAACTTCCACGAGGAGACGGCCCACGTCGAAGCGATTCCGGCGGGCTCGTTCACCGACCGCGAGCCCGCACTGCTGGAGCGGGCCTACGGCGAGATGGCGACGCTTCCGGTCGACGATATCGACCTGCTTGTCGTTGACGAACTCGGCAAGGACGTCTCCGGCGCGGGGATGGACACGAACGTCATCGGCCGCTACCGCGTCCTCAACGCACCGGACCCCGACGAGCCCGCGATCAAGCTGCTGTACGCCCGCGGGCTTACCGAGGCGACGAAGGGCAACGGCACCGGCATCGGGCTGGCCGACATCACCCGCCGGGCCGCCGTTGACCAGCTGGACCTCCAGAAGACGTACGCGAACGCGCTCACAAGCGGGTCGACGGCGAAGGCGAAGCTCCCGCTTGTCGCACCGGACGACGAGTTTGCCATCCGGACAGCGCTGTCCGCACTCGGTGGCTACGACCCCGACACCGTCCGAATCGTCTGGATACAGAACACGCAGGATCTGTCCGAACTGCACGTCTCCGAGCCGCTCGTCGCGGACCTGCCGGCCGCCGCCGAAGTCACCGGCCGCGAATCGCTTTCGTTCACCGACGGCACAGCGTCGTTCACCCGGGACTGAGGTTCGAGCGACGACACTCGTTTGCCCAAACAATTTCTAACAACTGTACATTCGTTTCTCTGCCCAGAACATGTTAGATGGATATATGCTTTCACATGTGTTTCGGTCCATATCAGCAGGGCCCTGAACGTAGGCGGAAGCGGAGATAGAAAACCCAATTAGGAACAGCCGAATTTTTCGAGAGTATACGGAGCCCTGTATCAGTGGCTCCAGAACTAGATAACGATATATAATTCCAGTCCTCCAGATATCTCTCCCAAATAGGAGGATATATGTATACAAATACAAATATCTGTCAAAAGTTATCCAATTATACTGATAAATCTCCGAGTCATGGTTACAAACAGGCCATTCGGGGACTGTTGTACACAGTTCTCCCGGACTCTCTCGCGAACCTGCTAGACCGATCGCTGTGTCTGTCACACCGACCGTTGGGCCGTCGCTGTGTCTGTGAGTTGTTCGGCGACGACCTCGATGGGATGGGGCGGAATCTCCTCGACGCCGTCGCGGTCGCCCAACTGCGAGCGGCAGGACCCGCCCGGCGCGACGACGCGGTCGCCATCGCTCTCGTCGACTTTGTCGAACAGCAGTCGCCCGATAGTTTTCGAGAGGTCGTAGTGCTCGTCGTGGTACCCGAAGCTGCCGGCCATGCCACAGCACGTCGAGTCCAGCGGGTCGACGTCGTAGCCGACGCGGCGCATGACGCCGACAGCGTGGTGGTCCTTGTTGGTCCCTTTCTGGTTGCAGTGGCCGTGATAGCTGACTGACCCGGCAGTCCCGAGTGACCTGTCTTCGACCGGCAGCGCGTCGTCGAGCCGGAACGTATCGAGGTACTCCAGCACGCCGTAGGCGCTGTCGGCCACCTGCGAGACCGCAGGGCCATCGAGCAGGTCGCGGTATTCGTCCTGAAACATCACGGCGTCGGAGGGCTCGACGAACACGACGTCCCACCCCTCCGCGACCCGGTCCGACAGACGGGTCGTGTTCGTTTCGGCCCGTTCGCGCGCGAGATCCAGCATCCCGGTGGAGTACGCCGCTCGCCCCGACGGCGCGGTGTCGTCCGCGATGGTGACGTGAACGCCCGCGGCTTCGAGCGTTTCGATGGCGGCCTTACCGGCAGCCGGGTACGAGTAGTTCGTGTACGTGTCGGGAAACAGCAGGACTTTCCGGTCGGCCTCGGCCTGTGAGACGGTCGAGCCCCCGCGGGCGTCGAACCAGTCCTGCAGCGTCTCGCGACGGAAGGGAGGGAGGTCGCGCTCCGGCGCGATGCCGAACAGTTTCTGCATGACGACACGCGCGCCCGGAATAGCTGTTGCCCAGTTCGAGACTGGGGCCAGCGCTGATCCAATCTTCGAGGCCGTATCGATGTTGGCGAACAGGCGCTCCCGGCGGCTGGCTCCCTCCGCCTCGTGGTGCTGGTGTTTCAGTTCGGTCTTGAGTTTCGCCATGTCGACACCGGTCGGGCAGTCGCTCTTGCAGCCCTTGCAGCCGACACAGAGGTCGAGCACTTCCTCCTGAAAGCGGTCGGAGTGCATCTCATCTTCGTCTAAGTCGCCGCTGATGGCCGACCGGAGGAGGTTCGCACGGCCCCGCGTTGTCTGGACCTCTTCTTCCGAGGCGCGGTAGGTAGGACACATGACGTCCCCGTCGGTCTGGCGGCAGGTTCCACAGCCGTTACACAGTTCGACGAGCTCCGAGAAGCCGCCCTCGTCCTCGAAATCGAGCGTCGTCTGTGGCTCCAAGGACTGGTAGTCCGGGCCATAGCGGAGGTTCTCGCGCATGTCCGCGCCGACGCCGCGGTCGGCGTCAGGGCCGATATCCGCCGGCCCCTCGCGGTAGACGACGTTACCCGGGTGCATCCACCACTGCGGGTCGAAGGCTGTCTTGACCTCCTTGAACGCGTCCCAGAGCGTCTCGCCATACATCTTGGGAGTGAACTCCGTCCGGGCCATCCCGTCGCCGTGCTCGCCAGAGAACGACCCGTTGTGTTCCAGCACGAGGTCGGTCACGTCGTCGGTGATAGAGTGCATGTCCTCGATGCCCGACATCTCTTTCAGATTGAGAATCGGGCGGATATGCAGCGTCCCGGAACCGGCGTGAGCGAAGTACGCGGCGGACGTGTCGTGGTCGGCCAGCACGTCCTCGAACTTGTCGACGTACTCGGCCAGTTCGGCGGGCGGAACCGTCGCGTCCTCGATAAACGGGTACGGCTTGGGATCGCCGTCCATTGACATCAGGAGCGGAATCGCCGCTTTGCGGAGCTTCCAGAGGTCGGCTTGGTCGGCCTCGGTGTAGGCCTCGACCACGTCGAAGGCTTCCCCGTCGTCGACGAACCGCTCGGTGGTCCGCGCGATGGCCGCCTCGAAGTCGTCGTGCAGTTCCGAGTCGTATTCCAGCATCAGCGCGGCCGCCGCCCGCTCTGGAATCGGGTCGACGTACTCGGCGTAGCCGTCGGAGCCGGCCGCCAGCCTGAACACCTCGTCGTCCATCAGTTCGACGGCGCTGACGTCGTAGTCGAGCGCGACCGGGACGGCCTTCATCGCGTCCGCGAGCGTGTCGAAGCAGTACAGCGCCAGCGCGGTCTCCTCGGGGACGGTCACGAGCGAGAGCTCGGCCTCGACGATGACGCCCAGCGTTCCCTCGCTGCCGACGAACAGTTTCGCGAGGTTCAGCACCCGCTCGCCGTCGTCGTTCTCGTAGACGACGCGGTCGAGATTGTAGCCCGACACCCGGCGCTTGAGGTCCGGATACCGCGCTTCGATCTCGTCGGCGTTCTCCTCGACGACTTCGCGGACCGTCCGATAGATCTCGGCTTCGCGGTCGTCCTTGCCCACGATGTCGTCCCACTCCGGCGAGTCGATGACGACCTCGCGGGCGTGGATGAGCGAGCCGTCCGAGAGGACGGCCTTCACCGCGTCGGTGTAGGCGTCGGTGATGCCATACCGGACTGAGTGTGCGCCGGTGGAGTTGTTTCCGATGCCGCCGCCGACAGTGGCGCGGTTCGACGACGCCGGGTCCGGGGCGAACTTCAGGCCGTAGTCGGCTAAGGCGTCGTCTAAGTCGTCCTGCACCACCCCCGGCTGGATATGTGCGGTCTGCTCGTCCGGCCGGACATCGAGGATATCGTCCATGTGTCGGGACATATCTAGGACGACACAGCCCGGTCCGACGGTCTGTCCAGCGAGCGACGACCCGGTGCCACGGGGCAGTATCGGAACACCGTGGTTCGTTGCCACCGCGACAGCTGCCTGCACGTCGCTGACATCGGTCGGATACACGACCCCGGCCGGCTCGGCGCGGTAGATGCTCCCGTCTGTCGCGTACAGAACCCGGGCGTATTCGTCGAATTCGACCCCACCCGAGACCTGTGAACGAAGCGCCTCTGCTAGGTCCCGATACGCGTCAACGTCCGGTCGACTCAGGTCCAGTTCCTGTGCCGACCAAGTGTCTTCGACGTTTTCGATCGCCATACGAGCATTCAGAAGTAATAATCATTAAAGTCTGTGGCATGCGGTCACAATTCGCTTCGGACAGCCCACCAGCTATTTGCCTCAGGGCAGTGGAAGCGATGCATGGGCAACGCAAGCATACTCCACATGTGCCTGAACGTGGCCGACGCCACAGAATCGATCGCGTTCTACGAACAGTTCGGCTTCGAGGAGTCTTGGCAGTTCACCACGCCGGACGGCGAGACGACCAACTACTACGTGGCCGACGACAACGGCGTCGAACTGCAACTCTCGGAGACCGAGGCCGAGACGAGTTTCGAGATGGGCAGCGGCTGGGACCACCTCGCGCTCGGCGTGGACGACGTCGACGCGACAGTCGAGCGTATCGACCACCACGGCGTCGTCAAAGAGCCGGGCCCACAGCCGGAAGCCGGCGCGTACACGGCTTTCGTCGCGGATCCCGACGGCCATCACGTCGAACTCATCGAACCGCTGGAAGACTGAACCGTTCGAAGGCTGTAGTGCTCAAAAGCTGAACCGCACCCACGGTGTTTCGAATGGCGAAATGCTGGGTCCGACCGTCAGTTCCCGACAGCCGTCGCACGCTCGACGATGTCAGCGCCGTACATCTCCTCTAGCTCTTCGTGCTGGTCCGGCCGGTGCTCGTACACGTCCTGAAACAGCGTGATGGGCGTCTGGGCGGCCTGATAGGTGGCCTCGTCCCACATCCGGTCCTTGCTGATATCCACTTCGACGCCGTCGATGACCAGCGTGGCGGCCTGAGTCATCGCGATGGCTCCCTTACCGGCCTCCTTGGCGGCCTCGAACTCCTCCATCGAGTCGACGATGTCGTTCATGCTGGGGATGTACGCGGTCCTGTCGAGCAGTTCCTCGGTGAGTTCACCCTCGTCGAGTTCAAGTCGCTCACCGCCTGCCTCCAGAACGTAGCCGCCCTCGCCGTCCGCCGAAAGTGAGAGGTCGTCGCCGTCGTACACCTGCGTGCCGTCTTCCTGTTCGAGTTCGACCTCTTGGCCGCCGACTTCGAGCAGCCAGCTACCGGTTTTGGGCGGGAGCGGGGCCGTGTTCGCCTCGACGACCTGACCTGGCGTCAGCGACCAGATGCCGGTCATCCCCTTCGCGCGGTTGTCCTGCATCCGTTCGCGGTACCCCGCCACGTCGCGGATGTCGTCGTAAGGGCCGTCGACGGCGATGAGGCCCGCGGCGCTGGCTCCCCGGGAGGTGTTGTGCCGCAGTTCGGGCCACGGCGGGAGTTCGCCGGTGGGGGTCATCGCGCGCATGTCCTTCGTGTAGTCGACTTCGCCGTCGACCAGCAGGAACATGCGTTCGAGGTTGTTCGAAGGCTTGCCCATCTCGTCTCGCAGGTCGCCCATCGCCAGTTCGGCCTCGCCGCTCTCGACGATAACCGACATCGAGAGGCTCCCCTCTTCGAGCCCATGCTCGTGCTCGATGATGGTGAAGAACTCATCGGCCTTCTTCCAGTCGTCGATGTCGCCGACCTCCGGGATGACGAACCCGTCGATGTGTTCAACAGCGCCGTTGTCGGGGTCTGTGATTTCCAGCATCTGCTGGAACCCCTGATACCGGGTCGTCGGCGACTCGCGGTGCCAGACGACGCGCGGGTGGATCTCGCCGGGGAACTCAGCGCCCTGTTCGGCGACGACTTCGATGATGTTCTCGACGCCCTCCTCGCGCATGTTCGGTGCGGTCGCGTCCTCGTTGTCCGGGACCCAGACGTCCGGGGCCTGCAGGCCACGGAGTTGGCCCGCGCTTCGCAGCATCTTCGCGGAGTCCTCTTCCCCGTCGACGGCTGTCGGGGAGGTAAAGAACGTTCTGACGAACTCGCGGTCGTAGTGTCGCGTCACACTCATAACTCACCTCAAAAATCCCGACGGAACCGCTTAAATCTACCGTCCACTGGCGACTGAAACCTCACTTAGGACTGTCGTCCTACCGTTTTTCGGGAAATTCGAAATCACGAAATATTCTCACTATATAACCTTTCACTCCCTGCTCACCCAGCCTCCAAAGCGGTCGGCGGCACGTAACTGGTCTCTCGGTCTCCTGTGGCTGTTCGGTCGCCACGTCACAGCGATACCGACGACTTCGGTCGCTGCTATCGCATCACTGGAGCCGGTCTTCCGTTTCGTCATTTCGAACGCTTGTGCCACCGAGGAGCTGTGTGACGCCCATGTCTCAGTATGCTCAGTCCCGGAAGCCAACGCAGAGCGGTTGTCACAGCCGATACGGCAATTTTATTCGAGCGGCACCAGAACTGGTGTCTAATGACACGGGCAAAAACGGACTCGGTCCGGGCGACGCAGACCTCGCTGGCAATACTCTCAGGAATCAAAGACCTCGGTGGGAGCGCCACGCTGGTCGAACTCGCTGACTCGCTGGAGCCGGCCAAGAGCACGATATACAAACATCTGGTAACGCTGGAAGACGAGGGGTTGGTCGTGGAACGGGACGGCGAGTACCACATCGGGCTCCGATGGCTGGAGTTCGGCGGCATCGCACAGCGATATGACGGCATCTACGAAGTGGCAAAGCCCGAAGTCAGACGGATGGCCGTCGAGACCGGCGAACTGGCGAACCTGATGATCGAAGAGCAGGGCTATGGCATCTACATCCATACGACCAGCGGCGATCAGGCGGTCGCGCTCGATACGCGCCTCGGGAAACGCATCCACCTCCACAAGACCGCTATCGGCAAAGCGCTTCTGTCGAGTTTCGACGACGACCGGGTCGCGGAAATCATCGAGGCCCGCGGGCTCCCGGCTGAGACGGAACACACCATCACAGACCGCGAGACGCTGTTTACGGAACTGGAGACCATTCGAGAACGGGGCGTCGCCGACGATACCGAGGAGCGGGTCGACGGGACCGGCTGCGTCGGGGTCCCTATCGACACCGGCGACCGCCGCGAGGCCGCCATCAGCATCACCGCACCCATCAACCGGTTGCAATCACCGGGCCGCAAAGCACACCTCATCGATACGGTGCAACAGGCTGCCAACGTCATCGAGGTCAACTTGGCCCACGAATAACGACGCTGTCTGTTGTCTCGACGGATCTACCGAGTTCTGTCGTCTGCTGACCGGTACCGGGGAAGAATCTAATACCAGTACAGTTGTTATTCGATGACCGAGTAGCCGCTACCCGTAGTGGACAAGTCAGACTGTTGTAGGGATACCTTGCCATTAGTAGGCCCATATACGTCATCTGAGAGGGGTATCTACTATGTTTAGTAATAACCTCTCTCATTTGGGTGTAGAAAATCAAAAAGCGGCCCCAGATATGTGAGTTGGAGTCTACATACCTATATTCTAGGCCCGCTATGCAGAAAATGGGGTTTATTTAGTTCCTTAACTCCCAGAATAGGACGCGAAAATGTATAGAGTAGAGACAAATACCGATATGTGTGTGCATATAAATACGTCCTGATGCTACCTGTACCGATCTGGATCACGAGGCGCTATCGCTGGACGGTCCCCTCGCTCCCATTAGCCGATGTTGTCCGCAGGGATGTCCCTGTGGGGGCGACAATCACCGGTAACACAGGCTCACAGCGAGGATGAGGAAGTACGTTATGAGCCCCCAGCACGCCGCGGCGACGATGACTGGACCCAGAAAGACTGCGAGTCCGCCAGCCCCTCCCACAAGCGCAATCGCCGACGCCGTCCGCACGCCGCGTCGCTCCCACAGCGACGCGACGGGTGTCTCGAGAACGAACAGCGCCTCGACACCCAGTGCGCCGGCCACGCCGACGGCCACAACGGACTTGGACCAGAGCGCCTCATGTGCACCTGTCTGCCATAGATACGCAACTAGTGCCAGTCCACAGAGCAGCGCAAACCCGGCATCGCGTCGGTAGTCGGGCACAGAGGGGGTACACGCCGTAGCCGGAAAGCGATGCTGCCGGCGACGGGACGTTCGCGGCTACCCCAAGTACAAAGACACTGTCAATCGCAGTGAACCTATGCACCATCCTGGACCGCCGCGGTTCGTGGCGACGGGTGACGAGGTCGAACTCGCGCCCCGCGACCCGGATCCGTCGGCGACCTACACTTGGCGACTAACGCAGGCACCGGAGCAATCAACAGCATCGCTCGGAAACGACCCGGTCGAACACCTCGTCCCTGACGCACCGGGGAGATACGTCGTCCGCCTCACCGCACCGGACGGCGAGCACGACCTCACTGTGCGTGCGTTCCCGGGGAGCCTCCAGCCGAGTAACACACACACATCCGGGCAATCTGGCGGTCACAGCGGCGGCGTCGCCAGCGGGCGAAGTGGTCCCGGCCGGAGCGGGAGCGGCGAGTATACACAGGGCGAGGACAGCAGCGACGGAGACGGCGGCGGCCAGCCGCGTCTGACTTTACGGCCGGCCATCGAGGGTGACGAGGCCGTGGTTCGGGCGGACTGCAGCCCTCACCCAGCGGGGACCGAGACCGCCGCCGACTTCGCCGTCGAGTTCCTGCTGGACGACCGCGACGACATCGACGAGGACGCGGTAACCCGGGACGGGACGGCGCTCCGGATTCCGCTGGCTGCACTCTCGGAGCGAGTCCGCATCCATGCTGTCGCGGTCGGGGACCACGGCTATAGCGTGCCCGACGCCGTCGAGTTCACCCGCACCGCGGGCGGCGTCGAAACGGTGACGAACGATGCAGGCGTTGCCGTTAGACGACCCTACGATGCGCCTTCGTGGGCCGAGGAGTCGGTGATCTACGAGATTTACGTCCGCACGTTCGCCGGCGATAGCGACGAATCGCCCTTTGACGCGATAATCGACCGTCTGGACTACCTCGACTCGCTCGGCGTCGACGCTATCTGGCTCACGCCGGTGTTACAGAACGACCACGCGCCCCACGGCTACAACATCACTGACTTCTTCGAAATCGCGTCTGATCTCGGCACCCGCGCGGACTACGAGCGGTTCATCGAGGCGGCCCACGACCGGGGGTTCAAGGTGCTATTCGACTTGGTCTGTAACCACTCGGCGCGGACCCACCCCTACTTCGAGTCCGCCGTCGAAGGGCCGGACAGCGAATACCGGGACTGGTACGAGTGGCGGAGCGACACCGAACCGGAGACGTACTTCGACTGGGAACACATCGCGAACTTCGACTTCGACCATCTGCCGGTCCGCCGGCACCTACTCGATGCGGTCGCCCAGTGGGCCGAACTGGTCGACGGGTTCCGATGTGACATGGCTTGGGCGGTCCCGAACAGCTTCTGGCGCGAAATCCACGATTACTGCAAGGACCGCGACAGCGAGTTCCTGTTGCTTGACGAGACGATTCCGTACATTCCCGACTTCCAGGCCGGGCTGTTCGATATGCACTTCGATTCGACGACCTACGCCGCGCTCCGACAGGTCGGGGGTGGCGGCGATGCCGAGGCTGTTCTTGACGCTATCGAGGGCCGAGCGGAAATCGGCTTCCCGGAGCACGCCTCGTTCATGCTGTACGCGGAGAACCACGACGAGACCCGCTATATCGTCGATTACGGGCGGGACGCTGCTGAGGCCGCCGCGGGCGCGCTGTTCACGCTCCCCGGCGCGCCGCTGCTGTATGCCGGCCAAGAGTTCGGCCAGCGCGGCCGGCGTGACGACCTCGCGTGGGACCATGCCGACGAGGCACTCCAGTCGTTCGTCAGTGACCTCTCGGCAGTCAGACACGAGCAGTCGGCGCTATCGGCCGATGCGGACCTCGTTCGAGTTCCGTATGAGGTTCGAGACGGCCCGTCCGACCGCGTCGTCGCGTACGCACGGACAACTACGGAGGACGCAGCCATCGTGGTGCTCAATTTCGGCAGTGAGCCGTCGACTGTCGGACTGCCGGCCGGGGCCGACGACACTGACCTCGTTTCCGGCGAGCACCGCGGGACCGCTGATGACGGTGAGGCGACTGTCACAGTCGATAGTGTGGGCGTGTTTCCGGCTACTGAGAGCGACCTGAACCAGTAGTCCGAGGGGCGGGGGCGTGTAGCATTAGCGGCCCCGTTTCCTCGGCATATGGAGTCACTCCCCCGAAGTATCACTAATTTGTCCGAACCACAGGAGTTTATAGAGAGTGGTCTGCTTTGATGTGTATGCGGCTTTCGACAGCGCTCAACGAATACAAGCGGACTCGTCATGAGCGCTTTCCAGAGGAGCGCAGGACTGTTTCAGGCTCTTTCTCCGGGCACGGTGATCGCCTCGTACACGTCGGCGAAGACGGCACACTGAAAGACTATTCGGATTCACTCTCCGGGCTCTCCGGTATCGACCGCTCTCGGCTCGGGGTTATGCTTGGGGACGAGACACGGTGGTTCAGCGACCTAGAGACCATCAGACAGCACTACTATCGTGAGACGCGACTCGTCGAGACCGAGTACGACGCGGGGTCGTTCACGGTCCACCAGTACGACCTGACGCTTGGGCGGGCACACGTCACGCACGTCGCGATGCGTGGGGCCGTTCCACAGAACGCCAAACTCGTGGCGTTCGTCACGCTGGCCCCCGACAACAGCGATAGCGGCGTCGGCTCGCTGATTCACGAGGACGCCGGGCCCGACAACTCGCGCGTGCTGGAGGTGTACCATCGGCGAGAACACGATTACCTCGCTTCGTCGACCGGCCTAGACGCCGTCGCCGGCCAGCGGCCGGAACGCCTCGCAGAGATACTCGAAGACAGCCCGGTCGATTTCCCGCGGTCGGAACCAGTCGAGCGGCGCGACCAGACGCGGCTCACCGGCGATTTCCTCGTGACCGCGCCGCTGGACCGGTCCGGGCGCAGCAAGGACACGACGCTCGTCAGCCAGCTCTCCAACCACGACGAGGTCGACCGGGAGACGGCACTGCTTGACCTCGCCGACTGCGTGAGAGAGCATACGACGTCTGACGACCTCCGACAGGCCGGGCGGGAGCGAACGCGGATCGACGTGGCTGAATCCACGCCGCGCTCGGACTCGATACGGATGGACCTGCGCGTGCTTGACCTGCTGTCCTCGCCCACCGGTGGCCGGATCGCCGCACCGGAGTTCGACCCCTTCTACTCGAACTCCGGCGGCTACGGCTACGTCTGGTTCCGCGACGACGCCTCGGTCTCCCGGCACCTGCTCGAAGCCGGGACTCGGCTCGACATCGACACCGCGGAGATGCTGACCGAGAGCGCGGAGTTCCTCTGTGACAGCCAGCTTTCCGACGGCCGCTGGCCCCACCGCGTCTGGGCCGATAGCGGGGCTATCGCACCGGGATGGGCCAACGCCAGAGTCGAACACAACGCCGAGTCGCCGGAGTATCAGGCCGACCAGACCGCGACTGTCACCGCCTTCCTCGCGACGATGCTGCGAACGCATCGCCGCAAGATGGACGCCGAACTGACGGCGATGGTTCGGGAGACAATCACTGCGGCCGTCGAGACGCTCGTCGAAGACATCGCGGACAACGACCTGCCCGAGCCGTGTCAGAACGTCTGGGAAGACTCCATCGGCCAGTTCACGCACACTACTACGACGTTCATCGAAGCCTTCGCCGCGGTGGCCCGTGCGCCGATGGGCGAGTCGGTCCGCGAGCGAAGCCTCGAAGCGGCTGACAGGCTGCTGGACGGGCTGGAGACGCTCTGGGACGCCGATCTTGGCGTGTACGTGATAGGGCTGACAAACGGGACACCGGACCACCGCATCGACGCTGCGGGGCTCCACCTCGCAGACGCACTGCAGGAGTACGACAGCGTCGAGGCGACGACGCTCTCCGACCAGCACCTCACTCGTCTGGCCGACCATGTGAGCACGACGCTGGATACGCTCTTCCGGAACCCGACAGAGAGCCGGGTCGCGGGGCTGGCCCGCTACGAGGGCGACCGCTGGCGGACCGGGCATCAGGACAGCGAGAAGGTCTGGACGGTCACGACGGCGATGGGGACCCTCGCCGCTGCCCGCGTCGGCGATATGCTGAACGAGCGCGATATGAGCGGCGACGCGTACCTCGACCGCGCGAGCGACCTGTACGAACTGCTCGAAGACGACGGGCCGCTTTCGACCGACGCCGGCTACCTCGCCGAACAGGCCTTCGACGACGGCGATCTCGACAGCGCGACGCCGCTTGGCTGGTCACATGCGCTGCGGCTCCACGCGACTGCGCGTCTGGGCGAACTGAACGCGCTGCCGACGACATCGGCCGGAACCGAGGGGCCGAGCGAGCGCCCGACGTGGACAACCGGGGAGAAGTACGGCGTCGGCACCGTCGCCGACCACGACGAGCAGGACCCCTCGCGCGTCTGGTTCACGCTCACTGAGGGTGCACTGACGGAGGCCCGCTACCCGCAAGTCGATCTGATGAACTTGCGGACGCTGGATTTCTTGGTCCGGTGTACGGACGAGACGGATTATGCCGTCCGGACCCACCGCGAGAACCGCCGGACCGACGACACCGTGAGGCGACGCGTCGAACCGGTCGACGACGAGGCGCTGCTCTACCGCCACGTCTTCACCGAGACCGGCGATGGCCGGGGCCACGAGTGGACACTGACCGTCGACTACGCGACTGACCCTGAACACGACGCTATCGTCGCCGACGTGTCCTTCAGTTCCGAGGACGGCAAGTCCTACGACGTGTTCTCTGTCGCCGACATCGCACTCACGAGTACGGTCACCGAGGACCGCGCCATCAGATACGGCCAGCCCGGGAGCTACCACCTCGTCGGCCGGAACCCCCGGGCCTACACCGACCAGACCGACAACGACCTGCTTGTCGACGAGAACGGCGACGCCTACTCTATCGCCGTAGCGATGGCCGCGGCCGGACGCTTCGACTGGGCCACTGTCGGCGCGGCCGGTAGCGAGCGTCTTGACGGGCTGTACTCCGACGGCGAGCTCCCGAATCCGGTCGAATCCCTCGACGGGACGAACCTCGTCCTCATTGGCCGGCTGGATTCGGGGACCAGAGTCAGGGACACGGTCGCACTCGGCTTCGCGCGGCAGGCCGACACCGCCGCCGCACTGGGCGAAGCCGACGGCGCACTCGACCGCGGCTACGAGACGGTCAGCGCGGAATACGCCGACAGCTGGACCGACTTCCTCTCGGACAAGCCTCTTCCAGAATCGGTCGCCGGCGACGAGGATCTGGCGAACCAGTACCGAACTGCGCTCATGACGCTGCTGGCGGTCGAGGACAAGACCTACCACGGGGCGTCCATCGCCTCGCCGTCCGTGCCGTGGGGCGAGGCTGTCCACGCAGAGGAGCCCAAGGGCTACGGCTACAACTTCGTCTGGTCCCGGGACCTCTATCAGGTGTTCAGCGTCTTCGACGCCATCGGGTCGCTGGACATCGCGACGGACCAACTGGAGTACATCTACGAGTATCAGCAGGACGACGCCGGCTTCATCCCGCAGAACACCTACGTCAACGGGACGACCCGCTGGGGCGGCGAGCAGATGGACAACATCTCGTTCCCGCAGGTGATGGCCTACCGCCTCGCCGAATCCGGCGTCGACTTCGAGGATGTCGAGTACAGCTACGAGAACGTCCGGCGGTCGGCCGAGTACGTCGTCCGCCACGGCCCCGAGACCGCACAGGAGCGCTGGGAGGAGGAGGCCGGCTTCTCGCCGTCCTCGATTGCGGCCGAAATCGCGGGGCTCGCGTGTGCGGCGAAGCTCGCACTCGATACCGGCCACGAGGCCGACGCGCTCGTCTGGCTGGCGCTGGCCGACCAGTGGGCGAACAACGTCGAGGCATGGACCGCGACCGAGACCGGGACCGAGCGCCACTCCACCACGCCCTACTACACGCGGGTCACGCTCGATGGGAACCCCGAGATGGGGCACCTTCGCACGCTCGCGAACGACGGCCCGACGCTGGACGAACGGAACATCATCGACGGCGGCTTCCTCGAACTCGTTCGGCTGGGTATCAAGCCCGACGACGACGAGACCATCCGGAACTCGCTCGTCGAGGTCGACGACACGATCAGCGTCGACACGGAGTACGCGCCCGGGTTCTACCGGTACAACGGCGACGGCTACGGCGAACGCGGCCGGGACGATCAGGGCGCGCCGTGGACGGTCGAACACAAGGGGAAGGGTCGCCTCTGGCCGCTGCTTACCGGCGAGCGCGCCGAGTACGAACTCCATCGTGATGACCCGGATATCCCGCCCGAGAACTGCCTGCGGATGATGCAGGACGTGGCGAACTCGGGGCGGATGATCGCCGAACAGATCTGGGACCGAGGCCACGCGACCGACTACGACTGGGAGTTCGCCCAAGGGACCGGCTCGGCGACGCCGCTGGCGTGGTCGATGGCCCAGTATGTGCGGCTGGCCCACGGTATCAGCGCCGGTGAACCGGTCGAGACGCCCGCGTTCGTCGACGACCGCTACCGCGAGCGACGGGCCCACACCCCCGACCGCAGTCCCGCGCTCCGCGTCGATACACAGTTCCGCGGGAACGAACTGGTCGTCTCCGGCGAGACGACCGGCGTCTGTGTCGTGGTCAAAACCCCTGCCGACATCACGTACATCCCCGTCGAGGACCGCGAGTTCGAGGTCGCGGTCGACGTCGACCCCGGTGAGAATCAGGTGATCGTCGCCGCCGCGGACGACGAGGATCTGGTCACCGCCGGGACAACTGTCTGGCAGCTAAACCTCTAGCCACCCCGACAATTAGTTACCACTTTATAATTCGGGTCTGACTGTGGGGTATGGACGCGATAGTTCTAGCTGGCGGCTACGCGACACGACTGTGGCCGATCACTCGGCGTCGACCGAAGATGCTACTTCCGGTCGGTGAGACGACTGTTATCGACGGGGTCTTGCAATCGCTTGAAGCCGATGACCGAATCGGGACGACGTACCTGAGCACAAACGAGGCCTTTGCCGACGAGTTCGAGGCCCACATCGATGAGATGGGCTACGAGAAGGTGCAACTCTCCGTCGAGAGCACGGCAGACGAAGACGAGAAGTTCGGCGTCGTCGGCGCGCTCGCGCAACTCATCGACCGCGAGGGTATCGACGACGACCTGTTCGTTATCGGCGGCGACAACCTCATCGGCTTCGACCCCTCCGAGTTCCTCGATTTCTTCGAGGAGCGTGACGGGCCGGTACTCGCCGCCTACGACGTTGGCTCGCGGGAGAAAGCCAAGTCCTACGGGCTCGTCGAACTCGACGGCGAGCGCGTCGTCGACTTTCAGGAGAAGCCCGACAATCCCAAGAGTACGCTCGTGTCGATTGCCTGCTACGCCTTCCCCGCTGATTCGCTCCGCTTCGAGGAGTACCTCTCGGGCGACAACAACCCCGACGAACCGGGCTGGTACATCGACTGGCTGCAACGGCAGGAACCGGTGTCCACGTTCACCTTCGACGACGTCTGGTTCGACATCGGGACGCCCGACTCGTACTTCGAGGCGGTCGAGTGGAAACTCGACGGCGGGTCGCTCATCCACCCGGACGCGACCGTCGAGAACTCCGAGATCGGTGACACCGTCCACGTGATGGCCGGCGCGGAAGTGACCGACAGCAGCCTCGACCGGACCATCGTGTTCCCGGACACCGAGGTCCACGACTGCGACCTCGACGAAACGATTCTTGGCGAGGACGTCCACGTCGAGGGGTACAATATGTCGGGCTCACTCCTCATCAACCGCTGATCGCTCGCGAACCCTCTGTCCGAGTACAAGACCAACCACGGCCCGCCGCCAGCCATTGCATCGCTGGCGAAGGACTAAGTGACACAGCCCCGATTACTCGGCGTACGAAAACCACTGACAACATGTCACAAACAGAAACGGAGCCAATCACGTTCGAGATGACAATCGACGACGGCCGGACCAGAATCGACGTCTCGGGTGACCGCGACACGGCCGTCGTCGTCCGTTCGGCGTCGGGCGAAAAGATATACCTGCCGCCCGAGGACTTCGACCGCCCGCCGGAGGACAGACAGACGCCCTACGACAGCCCCTACCAGTCGGCCGACGGGACCGCCGACAGCCCATATCGGACGCAAACGGACACAACGTCAGTGACGGGGCTGGAGCCGACAGCCGATGGCTACCTTATCGTTCATCCGGAACCGGTCACGGACGTTCGCTTCCTCCGGTAAGCGGTCGGTCACAGTCAGGCTTCGTTCAGAACCTCGCGATAGAACTCGACGTGTTCGTCAGCGACCGCTTCCCAAGTCCGAACATCGTACTCGATGGGCGTCGACAGCGATAGCGCGTGCTCGATTCCCTCGGCGATGGAGTCCGAATCGGGTTCGACCTCGATGACACAGTCCTCGTTGAGCAGTTCCGCGGCCCCGCTCTCACAGGCGACGACGCGCGTCCCGACTGACAGCGCTTCGACGATTGTGATGCCGAACGGCTCCGCCAGCGACGGTGAGACGAACAGGTCGGCGCTGTTGTAGTAGTCCCCGAGTTCCGACTGGGGGAGATACCCCGGGAAGTAGACACGGTCCTCGACGCCCAGCAGCTCCGCGAACTGTTCGAGCTGTTCGGTGAGATGCCCTGAGCCGCCGAGTACCAAACTGACGTCGTCTCGGCCGAGCTTCGAGAGCGCGTACAGCAGGTACGACAGCCCTTTCTGGTCGGTGTGTCGGCCAACGAAAAACAGCATCTTCCCGTCGATGTTGAGCTCCGCCTTGATGTCTCGGCCTGTCGGCTCCACCGACGAAAATCCGTTGTAGATGACCGTCGAGTCGGCGTCGTACTGCTCGCGAATCCGTCGCTGCGTGAACTTGCTCACCGCGACGATGTGGTCCGAGCGGTTGGCGACCCGCTGTTCGGTTTCGACTTCCCGCTGTGGCGGGTTCACGTTGCGGTCCGCGGACAGCGAGTGGAACGTCGAGATCCATTCGACATCGTGGGCCGACTTGGCCCGCGAGCCGGGGTTGTAGCCGAACCAGTCGTTCGTGTGGATGATATCGGCGTCGGCCGCCCGGTCGGCGAACTCCCCGGCTAGCCGGCCGATACGCGTGATGATGTCGCCACTGCCCGTCGAGACGCCGTGGATACCGTCGCGGTCCGGCGGCGCGTACTCCGCGGGTAACACCAACTCGAACTCGATGTCGTCTCTCGGTTCGAGCTGTTCGAACAGCTCCCCGATAGCGGTATCAAGCCCGCCGGTGATGTTGGGTGGGAACCCCCAGCCCAGCATCAGCACGTTCGGTGGCATCTCTGTCACTGGCTCTCTCATCAGAGCATCAAATGGATACAATATATATGTTTGCGTGCGGCCGTCTCCGGACCTACAAGCAGACACGATGGCAGTCAACAACCCCGCCCATTGAAATGCCTGTCAGGGCAACAGGTGCGTATGCAATTCGAACGGCAGAGCGGGGTGTTTCTCCACCAGACGTCGCTCCCGGGGCCACACGGCATCGGTGACCTCGGTGCCGGCGCGCGGGCGTTCGTCGACTTCCTCGATCGGGCGGACCAGTCGCTATGGCAGTTCTGTCCCCTCGGTCCCACAGCGAGCATCCACGGGAACTCCCCGTATCAGTCGTCGTCCGCCTTCGCCGGAAACCCGCTGCTCGTCGATCTCCGCGACCTCGTCGACCGTGGCTATCTCACAGAGGCTGCCATCGAACCGTCGGACGATCTCTCCCAACAGCACGTCAAATACGACCGCGTGACCGAGTTCAAGACGGGTCGGCTCCGGGACGCGTACGCGACCTTCGACGAGAGCGCAAGCGACGCGGACCAGCAGTCGTTCGCCGAGTTCTGCGAGCGCGAATCGGGGTGGCTGGACGACTACGCGCTGTTTACGGCGCTGAAAGCCGAGTTCGACGATGCCGGCTGGATGGACTGGCCGGACGATATCAGGACGCGTGAGCCAGCGGCCATGGAGCGATACCGGGACGAACTGGCCGCGGACATCCGCTATCACAAGTTCGTCCAGTGGTGTTTCGACAGCCAGTGGCAGGCGCTGGCCGAGTATGCGGCCGAGCGGGACATTGGCCTCGTCGGCGACCTCCCCATCTACGTGGGCCTCGACTCGGCGGACGTCTGGGCGTACCCGGAGGTGTTCCGCCTCGACGACGACCACCAGCCAGCAGAGGTGGCTGGCGTCCCACCCAATCCCGGCGACGACGGCCAGCGGTGGGGGAATCCAGTGTATGACTGGGACGCCCTCCGCGCGAACGACTACGGCTGGTGGGTCGACCGCTTCGAGCGACTGTTCGACCTCGTCGATATCGCCCGCATCGACCACTTCAAGGGCTTCGACGAGTTCTGGTCGATCCCGGCCGAGGCCGAGGACCCGGCCGCCGGCCAGTGGCGCGACGGCCCCGGCGCACACTTCTTCGAGACGGTCAGAGACAGGCTCGGCGAACTCCCGTTTTTCGTCGAGGACTTGGGCTTTCTCGACGAGAGCATCGTCGCGCTCCGGGACGAGTTCGGTTTCCCCGGCATGCGAGTGCCGCAGTACGCCGACTGGTGTGAAGAGGGCCATATGTACCAGCCGATGCATTACCCCGAGCAGTCCGTCGGCTACACCTCGACCCACGATACAGACACTCTCGCCGGATACTACCGTGACCTTTCGGACCGGCAACGGGACTGCCTTCACTACAACCTCGGCACTGACGGCGACCGGATCAACTGGGACCTCATCGAGGCGGTATGGAACTCGAATGCAGTCGTCGCAATGACCACAATGCAGGACCTGCTCGGCCTCGACAGCGACGCCCGGTTCAACGTCCCCGGCACGGCGACCGGAAACTGGGAGTGGCGAGTGCCCGCCGATGACCTTGACGACGACATCGCCGAGCGCCTTCGTCAGGTCACCGACAGGACAATCCGCTGAGTACCCTCAGAACTGCAGAATGCCGTCCTCTGTGACGACCGTATCGAGCAGGCGGGTCGGCGTCGCGTCGTAGCCCGGGTTCCCGATGTCGAACCCCTCCGGCGGTTCCAGCATCACGTCTGAGCCTTGCCGGAACGTGTTTCTGAATGTGAAGCCGCTGCCGATGAACTTCGACGATGTCCCGACGACGGTCACGGGGACATCCATCTCGTTGGCCGTTGCGGCCAGCGGCAACGTTCCGATGCGGTTGTACACCACGTCGTCGATGAGGCAGTTCATGCCGACGAAGACGCGGTCGGCTTCCGAAAGGTAGTGACCTGCCGCCCCATCGACAATGAGCGTCACGTCGGCTCCGTCCCGGTCGGCCAACTGGCGGGCGGTTCGACGGCCTAAGAAATGCGGCCGCGACTCTCTCGCGTATAGGTGGAACTCTTTCCCATCGTCAAGCGCCGCCATGAGCGTCGCCGTCACTGTCGAGGAGTTCTCGTGAGTCACCAGTACGTCGCCATCGTCGATGAGCGTCGCCGCCCGCTCCGCTGCGCGGTCCTTGCTGGTCTCGATTTCCGTGACGACCTCGTCGATTGTGTCGAGCAGTCGCTCCTTGGCCGCCGAGACAGAGTCGGGGTCGGCGTCTTTCAGGTCCGAGACGATACGTTGCTGTGTGGTGTATAGCGGTGCGTGCGAGCGGTTCGCTCGCTGGAGCGCGCTGCTGTTGCGCTCGACCACGCGGAGGAAGTCCTCGACCGTGTGGCACTCGCGGTCGGTCAGTTCGCGGAGTGCCTTGGCAGCTTTCACGGCGGCAATCGAGGAACTCTGTGTCTCCATTTCCTCGATCTGCCGCACGGTCTCGTTTATCATGAGAGCATGTGCGGCTGCCACCCTTATAACAGTACAGCCGGTCGACAGCCCTTTTGGCGGCTCAAATCAGGGCCACGGAGCGTGGTTACGCCGACTCGACCACGTCTTCATCGGTCGGCCCCTGACCGTCGAACTCGGCCACGAGTGCGTCCAACTGCTTCGGATCGTCGACGTTGGGGAGCGTCTGGTCTGCAGTCCGGCAGTCGGCGTCGACGCCGAGGGCGTCACAGACGAGGTCTGCCGTCGCCTCGGCCATCTGCCGGTAGGTGGTCAGCTTGCCGCCGACGATGCTCGCCATGTTGTCGACGCCGTCGTCAGTGTGGTCGAGCAGAAAGAAGCCTCGCGAGATCCCGCGGCCGCCCCGCTCGTCCTCGTCTGGTGCGTAGAGCGGCCGAACACCCCACCAAGTCCGGACCTCGGGCGCATCTGCAACTGGGGGCAGCATCGCCGCACACTCCGCGATACTCTCCTCGATTTCCCACTGCTCCGTCTCGTACTCGTCCGGGTCGCGGACGGGGACGCTCGTCGTTCCGAGAACGGCCTCGCGCTCGTGTGGCACGACGATATCGCCATCGTCGGGGTCCCGACAGCGGTTGAGCACCGGTCCGAGGTCGTTGTACTCGATGGAGACCATCACGCCCCGTGTCGGTTGCATCTCGACATCGAGGTCGGCCATCGCGGCGAACTCGCCCGCCCATGCACCGGTCGCGCTGACGACGTAGTCGGCCTCGATAGTGTCGCCAACTGTCCCGCCGACCTGTACGCCGGTTACCTGTCCGTCCGCTACGAGCACGTCTTCCACGGGCGCATGTGGATGGATGTCTGCGCCGTGGTCGCGCGCGTCGGCGGCGTTTGCGGCGACGAGCCGCGACGGGTAGATGACGGCGTCGGGAACTTCGAACGCGCGTTCGACGTCGGCAGTGAGGTCGGGCACTCGCTCACGGGCTGTATCGGCGTCCAGCGTCTCGACGGGAATGCCGATCTCCGCACAGGCCGCCCGCTTGGCCTCGAAGTAGTCGGGGTCGTCCCCGGCAAGCTGGACGAACAACCCACCGGTGTCACGGATACAGGCCCCGGCGATATCCTTGAGTATCCGGTTTTCGGTGATGCATTCCTCGGCACCGACCCGGTCTGCCTCGGCGTAGCGGGCACCGCTGTGGAGCAGCCCGTGCGAGCGCCCGGAGGTGCCACTTGTCAGCCCGTCACGCTCGACGAGTGTCACGTCGACGCCCCGGAGGGAGAGGTCACGAGCGACGCCAGCGCCGGTCGCACCACCACCGACGACGAGGACATCGGTCTCAATTGCCATGTATCTCGTTAGGGTAGACGACGTAAGGCTCCTCCGGCACCGGGTGTTTCGGCGACTGTGCGTCCAATTTCAGCACCGAGAAACCGACCGTGGCCGATGAACGCGAAGCCAGCAAACCCTGCTGGATCGAAGGAGTGAGAGACGGTTCCAGTAGCTGTTGTCGTCGGCGCTGTGACGGTGGAAAATAGCAATGGCTGCCGCTCTGGATTGCTGCACCCCTTTCACTCGGAACGAACGGGGCGCTCGATCAGATATCCTGACCGGTCGGCCTGATCAGAAGTTCGTTCACGTCTACGCGAGCGGGCTGACTCGTCGCGTACACGATGCCACGAGCGATGTCGTCGGGGTGGAGCATCGGGAGGTCCATCTCCGCGAACCGCTCAAGCACCTGCTCGTCCGGAACGTGTGTCGCGAGCTCCGTATCGACGGCACCCGGTTCGATAACTGTCGTCCGGATGCCCTGTGTCGTCACTTCCTGCCGGACCGCTTCAGTGAACGCGTTCACCCCGAACTTTGTCGCGTTGTAGCCGCTCGAATCGGCCGAGGCTCGGCGGCCCGCGACGGAGGAGACGTTGACGATGTGGCCGCTCTCCTGTTCTTGCATGACCGGAAGCACCGCATGAGTGAGGTTCATCAGCCCGAGCAGGTTCACCTCGACCATCTGCCGGAGGTTCGAGCGATCTGCCCGTTCCAGCGGTTCGAGCAGCATGACGCCGGCGTTGTTGACGAGGATGTCGATGCGACCGTACTCGTCGGTCGTCGCGTCGACCAGCGAGTCGATGTCGCCTTCGTCGGTCACGTCGGTCGGCACAACCAGTGCATCCCCGCCGGCCGACTCGATCCGGTCCGCCAGATCCTCCAGTTCCTCAGCGCGGCGGGCCGCGAGTACAACACTCGCGCCCGCGTCAGCCAGCGCCTCAGCGGTCGCCTCACCGATTCCCGATGACGCGCCGGTTACAATCGCAACGTCGCCTGCAAGTCGCTGTGCGTCGTGGTCGTCTGCCGCAGATTCGTCTGACATCGTTGCTTAGTAGGTCCGACAGCCACGAGCCTGCTTTGCTTACTGATAAGCCCATTTATATGTGGGGTGGCGCATATGCAGTCGAACAGGGCGGTGGCTACTGCACGAGGGCGTTCCGGAACTGGTCGGGACCGACCGTCGAACTGATGAGCTGTTTTTCAGCCCGACGCAGGAGATCGGACGCCGCGGCAGCCGACACATCAAGCTTGTCGGCGAGTTCCGCCGTCGAACACCGACGCGGTGAGTCGTAGTATCCCGACGAGAGAGCGACAGACATCGCCCGATACTGCCTATCCGTGAGCCCGAACTGGTCGCGCTCGCCGGGGTTCTCGGGGTCCGAAGCGATGTTCAGTAGTTCGAGTGGGATGTCGTTGACCGCACACCTGTCTTGCAGCGCGCTGAACGCGTCGTAATCCGAGAACACCTTCTGCTCCCGTATCCCGTCGCCGGTGACCGTCGCGTCCATCGCCACGCCCTCGAACTCCTCCGGGTCGTGTGACGCGATGAGGTTCGGTGCGCTGTCGACGACCACCTTGTAGAACCAGCCATCGGCCGTCTGTCCGATCTCCGCCGCGTCGGTGACCTGTGACCGTGCGTCGAGTTCGCGCTCGAAGGCGTCGCGGGAGCCAGCGTCGACGCTAACTGTAAGCAGTAGCTTTCCGTCTTCGAGGCCGACGGCGTTCGAAATCGAGAGTTCGCCGCTCGGAATCGAATCCGCCACGCCGACCAGCGGCAGCGTCTCGTCCGCGAGGAGGATTTCAGCAACGATGGCCATAGCGTGTCATCGGATGCGACGTATATAGTCGCCAGCATAGCGCTTACGGGAGTCACACGCTGACAGTACCACTCCGGACTCGCCGCCGCTCAGTCAGTACTGGTCTCTGTCTCCCCGCCCAGCAATCGTTGCAGCTGTTCGATCAAGGAGCGGCTTGCGGGCTGCCCACGATACACCCGCACGGAATCGAAGCCGGCATAGCCGTGGGCCCCGGATTCGTCCCGCTCCCAGTACAGCCACCCTGTCTCCTCCCCACCGTCGAACCCCATCTCATCGACTGGGAACGTGAGAACGACCGACGCCTTGCCGTCTTCAGCATCGTCGTCTGGGTCCCTGATTTCGCCATCGTCGACGGGCCGAGCGCCCTCGCCGTTTTCCAGTGCGAGACGCGAACCGAACCGATACCGAACGGGCCGCTCTGTAGGGTCGAACGTCTCGCTGTCTCCGTCACTGTTGACGAACGCTGACTGCTCGACTGCGACGGTGATGGTGTCGTGTTCCGATAGGTCGATGAAGTTCTCCGCGTTCTCGGGCTGGATATCGATTGCAATCTCGACCGGGAAATGGGCCGCCGCGACGCCGCTCAAGCTCGGCACCGCTGCTGCGGTCGCCGCGGCACCGAGTGAGCCCTTGAGGAGTCGTCGCCGTGTGGTGGTCGTCAAGGCTGCGTCAGCATCCGTTGTCGCCGACTGCGTTTCTTTCATCCAGTTGAACTGATGCGTAGGCACGGATATGATAATTCTGGTGCATATGGCGAAAGTCTGAGTTTAGGCAGACGGCAGGCCTACCGAACTGCGTCGACCGCCCTATATTAGCGGTTCTTTGACTCCAGCAGGGGGCCATTATGTGGTCTTGCGCTATGTTGCTATGGCACTTTCCTGACCTGTCCTTCTGCTTCACCCTTTCTCAACCCTCTCAATTATATTTTGATTAAATTTCCCAAAAATAAGTCTACAAGTTTAAGTACAATGGTTAATTTAAACCACCGTATGACCGCACAGGCTGGCACGGAGACCGCACCGGTGGTCCCCGCACCGACACCACCGAATGCCGCCGACGCCTGGTACGCGCCGGACGTTCGCGAGCAAGACGAGGTGTATCCGGGCGTCGTCGTGACCGTCCGACGGGAACGAAGCGAGTTCCGGTACGATGTCCGTGACCCGGTACTTTCAGCGTCAGAAGCTGACGCACTGACGACCATCGAGTCACACTTCGCAGGCGCGAACGTCGAGCGACCACGGACCCGTGAGGGGGCAGTGGAGCGAATGAACGGGGGGTTCGACGCGAAACACCGTCGGGTCATCGACCGACTGATCGATGCATCTCCGGCGAGCCGTCGCCGAATCGAGTACCACGCGCTCTCGTCGCTGGCGTGTTTCGACGATCTGACCCCGTACGCACTGGACTCCCGCATCGACGTTGCCGACGTGACCGACGACGGCGTGGTCGTCCACACCGACGATTACGCCCCGGCCGAGACCGATCTGGGGCCGGAGCCGGCGTATCTCAACCGCTTTGCGAGCGAGCGTGTCGAGCGCCATACCGTCCGGTTTCAGGGATTCGAGATCCCAGTTGTCGTCTATCGCGAGCATCTCCTCGGTGCCGACCCGTTCACGACGAAGTACGCGGTTCGAGAGCCGGACCTGCTCCCCGGCGACGAGCAACTCATCGAGGTGTGTAAAGAGCGCGTCTGGGAGACTGGCGTCGACGGCGTCGTCGAAAACCGCGTCGAGTTCGTCCGGGACCGTGCCCGCTCGCTGCTGGCCCGCCAGCTAACCGTCCGCAACACGACCGAGTGGGTCGACGCCGCCCGCTATCGACTCCGGTCGGCGCTGGCCGAACTCGACCTCGCCGTGCCGCCGGTCGACCACCGGTTCGCCGACGACCGCCTCGATGACTTGCTGTACTATGTCCTTCGTGATTTGGTCGGCTACGGGAAGCTCACCGTCCCGATTCGGGACCATACGCTTGAAGATATCGAGGCAAATCGGGTCGACGAACGCGTGAAGGTCCTCCCGCGCGCCGACCTTGGTCACGACGGCCGGGTGCCGACCAATCTCGCCTTCGATTCGGAGGCCGCTTTCGTCAACGTCGTCACGCAACTGGCCGCCGATGACGGGGTCGAACTCAACGCCTCGAACCCGAGCGCGAAGGTCAACATCGACCCCGACGGGGACGGCCTCCACGACACCGACGACACCATCCGCTGCGCCGTCGCCCTGCCGACTATCAGCGAAGGTGGCCCACACATCTCTATCCGGAAACAGTCGGGTGACGCGATGACGCCGGTCGGTCTGGTCCAGCGGGACTCGCTGCCGACGGAACTGGTCGCGCTGCTGTGGCTCCTGTATGAATCCCACGGCGTCGTCCTCTTTTCCGGACCGACTGGAGCCGGCAAGACGACGCTGATGAACGCCCATATGCCGTTTATCCCGTACCGGGACCGCCCCATCAGTATCGACGAGGGGTCACGTGAGGTGCGGATTCCACACGAGACAGGCGTTTCGCTCACCACGAGAGACCACGAGCGGGACCACCGCCGCGTGACGATGGCCGACCTGATGACGCAGTGTAATTATCTGAACCCCGACGTCGAAGTCATCGCGGAGATCAATACTGCCGCATCGTTCGAAACGTTCGCTGAGACGCTCAACACCGGCCACGGAGTCATCGGGACGACCCACGCCGACGATATCGAGTCGCTGGTCAACCGCGTTATCGAGAAGGGCTTACCAACATATTTGCTCAAGGAGATCGACCTCGTCGTGTTTCCCCGACACGTCGATGGGGAGCGCTACGTCGGCGAAGTCGTCGAGTTTGTCGACGACCCATCTGTCGCCGAGAGCGGCAACGACCGTAGCGGGACGATACACAAGGACGGGACGACCATCCACTGGAACTCCGTCTGCTGGCGACGGCCCGACGGGAGCTTCGAACTCGCCTACGACCATCCGCAGTTCGGCGACGACCGGCGGCAGGTCGACACCGGCATCTTCGACCGACTCTCGGACCTCCGTGACGAACCGGTGTCGGCCGTCGAGGACGCGTTCCATCGGCGCCACCGCTACGTCCAGTACCTCGTTCAGGAGGGGGTGACCGATTTCGACGACCTGTTCGGCGTGTTGGCCGACTTGGAGACGAACGAGGCAGCGACCGTCGAGCGACTGCGGCGACAGGCCGGTACCCCCGACAGCCCGCAACTGGAGGTTGGGACGGGTGACGACTGAGGGCGGTGGAACACTCGGCTTGCTCGACCGGGGCCTGTACGCCCTGTTCGCCCACCACGCCGCGGACGACCGCCACGCAAGCACGCGTGACCGCTACCGAGCTGCCTATCCAAGCACCGGCTTCGGCGTCTACGTCGCGAGGGTATACGGACTGTCGTGGCTGGCGCTCTGCGTCGGCGTTATCGGAACCGCGACAACAGCGATGCTCGTCCCGTCGGGGACCTTCGATTCGTTCGTCGCGGTGCTCCAGCAGAGTCTCCCAGTCATCAATCGGCTGTCGCTGCCAACGGTCCCTCGCCCTCTCGTGGCCACCGGCATCGGAATCGTCGCTGGACTCACGCTCAAGCGGGGCGTGTTCGTCGCCGGAAACCGATATCTCTCGTGGGTTGCCAGCGCGCGGCGCGCGGACATCGCAGCCACGCTCCCCGGCGCAGTCCGATACCTCAGAGTGCTCGCCTCCGGCACCCACGACCGCCGTGAGATGCTACGCGCCGTTGCCGAACAGGACGCCTATGGCGAGACGGCGGTTGCCTTCCGGCGTGCGCTCAATCAGGGGATTCTCACCGGCAGTCTCGACACCGGCATCGAGCGAGTCGCCAGCGAAACCCCTTCACGGGACCTGCTTGCCCCGTTTCTGCTGAAGTTCCGTGAACACGCAAACCAGAGCGCCGAGGCACTGGAGGGCTATCTGGAGATGGAGGGACGCCTGCTCTCACACGAGCAGAGCCGCCAACACGAGCGGGCGACCGGCTACCTCGAACTGCTCGCGGAGCTGTTCGTCGTGTTGCTGGTGTTGCCTGCCCTCGTGGTGCTCATCGTCACCGTGATGGGTATTCTTGCGCCCGGTCTCTCAGAGCCTGTTGCGACGCCACTGGGCGAGACGACTGTCCGCGCCATCGTCGTCTACGGGAGTGCGGCGTTCGTGATGGCTGCCGGGCTGCTGTCGGCGTTCGTCGTTGCTACGCTCCGGCCACGGAACACAGCCGCTCCGAGTTACAGCCTGCCGGATGGCCCCGTTGCGATACTCACAGCCATCCCTTCGAATCCAGCAAGCGCACTCCTCGCCTGCGTGCCGCTGGGAGCCGTCGTCGCGGTCGGCCTCTGGTCACTCGGCTATCGCCCGGTCAACGTTGCGCTCCTCTCGTACGCTACCGTTGGTGTCCCCGTCGGTATGGTAACGGTCCGCCGGGCCAGAGCGGACGACGCGAAGGACCGGGAGATTCAGGACTTCGTGCACGCTGTCGCCGGTCACGTTGCGCTCGGCCGTCCGTTTCCCGAAGCGGTCCGACGCGTCGCCGATGACGTGGAACTCGGCGCGCTCGCTAGCGATGTCCAGTCGCTCGCGTTCACGCTCTCGCTCGGTGACAGCCCCGGGGACTCCGCTGCCGATAGGCGGGCCGCGGCGCTGGACCAGTTCGTCGACCGCGTCGGCACACCGATGGCCGAACAGACTATCGGGCTGGTCGTCGGTGCGCTAGATACGGGAAGTGACGCGGAGGACGTTTTCGAGACGTTACAGACCGAAATCGGTCAGCTCTACCATTTACGGAAATCAATCCGCTCAGCGCTGCTCGTCTACGTCGCCGTCGGCTGGACGACAGCGTTGCTTGTCATCGGTATCACCGTCGCCGTCAACATCTACGTCCTCGATAGCTTCGCGCAACTGTCGGCCGTTTCGGGCGGCGCGAACATCGCCTTTGACCCGACCGCGATCAAGCCGGCCCGGGAGCAACACCGGTTCTACGTGGTCACGCAGGCGACGATGCTGGCCTGTGGCTGGTTCGCCGGGACGGCGAGCCGTGGCGTCTACGAGGCGCTGTTGCACTCCTCGGGGCTGGTACTCGTCGCCTACGTCGTCTTCGCGGGGGCTGGTCTGATTTGATTGGCGACACCGACGCCCAGTCACACGTCGTCGGCGTGGTGTTGCTGCTGGGGCTGACCGTCGTCGCGCTCGGTGGACTGACAGCGGTCGTCGGGACCGTCGTCGATGGCCACACTGCAACCGCGGACGAGACCCGCGTCGCCAACACGTTCGAGACGGCGTTCCGGCCGGTCGAGCAGACGGGCCACCAGACCGCCCGTGTCCGGTTTACTGAGGGGCGGTTGACCACAGTGGAACGGGAACTGCGCGTACTCAACGACTCCGGGGTCCAGCGAACGCTCCCTATCGATGCGATAGTGTACGACTCCGGCGACAACCGCGTTCGGTTTCTCGGCGGTAGCGTCGTCCGCGGAACAGCGGGCAACGCGTGGTTCGAAACAGACCCGCCGGTGACGGCGACGCGGGACGACACGGCGGTCATCGTCGGCGCACCGCTTGTCAACGCCAGTGGCGGAACGGTGTCCGGGACGGGCGGCGTATCCGCTGCCATTCGACAGAACGTCAGCCACGAACGCGAGCGGCTCCCGGCCGACAACTACAGTGTGGCTATCGAGACGGAGACGCCCCGCCCGTTCACCGAGTACTTCCAGCGTGTCGGTGCAACCACGCGAGTCAGGGACATCGACGGCGACGGCGTCCAGAGCGTCGTGGCGACCTTCCCGGGCCGACGAACGCTGTATCTGGTTCGCCACGATATGCGGACGGAGGTGGGGCATGGATAACCGCGCGCTCAGCACCGTCGTCGAGAAACTACTGAGCATGGGGATCGTGCTGCTGTACATCGGACTGGTGACGACCACGCTGTACGGTGGCACTGTCCCGGCGTATCAATCCGCCGTCGGGGCGGAACTCGGCGACCGAACGCTCGCCGAAGCGACGGCTCGTATCGAACAGGCTATCCCGCCGGACGCTCGGGCCGTCTCGGCGACTGTTCGGCTCTCGCTGCCGGCGACTATCGATGGCACAGGATACACTATTCGGACTGACGGCGAAGCCCTCGTGCTCGACCATCCCGACCCCGAAATCGGCGGCCGAACACAGCCGTTGTTTCCCGAGAGAGTCGATACCTTCGAGGGTGAATGGCAGAGTGGCAGTCCGACTGTAATCGTTGTTTCCGGAACACGTGGGAGCGTGACGGTGACACTGGAGTCGGAGCGATGACGGAGCGGCGTTGGCCCTTTGGCCACGACGCACGCGCTCAAACGTCGCTGCCAGCGCTGGGTGTCGCGCTCGTGCTGCTGACCGTTGTCACCGGTCTGGGGGTCGCGATGGCCGACACTGCGATTGCCGGCGCGGACCGGAGTCCTGACGAGCGACGGGTCGCCGCCGCGATTGCTGACCGACTCGTCGCGGCGGACGGGCCGCTGGCCGCCCGGAGCAACGTGCTCAACCAATCTCGGGTGGACGGCTTCGACCAGACGGCGCTGGAGCGGAGTGCGCCGCCGGCCAGTGAATATGGAGTCAGCGTCGAGTTGGCTGACGAGGAGATCGCACGCACCGGCACGGTGCAGGGCGGTACGCGCATCAGCCGGCTTGTCGTGGTCGAGTCTCGGGAGCCACGAACACTCACGCCCGACTTGACGACGGCCGACGCGGTGACGCTCCCCCGCCGGAGCGCGCAGGCCACAGTAACTATCGATCCGCCAGCAGGCACGACTGTCTGGACGGTCCGCGCTAACGACCGGGTTCTCCTTCACAACCGGAGTGGGCTGCATGGCAGCCACACGGTCCCGCTGGTGCCCTACGAGACGACAGAGCTCCGATTCCAGCACGCTGGGCGACTCGAATCCAGGAACGTGACCATCAGCTATGACGCCCCGCGGTCGACGAAAGAAACTCTGGTGGTGACCGTCGATGCGTAGAGCCCAGTTGCCGCTGTCGCTCGTGGAGGTCGCCCTCGGGACAGTGCTGATTCTCGGCGTCGCGCTCGGGTTTGCTCTGGGGACGCCAGCGCCGGACAGGCAGGGACCACAGCTTGATGCGTACGCTTCGGATACGGCGGCGCTCCTCGCTAACGACCCGCCGCGACACGACGGTGCGACGCGACTTCAGGAAGTCGTCGCGAGTCCGGCAGCCTTCGACCGCGAACAGGACGCGCTTTCGAGCCGGGTCGCTCGCATCCTCCCCGACAACATCCTGTTCCGGGTCGAAACACCACACGGGGTAGTCGGAACACCGACCCCACAGGGCGTCAGCACCGGAACCGCAACTGTCCCAACGGGACACGGCAGTGTCAGAATTATCGTGTGGTACGCATGACTCGGCGCGGACAGCTAGTCCTCGTTGCGGCTACGGTCGTGGCTGTCGCTCTCGTCCCGATTCTCTTCGCGTCCCTCCAACTGGGTTACCACGACGACGTTCGGGCGACAGCAGACTACGATGAGGACCCCTCAGCTGACGCGCTTCGGGTCCTTGAGCGAGCCGTCGCGACGGAGAGCGCGTCCATCCCGAATCAGTACGTCTGGGCTGCGAACGATTCGGCAGTGACAGCCGTTCGAACGAGGTTGCGGCCTCGGCTCGACCGCCTCCAAACGTCCCGAATCGATGACGGTGTCTATTACAATATAACCTACAACGGTACTGCGGCACGGCAGTGGAAAGACGCAAACTGCCCGGGTGGGCCGGACCGCCAGTTCGGGGACTGCGTCGCCGACCGTGGCGTCGTCACTCAGGACCGCGTGGGCCGCACGCACGTGCTCGCTATCGGTTTCGATGTAATGACGACGACCGAACGCGGCGAAACCACTGTCACTGTGGTTCTGGAAGCCAGCGGTCGGTCCTCGCGGTGAGCGGCCGGAGCAAAACTACACCTTTCACCGCAAATCAGGAGACAGTCCGTGCTGTGTGTTACTCTGTCTCACCCGGCGTTTCAGTTCGAACTTGCGACAGGATCTGCTCGAACGTCGCTTGCGAGAGGATACCGGAGACACTTTCGACTGACAGCGTATCGATGAGGCCGGCTGGTGGGCCAGTGACTAACAGCGCACTCGCTTCGGGAACAGAGTCGTCGACAGTGAGACCGAAGTCTGCTGTCGCGCGCTCCTTGAAAGAATTGATCGCGTCTTCGGCAATGTTCTCCTGTGCAGTGCGGTATTCGGCCTGTGCCTCGCTCTGTGTGAGATTCCCCGCTTGGAGTTCGGATTGGATCTCCTGTTGTCGTTCCTGCAACTGCGTCTGGTCCGGTTCGACTACGACAGTCACGGTCGCGGAATCCGCGTCCGCACTGTGGCTCTGCGGTCCCGTTCCCGTTTCTGTCCCGTCGCTATCGCCACCCTGCAGGGCGTTACAGCCGGCAAGCGACACTGTCGCGCTCGTTCCGGCGAGTTCCATGAAGCGGCGGCGGGTAGATTTGAATTCCATTACCGACTAGCGCGGGTCCCGAGGGGTAATCTTTCTGATAGCCGGATACGGTGGCTACGTGATCTCCGTCTCGAACTAGCTGGCTTCGAGAGGCGAAAGACAGTGGTGTCCGTGGGCCAATAAGGAATCAATAGCGCGTATGGCGGGATTCGAGTCGGCCGAGATGCTGGACACGCCACAGCAAGACACGATTCCGACGCTTGAGGGCGATGAATCCGGCACAGTCGTCTGGCATCGCGAACACCTGCGGATTCGCGATCAGGCCGCGGTAGCGAGAGCCGCAGCGGCCGAGCACGTCCTTCCGCTGTTCGTGTTCGACCCGGCGTTCTATGGCACGGACGGGCTGGCCTGTGACAGCCGCGTCCGGTTCCTGCATGACTGTCTGACCGACCTCTCGGACCAGTACCACACCGCGACCGGTCGTGGGCTCACCTACGCCCACGGGGACCCCGTGGACGTGCTGGGGCGGTTCCGCGAGGCCGGCTGGGACATCGTAACGATGGCCGTTCCCACAGGGCGCTACGGCCGGCAGCGGGACCGTCGCGTCCGGGAACAGTGTGACGTGACATTCATCGACGGCGACGGGCTGGTTCGCGACAGAGCGGAGACTCGCGACGGGTGGCAGGATGACGTTTCGGCGTGGTTCTCGGCCGACCCATTCGATTGGGACCCAAGCACAGTCACCTCGCGGCGCTTCGACACCGGCGTCGACATCGGCGTGGTTGAGGACCGCTACGATATCACGCCGTCGAAAACCGACGTGCCCCGCGGGGGGACCGGTCCTGCGCGCGAGCGGCTGTCGGCGTTCGCCGAGCGGATCGATGATTACCTGGGGAACATCTCAGCGCCGACGGATGCCCGAGATGGGACCAGCGGGCTCTCGCCGTATCTCGCCTTCGGTTGTCTCTCCGTGCGGCAGGTCATCCAGTATATCAACGAGTACGCACCCGACGGTCGCGGGAAAGAGATGTTCATCTCGCGGCTGTTCTGGAACAAACACTACGAACAGAAACTCGAAGACTGGGCTGGCTGGCTTGAGACGGCTGTGAATCCGGTTTTCGAGGGGTTCAACGCGGAACAGTACGACCCTGACTTGGTGGCCGCTTGGAAGCACGGCCGGACCGGGTTTCCGATGGTCGACGCCTCGATGCGCTGTCTCAAAGCGACGGGCTGGCTCAACTTCCGGATGCGGGCGATGTGTGCCTCGGTGTATTTCCACCTCCTCCAGCAGCCTTGGCGAATCGGCGCGGATTGGTTTTACCACCACCTCATCGACGCTTCGGCAGCGATCAACTACACTCAGTGGCAGTCCCAGTGCGGCCTGATCGGCAAGCCGACGCTCCGGCTGTACAATCCCCGAAAGCAGGCCCGCGATCAGGACCCGGACGGCGAGTTTATCCGTCGATGGGTACCCGAACTTGAGGCGCTCCCCGACGAGTACCTTGCCCGGCCCGAGCAGACACCGCTACACGTTCAGGCGTCCTGTGGTGTCGATATCGGCAAAGACTACCCGCACCCGGTCGTCGACTACGACGGAGCCCGACAGGCGTTTCGCAGGCGTTACGAGGCAGTACGTGCCGATGCGGCCGCTGCCCTGAGCGACCCGGTTATTGCGCGCCGCGCCTCCTTCTCCGGCGGCCGCGAAGCCGCCGCACGTATCGCTGCGGAACACGGGACGGATGCGTCGAACGGCGCGGACGACGGCGGGACCCAGACCAGTCTCGGCTCGTTCAGTGACGAATAGTTCGTCAGGGCTCGACCAATGTTGCCAAACGCCAAAGAGGCTAAGACGGTCGCCCACTCAAATATGTCCAATGACGGAGGGTCCGGACGACACCGTTTTCGAGGACTGCCGGTTCCTTACCGGGTCACCACAGCGGTTCGCGGTGCTGGCCCAACTTCGAGCGAATCCGGCACGGCCCACCGATCTGTGCGATGCGGTGGACGCGACTCGGACCACAATCCAGCGGATACTCGCGGGCTTCTCCGAGCGACAGTGGGTCGTCAAACGGGACGGTGAGTACCGGCTTACGGTGACTGGACAGCGGGTGTTCGACCAGTACACGGCACTGATAAGCGAGGTCGAACGGGCTCGGGCGGTCGGGCCACTGGCCGCCCACCTCGGTACTATCGCGGCGGACATCCCGGCGGCTCTGTTAGACCCTGATTGTCTCACGACGACCTCCGAACAGAACCCACTAGCCGCGATTGATCGGTTCACGGACTGGCTGCACGAGGTCGACGGCGACGTTCGAGCCATCTCGCCCATCGTAACGTCAGTGTTCAACGACGCCGCGGTGGAACTGCTCGAAACGGGGACACATATCGAGTTCATCATCGACCACAGTGTCCTCGAACGGTCCGCGTCAGACTTCTCAGACGCACTGGAGCGAGGCGTCGAACACGAGAACATCGATACCTACGTCCACGATACGCCGCTCGATATCGGCCTCGCACTGGACCGCTCGCGGGTCTGTCTGGCGGCCTACGACGACCGGAACAACGTCCGGGCGATAGCCGAATCCGACGCCACGGGTGTGTATAGCTGGGCTGAGACAGTGTTCGACCGATACAGAGCGCGGTCACAGCCGCTTGAATCGGTCCTGTCGATGCAGGACCACAAGCAGTAATCCAGTCGCTTACTGACAGAGTCCGGCATGGAAGGGCCGAAGGGAGCGCTGGTCGGCGCGCCAGCACTCACTGGAGGGCGGGATGGCGTATCCCCGAACCATGGTATAGCCGGTGAGTGCCTATACTTATTCGCTGTAACTGTTTCGAGGGATAATACATGTTACAGGGGCTGTAACACTTAACGACGGTCATGGCGTTCGACTCCGACGTTCGAGCCCATCCGGCGACAACAACAGACAGTGTTTCTGTACTTTCACCCAGATTGAAATAATTGCCGACAGTATAAGTATGTGGCAATCGTTGACAGAAGTATGTCTCCGCCCGGACGGGAGATCCAGTACACTGAATCGGACGTTATCGAGGTGTTCAAACACCGAAGCGATTATGCGGAGCCACTCACAGCGTCGGAGGTAGCGGATAGACTTGGTTGTTCGCGCCGGACCGCGCTGAACAAACTCCACGACCTCGAATCGGAGACGGATATCACGAGCAAGAAAGTCGGGGGTCGGTCGCGGGTGTGGTGGATTCCGGTCCGAGCAGACTGATATAGAGTGGTGCAGAGTACGTTCGGCGAGGATTGCTCACGGGATCGACACGTCCCGGTACATCGCTACGACTATCGGAAGGAGCCGTCAGGCGGTTCACACTCGGCGTGGAATTGGGCCCGTGTCGCGACACACACTGAGGAGTTGTAGAACAGAGGCTGACGGGATGGTCGGTTGTATCGCCATGCGACGCCTTCAGAACTCCCACTGCTGAGCGCGTTCGCGGGCCTCTGAACGCGCCTGCTGTTTGATGGCCTCTATTTTCTCCGTATCGTCGAGGAACGCCTCGACGGCGCTCTGTTCGGCAGTTCCATCCTCAGCTGCTACGTCGTCGTTCGCTGTCGACAGTCGCTCGTCAGGGGCCGCTCGTCGCGTGCTGTCGGCCAGCGCCGGGTCGCCACCAAGCCGTTCAGCGGGCATCCCGGGCGGGACCCGAAGGTCGGCCGCTTCGTGTACCGATTCCAAGTCGGTAGCGTCGAGCGCATACAGCGAGACGTGGTACGGCCCGGGAATGGCGAGGTCTGCAAGCGCTGGCGGGCCACCGCGGTCCGTCCCGGTGTGGTAGGCCAGCACGGGGACACCGTCGGTAAACGTGATAATGCCCCGTCCCTCGCCGTCGAGCAGGAGCGTCTTCTGGGATTCGAAAACGGCATAACCGGTCAGCTCGCGGTCGAGCACGTCGGCGAGCGTGTCCCGCGGGTCCGTGACGACGCGGGACTTGTCGAGTCGGCCGCGGGGCACCTTCATAGTGACTCGGGGATGACGGCGCTTCGGAACCGGTCGGCGGCGTCGGCGGCTGTCCCGTTCTGGACTGTGAGCGCCTCGGCGGCCTCGCGGTAGGCCGTCGCCGCCTCGCATTCGGGGGCATGGGCAAGCAGCGGCCGGCCGGCACGGCGTGCTTCGCGGGCCCGCTCGCTCTCGGGGACCGACGCCAGCGTGGGTCCGTCGAAGTATCGCTCGGTCTTGTCCGAGACCTGTTCGATGGACTCGGACTCGCGGACCTTGTTGAACAGGAGACCGGCCACGTCCGTGTCGTAGGTCGTCGCGTACTCCTGAACCTTCAGCCCGTCCGAGATGGCGGGAATCGTCGGTTGGAGGACGACGACGATGCGGTCGGCCAGCACGATAGGAAGGACGGCGGTCCGGCTGTCGAGTGCCGGCGGCGAGTCGAGGAGGATGATCTCCGTCTCCTGTGCAAGCGTCGCAACCACGTCCCGGAGCCGGCCCGGGTCGGCGTCCTTGAATCCATCAAGGCTCGTCCCGCAGGGAACGACCGTCAGCCCGAACCGGTCGTACATGGCTGCCTCGACGGGCGCGTCGTCGGCCAGCACGTCGTGCAGCGTCGTCTCGGCGTCGGAGAGACCGGCGTGAAAGAGGAGGTTCGCCATCCCCGTGTCGGCGTCGACCACCGTCACATCGTAGCGGTCGGCGAGCGCCATCCCGAGGGCAACGGTGCTCGTCGTCTTGCCAGTTCCGCCCTTCCCACTGGCGACCGCGAACACTTCGACCATTGGGGAATATTGCGAGCTAGCTGTATATAAATTTCCGGAATTTAAGAGAGTATCAAACACTCACTGGTCGGGCAGTCCGAGCGGTCTCAGGTCGATGTGCTCGGCGATGAGGCCGGCCGCTCGTTCGTACGGGTCCCCGTCGTCTCGCTCGCGCGTCGCTGGCGGCTCGATACCGGCAGCCTCGAACACATTTCGCACAAAGGTATCTCTCGCGGTGTCGTTGACGAAGAGGTCGTGCAGGTAGGTTCCGAGAACGCTGTCGGTCGCTGCCCCGTCGCTGTCGAACGGCCGGGCTACCTCGTCGGTCAGCGTCGAGTCGCCCATGTGAATCTCGTAGCCCTCAACAGTCCCACTCGCTCCGGAGAGCGGTCCGACCCCATCGAGGTCCCGCTGGACGTGCTCGACCGTCTTCGATTCGCTGAACTCCGTCGTCACGGGGAGCAGTCCCAGACCGTCCACTCGGTCCCCGTCGCCGGTCCCCTCGATGTCGGCGTTTGTGATCTCCTCGCCGAGCATCTGGTAGCCGCCACAGAGACCGACGACGGGACCGCCGAACGCCCGTAGCCGGTCCCCGAACCCAGCGTCGGTAAGCGCCAGCAGGTCGTCGACGGTGTTCTTGCTCCCCGGCAAGACCACCGCGTCGGCATCGTCGAGTCCGCCGTCGGGCGGAACGTACGCGACTCGGACGCCGGGCTCGCGGGCGAGTGGCTGGAGGTCTGTGAAGTTCGAGATGCGCGGGAGTCGCGGGACGGCGACAGTGACGCTCTCGTCGGCGGGCACGCCGTCGTCAGCGCCGACCACGGAGCGCTCGCCGACCGGCGGCAGCGCGACGCTATCTTCTTCGGGGAGTCCGGGGTCGTCGTAGGGAATCACGCCGAGGACGGGCACGTCGGTTCGGTCCTCGAACTCCTCGATTCCGGGCTCCAGCAGCGAGCGGTCGCCGCGGAACTTCGTGATGACTGCGCCGGCCACTTGATCCCGGATGTCGTCGGGAACGAGTTCGAGCGTGCCGACGAGCGAGGCGAACACGCCGCCGCGTTCGATGTCGGCGACGAGCAGGATGTCGGCGTCGGCGAACCGGGCCGTCTCGACGTTCGCAAGGTCGCGGTCGTGGAGGTTGATTTCGGCGATAGAGCCAGCGCCCTCGGCGACGATGACGTCGTGGGACTGCGCGAGTCGGCCGTGGGCCGCGCGTGCGGCCTCCAGCGCGTCCGCCCAGTGCTCGTCGTAGTAGCCACGGGCCTCGAAGTGGCCGACCGCTTCGCCGTGCAGAATAAGCTGTGATTCGCCGTCACCTCGCGGTTTCAGCAGGACGGGATTGTGGTCGGTCGCGGGCACGACGCCGGCCGCGCGAGCCTGAACGTACTGGGACACGCCGACCTCGCCGCCCGGCGTCGCCCGAGCGTTGTTGCTCATGTTCTGGGCTTTGAACGGCGCGACCGAGACACCGCAGTCGGCCAGATAGCGACAGAGTCCGGCCGCGACGGTGGACTTGCCGACGTGGCTGGCCGTCCCGGCGACCAGCAGCGTGTGGGCCATCAGGCTGTGTTGGGAGACGAACGCACTGGTGTCTTTCGCTCAGATGACTAAACTGATATCCATTTAACACCACCTCATTAATCGAATCCGGGTTAGCAGTTCACGCGATATTCAATGTTAAACAGTTTAACCAAAATAAGTAAACCCTATCAGGTTGAGTCAGCGAGTATGGCGGAACGGTGGTGCGTCATCATCGGTGATGTCATCGGGTCACGGTCAGTCACAGATAGAGAGGCGTTGCGGGCGTCGCTCAATCAGGGCGTGTCACGAGCGACCGACGCACTCGCCGACCAGACGGTTGCGCCGTTCTCGGTGTTGAAGGGGGTTGACGAAGTCGGAGGGGTCATCAGAAACCCCGGACATGCTTACCGCGCTATCCGGGAAATCACCGAATCGATACACCCGACTGCGATTCGGTTTGCGGTTGTCCACGGAGAAGTTGACGTGGGGATGACAACGAGCGAGGTTTCAGAGATGGATGGCCCTGCGTTCCACAAAGCAGATACGTTGCTAGCTGACATCACGGAAAACGGTCGGGCCGTTGCGCTGCACGATCCTGTCGTGAAGTCTTGGCTACTTTCACTGCTTGCCGACCAGATACACCTGCTGTTTGCGTGGAAACAGGAATGGACGCCACACCAAGCGTCAATCGTTCGTGAGTACCGCGAAAGAAAGAGTATGCAGGCGTTGGCTGACGACCGAGACGTATCGATTCAGGCCGTCTCACAGACGCTTTCGCGGGCAAAGGCGAAGATGGTACTGTCAACCGAAGCGAATCTTGAAGCGGCTATGACGGAGGTCTGGGAATGAGTTCTGTGAGTTGGCGGACACCAGCGTCAGCCGTAGTCACAGTCGGTGCTATCCTTTGTCTTGTCTGGGCGACCGGTGATTTGACCTCGTCTATATCATTTCGCTCAGCGGTCGTAATTGGTGCCGGGTACGCTCTGTTGCTGTCGACAAGTGGGACCATGGTCTCCGGCGCTCTCCAATACGCCGGTGCCGATGTGAGTGAAGAAGAAGCGGATACGGGACGTGCGGTCGGGAAAGTGGAGAATGTTCTGATACTTACGTTGACGCTACTCGGCGCATACACGGCACTAGGGCTGGTGTTTACCGCAAAATCAATCGTCCGCTGGCAAGATATCTCCAGTGGGAACACGACGTATTATCTCACGGGGAGTATCGCCAACGTGACGTACTCGCTAGTCTTCGGCGTCTGTCTTGACTATCTGCTTGGTGCCGTTTAGAATTCTGTGCCTTTCCGCGCGCCCTGTCCAGCGTCGATGGGGTGTTTCTCCTTGCTGACCTCCGTGATGAGGTCCGCGTGGTCGGTCAGGAACTCTGGCCGTTCGTGTCCGCCTGTCAGGACGAGTTCAAGGTCGTCGGGCTTGGCCTCGATAAGCCCGAGTACGTCTTCGGGGTTGACGAGGCCGCGGTTCGCGGCGTAGAGAATCTCGTCGAAGACGAGCATATTGACGCCCTCCTCTGGTGGCCCGTCGGCGTCCCGCGGCGTCGAGAGGTCGGCGTCAGCACTGGCTTGAACGAGTTCCTGTGCCCGGTCGAGTGCTCCCTTCGCGCGGGCCTCGTGCTCGTCGTCCTCGCTCCCGTCGAGGAAGCCGTGCCAGCCGTAGTGGCCGGCGTTCTCGTAGGAGAAGCCCGGCAGCGCGGCGATAGCGTTGTACTCACCGCGCACGTCCTCGACGGTGCTGGTCCCGCCTTTCATGAACTGCAGGAGGTGGACCCGATAGCCGTGGCCGACGGCGCGGGTCGCCATCCCCAGTGCCGCCGTCGTCTTGCCCTTGCCGTCGCCCCACCAGACCTGTACCAGCCCGAACTCCTCGGGTGTGCTCGGACTGATGGGCTCGGCGGTCGGTCCGGCCGTGTTGTCGCTCATGCCAGTCTGTTCGACCGGATTCTGTTTAGCCGTTTGGACTTCGGGAACGTCGCGCGAGACACTGATCTGTCACGGCTCGAAAACCACAGTGTCCCGGTCGGTGACGACGCCGTACGCCGCGTCCTCGACGGTCGGCAACGCATCCCCGTCGTAGCGGGCGGCCAGACTTGCCCGGATGGCATCACGGACACAGACGCGGGCAGCGGCCCCAACTTCTGTTGCACTGCCGGCGAAGGATGCGCGCTCAGCGCTCGGGACACAGCCGACGATGGCCGCGTCCGATGTTGTTCCCGGAACGCCCGCTGTGTCGAGTAGCGTCGCGGCCTTCGCCTCGACGGCCGTGCCAAGCAGCGTCGCCAGCGCGCCGTCGTCCAGCGCGCGGTCGACGCCGACAATGAGATTGACCGTTCCGGGTCGCCAGTCGGGGCTGTCAGACGGACCGGCGGCCGCATCCGGCGTCGCCCCCGCCGTCATCGGCAACGCCGCAGGGTTCGAGATGCCAGCGGTTGCCAGCACCGACACCGGGCCACAGCGGGCACAGCGGGCGTGTTCCATGTGGACGCCGGTGAGCAACGCCGGACCGGCGGGGAAGCCGGTCGCGGACAGCCGCTCAGCGCGGTACGTGTCGAGGTCAGTCCGTTCGAACCCTTCCGGGACGGTGACGTTGTAGACTGTGTCGGCGGTCCGGTAGCCCCCGTCCCACGCCGTCGAGAGCCAGTGTGCTCCCTCGCGGCGAATCTGACAGACGCCGTCCCGAACGGTCGTCTCAAACATCTAGCGCGTCCAGCAGCCGGTCGTTTTCCTCGGGGGCTCTGACGGCGACGCGGATGTGCGAGCCGAGACCGCGGAACGTTCGGGCGTCGCGGAGGGCAAGACCAGCTTCGCGGGCCGAGGCAAGGATGTCATCGACGGACTTGTCCGCGTCGCTGACCGACAGCAGGAGGAACGGTGCATCGGAAGGAAACACGTCGAACCGCGCCGAGAGCCGGTCACGCATCCGTGCTCGCTCGGACTCGACATGGGCCTTTGTCTCGGCGACGAACTCAGTCTGGCCGTAGCAGTGTGTCCCGACCGCGGCCGCCGGCGCGCTCATCGACCAGGCGCGGCGTGCGGTAGCGAGTCGGTCCAGCACCTCGCCCGAGCCGACAGCGTAGCCCATTCGGATACCGGGAAGGCCGAACAGTTTCGTCAGCGAGCGCGCGACGACGACCCCCTCTCGGCCTGCCAGCGACCGTTTGTCGGTGAATCCGAGAAAGGCCTCGTCGACCAGCAGTGTTGTCCCGGCCGCGAGACAGTCGTCGGCGAAGGCCCGGAGCGCCGGCGAGTCGGCGGCCTCTCCGGTCGGATTGTTCGGGTTACAGACGATTGCCAGCGCGTGGCCGGACGGGTCGGCAGTCAGCAGTTCGTCGTGTGGAACGAACTCCGGTGTCCCGCCCTGTAGACGGACCTCGCGGGCGTACTCGCCGAAACTGGGGAACGGGACGAGCACCCGATCCCCCGCTCGGACCGTTGTCTGGATCGCCAAACGTATCGCTTCGAGGCCGCCGGCCGTTGGTATCACCTGCTCCGGCTCGCAACTGACAACGGACGCCGCGGCCGCTCGGAATTCGGGGTAGTCGTCCGCCGGATACGAGCGGGCGGTCTCGAAGGTCTCTCGGTACGCTTTCCCTGCGTCCGGCGGGACGCGGGGGTTCGTGTTCGCGCTGAAGTCCAGCAGGTCCGGATCGTCGCTACTGCCGTGCGGAACGCGGCCGTCCGGACCGATAGCGTCTTCGGCCCTGCCACCACCACCCGCCCGCAAGCTCTCGACCGAATCAGGATCCATTGACGGAGATTACGGCGGGCGATGTGGAGAAGGTTTCGCGGCAGGCTCTCACTCTCAACTATCGTGCGCCAGCCACTGTGTCGTCCGCCACCTCACCGCTCTGCCTCCTCATCTCAGTTGCCGTTTCATACTGTCCCCAGAACGGTCACAGTGCAGTTGTTTTGGGAGTATCACCCGCTGACTGCACGGAGACCTGAGGCGGCCAGTCGAACTCACTCTGCAGTATCGACGCCACGGAACTCGAACCGAGCGCCCCCGTCAGCGCTCTCGGTCACGGTGACTGTCCAGTCGTGTGCCTCGGCGATCTCCCGGACGATGGCGAGGCCGAACCCGGTCCCGTCCTCCGAGGTCGAGTACCCGCTCCGCAACACTTCCTCGCGTTCGTCCTCGGGGATGCCGGTGCCATCGTCAGCCACGTAAAAGCCCGAGCTGTCGGCAAGATCGCCGACGCTGACGGTGACACTGTCATCGGTCATCCCGGCCCGTGTCTCGGATTTCGTTTGCGCGTTTGATACCGGCGTTACGTCGCCCTCCTGTGCTTCCTCCGTCGAGACCGCTGTGCCGTGCTCGATACTGTTCCGAATAAGGTTCTCGAACAGTTGCTGGAGTCGCGTTGGGTCCGCGACTACCGGGTCTTCAGTGTCAGCTTCGAGCGTGGCCGTCCCGGTCTGGACGCTCCGCCAAGCCTGTTCGACTGCGTTTCCGATGGCGACCGGCTGAAGCTCGGCGACGGATTCTCCCTGACGGGCCAGTGTCAGGAGGTCGTCGATAAGTTCCTGCATACGGTTGAGCGACCGCTCGATGACTGGCAGATGTTCCCCCGACTGGTCCGCCTTGGCGAGTCGTGTCCGCCCCATTGCAACATCGAGTGGGTTCCGGAGGTCATGCGAGACGATGCTTGCGAACTCGTCGAGGCGCTCCTTCTGGCGCTCGACATGGGCCTTGTACTCGGCCCGTTCGGTGATGTCGGTGGCGATACCACAGATCCCCGTGACGGTTCCCTCGTCGTCGTAAATCGGGTTCTTGAGTGTGAGGAAGGTCCGTGTGCCGTCGGTAGTCGGGACTTCTTCCTCGCGCTCGATCGATTTGCCGGTCTCTATCACCTCCCGGTCGTCAGCGCGAAATCGTTCGGCAGTTTGCTCCGGGAACAGTTCCGCATCAGTCTTGCCAACCGCGTCTATCGCCCCCTCGAGGAATATCTCCCGGAACCGTTGGTTTATGCGCTGATACCGTCCGTCGCTGTCCTTGACGAACACCAGTGCGGTCGTGGTTTCGAGGATCGTCTGGAGCTGTCGGTTCGCTCTGGCGAGTGTCTCTTCACGCTCTTTCCGAGCCGAGATATCGCGTCCGATGGCGGCGACTCGTGTCTCGCCCGCAGGATTTTTGACCCGGTCGAAGATGAACTCGTACGGAACGGGTTCGCCGTCGTCGTTCACGAGCGGTAGTTCCAGCGTGGTGTCGCCAGTCCGGAACGCGTCGGAGACGCGCTCGCAGTCCTCCGCTCGGAACAACGCCTCCCCATCCATCGAGGAGAGAGTGTCACCGGGATACCCGGTCACGCGCTCTAGGGGTTTGTTCCAGCGCCTGACCCGCCCGTTCTCATCGAGTAGGAAGAACACGTCGTCGACGGCATCCAGAATGTCATCAGTGAACTCCTTGTGCTGTCTCAGCGTCCGCTCTCGTTCTTTGAGCGCCCGCGTCGTCTGTTTCTGGTCAGTGATATCGAGGGTTGCTCCACGGATGATGTCGTCTCGGTGCTCGGGCTGCTCCGAGATGACACGGAGCCATCGCTCCTTGCCCTCGCCCGTCATGATGCGATACTCCTGTGTGAGTCCCTCTCCCTCCGCAATGAGCCGTTCCGTTTCCGCTGCAACGCGGTCGTGGTCGTCGGGGTGAACGAAACTGAGCACGTCCTCCGGAGTCAGGGGGTCTCTCGGTGGGATCTCGAAGATCTCGAAAAGCTGGTCTGTCCACGTCGCCTCGTACGGCGGCTCGGAGATGTCGAGTTCCCACCCACCGACATCTGCGATCTGCTGGGTATGCCGGAGCAGATCGGTCGTCCGTTCGAGTTCCGCCGCCTGTCGCTTCTGATCGGTGATGTCGACCATCGCGCCGCGGCACTTGCTGAACTCACTCGCCTCTCCAACGGGGACGCCCATGGACCGCACCCACCGCGTCTCGCCGTCCGGCGTCACGATTCTGGCCTCGACGTCGAACGGTTCGCCGTCTGTCAAGAGCGCCGAGAGTGCATTCTTCACCTGCCTGCGATCTTCCGGGTGGAGCAACTCACCGGTCTGTTCTACGGGAACGTGCTCGTCAGGGTCCAGACCGTGAAGGTGGTAGAACCCCGCTGTCGGATTCCCCTCGTACGGCGGGCCGTCGGTCACATCGATTTCCCACCCCCCGACTGACGCGAGCTGCTCGGTCTGTGAGAGCAGGTCGCGCGTCCGCTCGAGTTTCTCGGTGCGCTCTTTCTTTCCTGTCACGTCGTGGCCCGATGCAACGAGCGAGACGATATCGCCGTTGTCGTCTCTGACTGGCCGTATGTAGCCGTGATAGCTGAACTGCGTTGATTCGATTCTGGTGTGATCGATCTCGATCTCGACGTACTCGCCGGCGGCGGCGCGGTCGACCCACTCTTGAACCTCGGCCGAATGCCCATCGGGCCACCACGATAGCTCCCAGAACGGCTGGCCGATGACCGTCTCTCGCGAGGCGTCGACCGCTTCCAGCGCCGTCTGGTTCGCCTTGCGGACTGTCCCATCCGGATCGAGAACGCCGACCAGTGTCTGTGGGTCCTGAAAGACGGCTTCGAATCGCCGTTCGCTCCGTTCGCGCTCCCGGCGGGCGCGCCGGCGCTCGACGGCGTTCCGGATGCGGTTGGCCAGAACCGTGTACTGGTCCGTGCTCCCGTCTTTCTGGAGGTAGTCCGTGACACCCGCCGTGATGGCCTCGCTTGCAACACTCTCGTTTCCTTTCCCGGTAAAGAGCATGAACGGCAGATCCGGATAGCGATTCCGGACCTGATGGAACAGCTCTAACCCGTTTCGCTCCGGCATCTCGTAATCGCTGACGACACAGTCGAAACTATCGTCGAGGCGGGCTAAGGCGGTCTCGGGGCGCGTCTCCGTGACGACTGTCAGGTCGTCGGCTGCTCGTTCGAGATACTCGGCCGCCATCTCGGCGAACCCCTGTGTGTCATCCACGTGGAGCACACGGATCGTATCGGCCATTATCGAACATACTGCCTCCCGGGTAATATTTGCTTACCAACCAACAAGTATCAGAGTGCGACCCGGGCCCACTCTTGCAACGTAGCCACGGTCACAGCCACTGTTCTGCGACGTGGGCGTCAGACAGCGTGTTCACGTTAACTGCGACGCGTCGGTCCCGCGTGAGCCAAGCATCATCGGGGCCGTCGCCGACGACGTTGACGCCCGTCGGCGCGACTTCTCTGTCGCCGTTTTCGAACGTCGTGTCGTCGCTCACACCGAGTCTTCGCTTCAGCGAAGCCGGGACCAGCACTGTCAGCGACCCGCCGCTGTGCTCGTCGAGTACGCGGTCAACTATCTCCCCGTCAAGCAGCGGCAGGTCGGCGGCGACGGTCAGTACCGGCCGTGAGAGCCGGTCGTCGTCGAGCGCCGCGTTGAGGTCCGCGACGTACCCCTCACCCGGCGTCTCGATACAGGGCACGTCCAGATATGTCCGCGTCTCCGGCGCGTTCGGCGACGTTACAGCGATAATCCGTTCGACGGTGCTATCCTGCAGTGCGCCGACGACCCGGTCAACCATCGGGACGCCGTCGACCCGGAACAGCGGTTTCTCGGCATCGGTGTCCAGTCGCGTCCCGCGCCCGCCACACATCACGAGAGCGTCCATGCGAGCACCCCCCAGTCGCCCAGTAGAGTCCCAAAAACCGACCATGCAGCGACGCCGACGTGGAGCGCGACAGCCCGTGTGAGTTCGTTGGCCGCGCCGAAGGCGTCGCCGCCGACGCCACCCAGTCGGCGGTCGGCCCATCGTGAGAGGCCAACGGCGAGCAGCGGACCGGTGAGGACTGCGACTGCGGTCGCCGGAACGGCGACGACAGCGGCCGGGAGCGCGACGGCGAGCGAAGCGAGAAGCTGCTTCGGGCCGGTCCCGTCGAGGACCGTTGACCCGAACCCATCGTGGCTCGGACGGCCGATGCAGGCAAGCGTCGCCATCGAAAGCTTCGCGCTGACTTCGGCCGAGACCACGAGCGCGAGAGCGACTAGCGGTGGGAGCCCGGCAGCGGCCAGCGCGGCCAGTGCGAGCGCGAGAAGCACGGTCCCCAGCGCGAGGACGGCTCCGACGCCGACGGTCGTGTCCCGCATCACATCGCGGCGCTCCGCGGGGTCGCCGTGGACGACAGCGGCGTCACCGAGGTCTGCGAGGCCGTCCGCGTGGTTGACGCCGGTGACGAGGACGACGCTTCCGAGATACGCCGCGGCGACGACCGGTGCCGGGAGCAGGCCGGCAGCAAGGAACGGAAGCGCGACGAGGCCGCCGATGACGTAGCCGGCCAGCGGGAACGCCGCCGGCGTTTCGACGAAGGCGTCCCACGCCCGTTCGCTGTGGCCCACTGGGAGCCGCGAGAGAAATCCGATGGCACCCCGGACCGCGGTCAGAACCACGCGAACACCCCCACCCCGGCCAGCAGGTATGCCAGCACTCCGGCGACGCCGACCCGCTGCACGCTGCGCCGGGCCGTCGTTACGTCGGGAAGGTGTCCTGTGGGGTTCAGGACGTACACGCCCGGCTTTTCGAGTCGAACGTCGAGCGCTGCGGCGGCTGTCCCCATCGGCCACCCGGAGTTCGGCGAGGGAACGCCGTCCAGCCAGAACCGAGCGCGGGCCACCGACCGGGGCGACCCACAGGCGAGCGCGAGCAGGAGCGCACTTATTCGGGCTGGGAGCCACATCACGGCGTCGTCGAGCCGCGCCGCGGGCGTCCCGACCCTCTTCGAGCGGTAGCCCAACATCGAATCCATCGTGTTGACGGCCTTGACCCACGCCGCCGCGCCAGCGGCGACGGGAAGCGGTGGCAGGCCGACGCCCGTTGCGACGGCCCCGCCAAGAACGAACGCGGCCAGCGACGCGACGAGACCGTCAGCGAGGTTCTCCGATGTGCTCTCGACGGCCGCGCTGCGGACCTCGCCTGCCGAGAGATCGCCGGCGTCGCGGCCGGCAAGTGCAAGCAACCCCTCACGAGCGGCATGGAGGTCGCCCTCCGTGTCGGCGATGACGTCACGGGCGGTCGAGAGGAGGCTGCGGAGGCTCGTGGTCAAAAACAGCGCGAGGCCGGCGAGCGCGACGGCGGCCGGCGGTGCGAGGCTCGCGACGAGTGCGACCCCCGCGCCGACGACCCCGGCGGCTCCGAGCGGCAACAACACTGCGGCAAGCGTCCCGACTGCGAGCGGGTGCTCCCACTCGCGGTCGACAGCCCCGACGAGCCGCCCGAACCACGCGACTGGGTGAAAGCGGGTCGGTGGTTCGCCGACGGCGAGTTCTAGCCCGCCGGCGACGGCCACGGCCAGCGCGCTCAACACAGCTCCCCCTCCAGGAGCTGTTCGGCTATTGCCGGTAGCGAGCGGTCGTCCAGCAGAACCGACCGTGCGCCCACGCGACCCGCGCCGCCGTCTGTCCGGGCGTCGTCGCCGACGTGGACGAGGTCGGCGAGCGCCACGTTGAGCGCGTCGGCAGTCGCCTCGAAGATGCGCTGATGGGGTTTCCGCCACCCACAGCCGACGCTGGTGACGACGGCGTCGAACGAGTGACCGCTCTGCGATTCGATGGCCGCCCGCTCGATTGTTCGCTCGACCAACCCCGGGACACTGCAGTTCGAGCAGATTCCGACCGGTCCCCGCTTCGCTGCGGCGTCTAGTGCCTCTATGGCTCCGTCGCGGACCGCTACCGGGCCGTCGAACGCGTCGAGAACGGCCTCGGTCGCCGTCGCCTCGGTGACCTCGACCCCGCGGCTGGCAAGCGCCAGACGGACGTGCTCGTCAAGCGGCGCTTCCCGGCCGCGGTCGTAGTCGCGGTGGGCCGAACGGTAGGCGTCCTCCCAGTCGTCCGGTACCCGAACCGACCGGGCCGAAAGCGCCGCTGCGACGGCGTCCCACGGCTCCGACGGCCGGTCTGCCGCGACGAGCGTCTCGAACAGGTCGAACGAGAGTGCCACACCTGTGTGGTTAGTGCAATCTCACTTGAACTGTGGGGGTGGGGCTGGGAACGGCCGTGGGGCGCGGTACTGCTGTCAGGTCGTTCAGACCGGTCGAAACCCAGCCACGGCGGACGCCCACCGACAGAGCGGTAGTAGCGACGGCCTTGGCTTACGGCATTCCAAACCGTTTATACCCAAACAGGGGTAATCCGGCGGTATGGCAAGAGAGCAGACCGAAGTTCGAGAGCTCGACGAAGGAAGCTACGTCATGATCGAGGACACGCCGTGTAAGATCAACTCCTACAGCACGGCCAAGCCGGGCAAGCACGGCAGCGCCAAGGCCCGAATCGACGCCAAGGGCGTCTTCGACGGGAAGAAGCGCTCGCTGTCCCAGCCTGTCGACGCGAAGGTCTGGGTCCCGATCGTCAACCGGAAGCAGGGGCAGGTCGTCTCCACGGACGGTAACGACGCACAGGTGATGGACCTCGACACCTACGACACGTTCACGATGCGTGTCCCTGAGGACATCGACCTCCAGCCTGACGACGAGATCGAGTACCTCCAGTACGAAGAGCAGCGCAAGATCACACGCTCGTAACGATGTTGCCCGGTGCGGGGGCCGACCGCGGGGCGGCCGACTACGCGCTCGTCGGCGCACCACTCGACGCATCCACGTCGTTTCGCCCCGGCGCACGCTTTGGCCCGCGCCGCATCCGTCAGTTCGGTCGGCAGTTCGACGATTACGACCACCGCACCGGCCAGCACTTCACTGACTGTTCTGTGTACGACCACGGCGATATCGGTCCCACGGCCGATGTCGCCGAGTACCTCACCTTCCTTGAGGGCACCCTCTCGGATTTCGATAGCGAGGGGGCCGTCCCCCTCGTCCTCGGCGGCGAACACACCGTCTCCGTCGCCGGCGTGCGCGCCCTCGACCCCGACGTGTTCGTTTGTCTGGACGCCCATCTGGACCTACGGGAGTCCTACGCCGGGGATGAGTACTCCCACGCGACGGTGACCCACCACGCGCTTTCAGTGGCTGACGAAGCGATTGTATTGGGTGCACGCACCGGGTCGGAAGCCGAGTGGGACCGCGCCGCTGCCGACGACGTGACCGCCGTTCCGCCAGCGGACGTGGCCGACTGGACGCCCGACTTCGACGACGAGCGGGTGTATCTCTCCGTCGACATCGATGCCGCCGACCCCGGGTTCGCGCCGGGAACCGGAACGCCGGAGCCGTTCGGCCTCGACCCGGGAGAGATACACGACGTGGTCCGGGCCGTCGCGCCGCAGGCCGTCGGCTTCGACGTGGTCGAGGTCAACGACCGCGACGACGGTCAGGCGGCGACGCTGGCCGCGAAACTCCTGCGAGCGTTCGTGTTCGCCCACGCCACCGACGAGTAAGCCCGCCCCGTCACAGGCTTGGGCCACGGTATACTGATACGCCCGGGACCAGACTATCAGCGTATGAGTACTGGTACCACAATTCCGCAGGACCGCGCGCTGTCGCCCGATGACTGGTCCCATCCGGCGGAGCGAGACTATGCGGACGCCCAGGCCCGCCTTGCCGACCACTACGACCTCACCGTCGAGTCCAGAGCGACCGAGACGGACGCGGCGGGCCGGGTTCATTATCTTGTGGGCGGGAACCCAGACGGCGACCCCGTGCTCCTCCTTCACGGAGTTGGCACACCGGCCGCGACGTGGCTCCCCCTGTTCCCGGCGCTTACCGACGAGTACCGTGTGTACGCTCCCGACCGACCCGGCCTCGGCCTCTCCGCCGCGCCGAGCTACCGCGACCGGGACCTCCGGTCGTTTCTGGTGACGTACTTGCTGGACCTGCTTGAGGACCTCGCTATCGAGCGGCCCCACGTAGTCGGCAACTCCCACGGCGGCCTCCAGTCGTTCCTGCTCGCAATCGACCACGACCGCGTGGACCGACTGCAACTGGTCGGCGCGCCGGGCGGCGTCTCACGGGACCTCCCGCTCCCGTTTCGCCTCCTGACGGTTCGTGGACTCAACCGCGTGTTGCTGTGGCTACTCAACCGCGGTGACCCGGTCGAAAACGCGAGGCAGTCGATGGAGCGGGTCAACGTCGTCGACGCCTCGGCCATCCCGGACGCCGTCTACGAACTACTCGCCGTCGGGCAGGACCTGCTAGGGCGACAGGAAAGCCAGCGGTCGCTGGCGACCGCACAGGGGTCCTACGGCCGCGCCCACCCGCTGTTTGATATCCGGGACGAAATCGTGGAGATCGACCGCCCGACGCAGTTCGTCTGGGGAACGGAGGACGCCTTCTGGCCGCCCGACGTTGGTCGTCCCGTCGCCGAGAAGATGCCCGACGCTGCGTTCCACGAACTCCCCGGCCACGGCCACACACCGTGGCTGGAGCCGGACGATGCTGTTGCCGAACTAGTCCGGACATTTCTCGACCAGTAAAATGTATCCAATGTCATACACTGCAGACACGTTCTATCAGTGCTGTCGGGACCGGTGATGTAGGCTGTCGGTTCTTGAGAGCCGATACGCCACGACGTGTTTTATTAAACGGGCTATCTTTCTTGCGGGCATGGACCAGCTATCGTCGTGTTACTTCTGTGGCGGTGCGCTCGATGTCTCACTCTCCGAGTATCCGATTATCCCGAAATCGCTGGACCCGGAAGCCGAGAAGCAGGGGACCGTCGTGCTCTGTTCGACGTGTCGAGAGAAGCTTGCGACTATCGTCGAGCCGGCCGTCGAGGCGGCGAAGGCAGACGCCCGCGACGCGGCGGAGACGGCTACCGACGACGGGACTGCGGAGCCGCCGGGACAACTGGCGGAGTCTGAGACGACGACAGCCGACGAACCAACGACCACCGACAGCGTGGTCGAGCCGGCCGACGACGGCTCGCTACTGGGCGGCGACAGCGCAACCGCAGACGACCAAGAGAGATCGGTGCAGTCGGCGGAGACAGCGGCCTCAACCCCGGAGCAGGATTCGGCGGAGCCAGCGAACTCGACGGCGGAATCGGATGCAACGGGAACGTCCAAGGCGGACACTCCAGATGAGCGACCGGCGGAACCGACCGAAACAAATGACACAGGAACGGCTACAGCCGAGACGGAAAGCGGGGACACCGACAGCAGCAACAGCAGCGATACCAGCGATAGCAGCACAGACGGCCCCTCGCTGACGAAATTGGAGTACAACAAGGTGATGCGCCTGCTCCAGAACCGCGAGATGCCGGTCGACCGCGCGGAGATACGTGAGGTCGCGGTCAACGCCTACGACATCGACGGAGAGCAGTTCGACGCCATCATCGACGCTGCCGTGGACCGGGGCCTCATCGGGCAGGAAAACGGCCAGTTGGTCGAATCGGACGGGTAGCCCGACGCCAGTAGAGAAAAGCATACCACCGGCCCTCTCGAAGGCCGCGCTATGAACGCAGGCAACATCGCGACGCGTCTCGACGACCGACTCGACATCGATGCCTACGCTGACATCGACGCCAGCCCGAACGGCCTGCAGGTCGGGCCGGCGACCCAGCCGGTCGAGCACGTCGCTTTCGCAGTAGATGCGGCTGTCGAAACTATCGACCGCGCCGCCGAGGCGGGCGCTGACCTGCTCGTGACCCATCATGGTATCGTCTGGGGCGGGATGGAACGCGTGACCGGAACCAATTACCGGCGGGTCGCACCGCTGATCGACAACGACCTCGCGCTGTACGTCGCCCATCTCCCGCTGGACGGCCATCAGTCGCTTGGCAACGCCGCCGGCGTCGCGGACCTGCTGGACCTCGACAACCGCGCGCCGTTCGGGTCGATGGGTGGTGAGAACATCGGCCAGCGCGGGGTCCTTACAGAACCTCAGACGGTCTCTGAATTAGCTAATACCCTCAAAGGAATTTTGGATACTGGTGGACAGGATGTTCAGGTACTCGATTTCGGCCCATCGACTATCGAGAACGTCGCAATCGTCACTGGCAGCGGCGTCGACTGGCTGCAGGAGGCAGTCGAGAAAGACGCCGACGTGCTCATCACCGGCGAGGGGAAACAGCAGGCCTTCCACGAGGCGCGCGAACAGGGACTCAACGTCATTCTCGCCGGCCACTACGCGACGGAAACGTTCGGCGTCCAGTCGCTCCAGACCGTCGCCGAGGACTGGGGGGTGGAGACGACCTACATCGACTGTCCGACCGGTCTCTGAGGCGATGGCCGATAGCGTTTCGTACGTGGGTATTCGCTCGGATGCGGCCCTCATCGACTGGTCGCAGCAGTACTGCCGACAGGTCCGCCGCGAGCGGGGCGTCTCGGTTCGGTTCGACCTCGTCGACTGGACGGTATCCCATCGCGCCAAGCGCCGAGCCGCCGCGGTCAAGCGGCCGAGGCTGGACGATGCCACTGTCGGCGACCGGTACGACTGGGACAGCATCGACAGGAGCGACGGCCGCCCACTCCCGTGTACGGTGTCGCTGACTTGGGATGCGTTTTCGGCCTTCGACCGCGCCGAGTGGGAGTCGACGCTGCGACACGAACTCATCCACGTCGAACAGTACCAGCGCGACGGAACGACTGACCACGGCCGAGCCTTCCGGGAGCGGGCCGACCAGCTCGACACTGCCGTCCATTGTCCGGCATTCGCCGATCCGAAGCACGTCCTCACCTGCGGGGCGTGTGGCGACCTCGTCGCTCGTCGCTATCAGGACTGTAAGCTCATCGAGCAGCGCGAACAGTACCAGTCTGACTGCTGTGGGGCGGCGCTAGAGCTGGGCTGACTATAGCAAGAACCTGATGGCCCAGAGGACGCCCATCCCGGTCACCATCGTGGCGAACACGTCTTCGGTTTTCCAGGCGACACCTGCTGCGAGCGCGCCGGCGACGAACTTGTCCGGAGCGAAACTACCGGCGTCGAGTGTCACGAACGAGGGGAGTACGAGCGCGGCGAGGACAGCTGCGGGGACGAACCGCAACACCTGTTCGACGACCGGCGGAATCTCGTCGAGCCGGCCGAACAGCGCGATAAAGGAGAGTCGACAGGCGTACGTCAGTACGCCGATGACAGCGATGACGCCGGCTATCTCAACCGGGCCGTAATTAGTCGCCATCGGTCCCTCCCACGGCGGATTCAGTGAGAACGCCAGCAGTGATGCCAACGCCGGCTGCGACGAGCAGCCCGAGATTGAGCGGGAGGCCAGCGCCAACGACGGCAACGGTACCACCGACGACAGCAGCGACGCCGGTCGCTGCGTCTTCGATTGCCGGCACCAGAATCGCGAGGAAGACAAGCGGGATCGCGAATTCGAGACCCCAAGCGTCCGGGACGCCAGTGCCGAGTAGCGCCCCGGCAATGGTCGTGACCTGCCAGACTCCCCAGAGCGTCAGGGCGACGCCGAGGTAGTACCACTTCCGGTTCGTCTCACGGTCGGACCGGTAGCTGGCGACAGAGAGTGCGTACGCTTGGTCGGTCAACACATAGGCGAGCACCGCTTTCCACCGGCCGGTGAACTCCCGAAAGTACGGTGCAATCGATGCCGAGTACATCAGCAGTCGGAGGTTGATGACGACGGCTGTCGCGACGACGACTGTCAGTGGTGCGTTCTGTCCGAGCAACTCCAGCGCTGCGAGCTGTGATGCGCCGGCGAAGACGACCACCGAGAGGCCGACTGCGGTCGGTAGCCCCAGTCCGGCGTTGACGGTAGCGATGCCGGCAACGAGGCCAAACGGAATAATTCCCAGCAGGAGCGGCGCAACATCGCGAACGCCGCGCCTGAAGGCAGCAGTATCCATAGCTCCCAGTCCAACGTAGGGGCGTCTAAGCCCTCCGTTTCAGTGGCAGTATGTGATGTTATGTCGACACATAGTCCGTAACCGTCACGGCGAACCACGACGTTGAAACCCGACGCCATTCGACTCCATGGTAATGAGCGACCACACCGACGAGCGGGAGACGTTCCATCACGACCCGATCGGGCACGCGGAAGCCCGTGCCGGGATGACGGTCGGCGAACTGGCTGACAGCTACGGTGAGGCCGGCATCGGCGCGAACGACATCCACGAGGCCGTCGACATCTACAGCGAGATGCTCGACGACGACGTGACGACGTTCTTCGGGCTGGCTGGTGCGATGGTCCCGACCGGGATGCGGGCCATTGTGAGCGAACTCATCCGCGACGGGCACATCGACGTGCTCGTCACGACCGGCGCGAACTGCACCCACGACAGCATCGAGGCCATCGGCGGGAAGCACCACCACGGCGAGGTCACGCCCGAGGGGCAAACGGAGCGCGAACACGACGAGACGCTCCGGGACGAGGGTGTCGACCGAATCTACAACGTCTATCTCCCGCAGGAGCATTTCGCCCTGTTCGAGAACCACCTCCGCGACGAAGTGTTCTCGACGCTGGAAGACGAGGGCGCGGTCTCGATCCAGCGCATGACCGAGGAGCTGGGCCGGGCCAACAGCGAGGTCAACGAGCGCGAGGACGTGCCCGAGGACGCCGGCGTGCTCGCGGCGGCCTACGAGAACGACGTGCCGGTGTACTGTCCGGCTTTTCAGGACTCCGTGCTCGGACTGCAGGCGTGGATGTACTCCCAGACCAGCGAGTTCACGGTCGACGCGCTCGCGGACATGACCCAGATCACGGACATCGCCTACGAGGCCGACAGTGCCGGCGCGATGGTCGTCGGCGGCGGCGTCCCGAAGAACTACGTCCTCCAGACGATGCTGGTCTCGCCCGACGCCTACGACTACGCCGTCCAGCTGACGATGGACCCGTCGAACACCGGTGGTCTCTCCGGCGCGACGCTCGACGAGGCCCGCTCGTGGGGGAAGCTTGAAAAGGACGCCCGGAATGTCTCGGTGTATGCCGACGCGACGATTACACTCCCACTGGTCGTGGCCGCGGCCCGCGAGCGCCACAGTACGTAATCGTGACCCGTTCGACGTAGACGGCTACAGACCCGGCCGATGTGGGTCACGTCTACTGAGAAAAATATATCCCTCATATAAAGGGTCTTTCACGACCGCTTGCCAGCCGTATCTGCCATGTCACAGTATCTCGGCCGGCGGACGTTCGTTGAAGGCTCAGCGGCGGCGCTGGCAAGCGCGGGGCTCGTGGGGAGCACACCGCGTCAGGAATCGGACGACAGCGAAACGACCAACAGTGACGCAGATGACAACGAGTCCGAAGCGATGACCGGCGAGACGACCCTTATCGCCCACCGTGGGTTCGCTGGCGCGTACCCGGAGAATACGGAACTGGCCGTCGAGGCGGCCTCGTTCGGCGGCCCGGGGACACAGACGGTCCACCGGCGCGCCGACATGATCGAGGTCGATGTCGTGCCAACGGCCGACGGCACGCTCGTCACCTTCCACGACAACGGACTGTCAGAACGCGACGGGGGCGAGCGCGGCCTGACCGGCGCTGATGGGCTGGTCTTCGAGACCGACACCGACACCGTGACCAGCGCGACCGTTCTCGGGACCGAGGAGACGGTTCCGACGCTCGAAACGGTCATGGACTCGATTCCGCCGAGCGTCGCCGTCAATCTGGAGTTCAAAAACCCCGGCAGTCAGGACCTCCGTTTCGCCGAGTCGTTGCCGGACCAGACGCTGTCGACACAACGAGAGCTGTGGCGACCATACACCGAGCGCGCGCTCGACCTCGTCAGCGAGTACGACAACGACATTCTCGTCTCGTCGTTCTACGAAGCCGCGCTCGCGACTGTTCGGGACTACGACGACTCGATTCCCATTGCCTGTCTCTTCTGGGACGACATCGAGGAGGGGCTTGAGATCACCCGCCGCTACGACTGTGCCGCGATGAACGTCCCCCGGAACATGGTTCAGGGAACGCCATTCTTCAACGACAGCGGCTACATCGACTCCGACCTGAGCGACGTCGACCTCGCCGAAATCGCCGCTGACGAAGACCGGGAGTTGAACGTCTGGACGGTTAGCACATGGTATCAGGCACAGGAGCTCGTCCGGGCTGGCGTCGATGGACTCATCTCAGATTACCCCAGCGTGCTCCCGTCCCAGAACTGACGCACATCGAGGCCGAATGTTGAAGGGGCGACCGGCCGACAACGACAGTATGGAAGCACCGACCGGGGATGCAGGAATCTACGCGCGTGAGTCGTCGTATCTCGACCGGTACGTCCAGCTGGGTGAGGCCGGCGACCGGATCATCTCACTGTCGTTTCCGTCCCAGCCAGAGGCCGACGCTGGCGAGGACCACGCCTTGCTTGACCGCATCGACGAGTATCTCCAAGGGGCTGAGGACGATTTCACGGATGTCACCGTCGGCCTCACGGTCCCGACGGACCAGCGCACAGTGCTGGAAGCCATCAGAGAAATCCCGTACGGCGAGGACGCGTCCGTCGCACAGGTCGCGCGGATGACGCCCGACTTGGACGATGACGACGAGGACGACATAGCACAGGTCCGGAAAGCACTGGCCGCGAACCCCGTACCGCTGTTGATTCCGGATCACCGGGTTCGTGACGGGCCGAGCGCCGCGCCGCCGCCCGTCGAGCAGAAACTGCGCGCTATCGAGGGCCTCTAGGCCCAGAGCCGGTCGACACCCAGCCCTTCGTGGACGATCAGTTCGAGGGCGTTGACGAGATAGTGGGCGACGACGACGGCTAGCAGGCTGTTTGTCGCGATGAACAGGCCCGCGAGCGCAAGCCCCAGCGTGCCCGTGACGACGATACCCGCCCGGCCCTGTGCGCCATGACCCAGCGCGAAAGCGACGGAGGCGACGACAGCCATCGCCCACGCTGGTGCGCCTAATCCCGCGACGGGGACGCCGATAGCAGCCGCCCGGAAAAGGAGTTCCTCGACGATTGCGATGACTGGCAGGACGACCCCGAGCAGGACGACCCAGCCGCCAGCCGAGTCCGGGGCGAGCAGTTCCCGCAGCGACTCGTCGAAGGCGACGCCGAAGCCGTCGGCCACGGCGGCGGCGAGTTCGTTGCCCAGCCAGAACCCGATACCAGCGCCGATGCCGACGGCCATCGCCGGCAGTCCTGTCGAGAGCGCGTCCGCGGAGATGCCGAACGCACTGGCCGGAATCGCGAAGTAGAACGCACCGGCGACGAGCAGGACACCGAACAGCCCCTGCGTGAACGCGACGTTGGCAAGTAACGCCCCGGTCGAGAGGTCACCCGGGGCCAGCGTGTCGCGCATTTGTCGTCGCTGGGCCGCTGCCCGCTGGGTCTCGAAACGCGGGATGGTCGGGTCTCCTTCGGGCATCGAGACCCCGTCGACAGCCGACGAAACGCCGCCGTCGGACCGGACGGCTCCCTGTGAGAGCCGTGCGAGACCGAGAAGCGCGGTTAAAAGAAACCCCGTGAGGCCGACGAACGCGGCCCACTCGGGCATTTATTGGGGACTCGGACTGCCGCTCTGCCGGCCGACCTCGTGGTCGAGTGCCTTGCCCGTGATGGACTTGAGGCGGTCGACCAGCGAGTCCTTCTCGGCTTCGCCGGCGAGGGCGACCTCGAGGACTTCTGAGATGTGCGAGACGGGAATGATCTCGATCATGTCCTCGTACTCGTCTTCGATCATCACGTCTTGGGTGTTCGCTTCGGGAATGATGACCGTATCGAGGCCGGACTTGGCGGCGGCCTCGATCTTGTGCGTGACACCGCCGACCGGGAGCACGTCGCCCCGGACAGACAGTGAGCCGGTCATGGCGAGGTTCTGCTTGATCGGCACGTCTTCTATCGCGGAGATGACCGCGGTCGCAACCGTGATAGAGGCGGAGTCGCCGTCGACGCCGCCTTCACCGGCCTGAACGAACTGGATGTGGACGTCCTTCTCGGAGATGTCCTCGTCGGAGAACTTCTTGATAATCGCCGAGACGTTCTGGACGGCCTCTTCGGCCATCTCCTTTAGCTGTCCCGTAGCGATGACTTGGCCGGGACCCTGTGACGGGCTGACCTCGGCCATGACGGGGAGGACGATACCGCTGTCCTCACCCATGACTGCGAGGCCGTTGACGCGGCCGACCACGTCGCCCTGATTGACGGTGAGCTCGTAGTCTTTGCGGCGCTCGATGTAGTTGTCCGCGAGCTGTTGCTCGATGGATCGGGAGCGCCGCTTCGCTTGGAGCACGTCCGCGCGCTCGGTCTGCTCACGGTCCTCGGCGCGGGCGATGTCGCCGGCGACGCGGACCAGCCCACCGAGGTCGCGGAACTTCAGGCTGAGGTGGCCTTTGCGGCCGGCGCGACGCCGGGCCTCCAGAATGAGTTCCTGAACGGCCTCCTCGGTGAAGTGTGGGAGTCGACCGTCGTTCTCGACCTCTTGGGCGACGAAGCGCGCGTACTTCCGTCGCATTTCGGGGTCGTCCTCGATGGTGTCGTCCATGTACACCTCGTACCCGTACCCCTTGATACGGGAGCGCAGCGCGGGGTGCATGTTCTCCATGGCGTCGAGGTTCCCCGCCGCGATCATGATGAAGTCACAGGGGACTGGCTCGGTCTGGACCATCGCGCCCGAGGAGCGCTCGGACTGGCCCGTAATCGAGAACTCGCCCTCCTGAATAGCCGTCATCAGCTTCTGCTGGCTGCGGATATCGAGCGTGTTGATCTCGTCGACGAACAGCACGCCCTTGTTTGCCTGGTGGATCGCGCCGGGTTCGACGCGGTCATGAGATGGCGTCTCCATCCCACCGGACTGGAACGGGTCGTGGCGAACGTCGCCGAGCAGCGCACCGGCGTGAGCGCCCGTGGCGTCCTCGAACGGCGCGGTCTTCTGGTTGGCGTTGTTGACCAGCAGGTTCGGAATCATCGCGTCGCTGCCGCGCGAGCCGTAGCGGAAGGCGAGATAGATGACACCGGCCGCGAGAATCCCCAGCAGGACTTGCTGGACGAGGATCAGGGCGTAGCCGATGACGATGGCGATGATGATCCACATGAGGAAGGTCCGCATCTGGTTGCGCTTGCGGGCCTCCTCCTTGTGGGCCTCGACAATCTGTTCCCCTTTGCCGCCGGGGACGGTGCGAACTTTCGGCTCGTTGCCGTCGTCGGGATTGTGGTAGACAAGAACGTCCTGCAGTTCCTCTCGTGGGAGCAACTGGGACATCGCCTTCGCCAGCATCGACTTCCCCGTCCCGGGGGAGCCGATCATCATCACGTGGCGGCGCTGCTTGGCCGCCTTCTTGATCACGTCACGGGCGTGGTCCTGCCCGATGACTTGGTCGACGAGTCGGTCTGGTACTTCGATGTCGGCGGTCGAATCGATTTCGAGACCGCCGAGGAGATTCTCCTCGTCTCCGTCCAGTTCGGACTCGCCGTCAACTTGGACATCGCTTCCGAGTGTCGTTTCGGACGTTTCTCCCTCGCCGCCCCATCGGTCCTCAGGCGGGTCGGATGGCTCGTCGGCCGAGGGCTCAGAGGCAGGTTCGTCGGGGTCCTGTTTGGCCCCGTTGGTCGACGCCTCTTCCTCCCCAGCGTCGGATGCCTCCCGGTCGGGGTCGGGAGTCGCGTCGGTGTCGGTGTTGTCGCTCATACAAACGTTGCTAACATACTCACGGAAGGCCTGTCGACTGATATACTTTCTCCCCGTGTCGGTTGTTGCAACACCCCTGAAACCGCAGTACAGCGCCCGAATTGGCCGGGGTTGTATCCCGGCAGTACCGCGTCGTCGGGTTTATCAAACCACCACACCCACTGGGGAATATGCGTGGGTTCTACATCGGCCGCTTCCAGCCCTACCACAACGGCCATCACTCGATGGTCGAGCGCATCGCCGAGGAAGTCGATGAGCTCGTCTTGGGCATCGGAAGCGCCGACGATTCACACACCACACATGACCCCTTTACCGCCGGTGAGCGGATCATGATGATCACGAAGGCCGTCGCGGAGTACGACCTGACGACCTATGTCGTGCCCCTTGAGGACATCAACCGCAACGCCGTCTGGGTGAGTCACGTCGAGAGTATGTGTCCGGACTTCGACGTGGCCTACTCGAACAACCCGCTTGTCGTCCGCCTGTTCGAGGAGGCCGGCATCGAGGTTCGCCAGTCGCCGATGTTCGACCGTGACCGGCTGGAGGGCAGCGAGATCCGCCAGCGGATGATCGACGACGAGTCGTGGCGCGACCGCGTCCCGTCGTCTGTCGTGGAGGTCATCGAGGAGATCCACGGCATCAAGCGGCTCCAGCACGTCTCGGACAGCGACTCGCTCGAACGGTACACCGCCGCCGACGAGTCGGTCGAGAAGTCTCTCGAAGACCTCGACGACTGATGATTACGCTGAGTTCAGACTTCGGCTCTCCGTATCCCGCGGCGATGAAGGGTGTCATCTGTCAGGCGACGGACGCACGTATCGAGGATATCGCCCACGACTTTCCGCGACAGGATGTCAGGGCGGCGGCCTTCTGGCTCACGCAGACGCTCCCGTACTTCCCGCCGGCAGTCCACTGTGTGGTCGTTGACCCGGGCGTTGGGACCGACAGGGACGCGCTTGTGGTTCGCGCAGGCGAGCACGCGCTCGTGGGTCCCGACAACGGCGTCCTCCTGCCGGCCGCCCGCGAACTGGCCGAGAACGCAACCGGTGCAGCGGACACCTTCGAGGTGTTCACTTGGGCGTACGACGACCCGCCAAGTACGACGTTCCACGGACGGGACGTGTTTGCGCCAGCCGCGGCGGCCGTCCACGACACCGGCGTCGACGACATCGAAACACGGCCCGAAACTGACTCGACCGACGACTACGTCGACCTTCGGTTTCCGGCGGCCACAGTCGAGGGCGACAGAGCGACCGGTGAGATACTCGTCGTCGATGAGTTCGGGAACGCTGTGACGAACATTCCCGGTGAGGTACTCGCGGACCGGTTTGGGGACACAATCGGCGTTAGCGGGCATGATGCTCCAGTCCGCCGCGCCTACGCCGCCGTCGATCAGGACCAGCGACTCGTGACCGTCGGCAGCCACGGGAACGTCGAACTCGCGGTCAATCGGGGTCGCGGCGACGAGGCGTTCGGTGTCAGTGCCGGCGACACAGTCACCATGTCACTGTGACGACGTGTGATTTCGCGGCAGTTTAGGCTCGCCGAAAAATCGGTGCTGTTAAGTCTTTTAGGCCTGCCTAATCGATTGTATGCCACAGAGACGTGATTTGCTGAAGACGGTGGGGATCGCTGCGACGGGACTCCTTGCTGGCTGTCCCGGGGTGGGGTCGTCCGACTCGAACACGGCGTCAGCGGATACCGAAGCAGCGACAGAACAGGTAACGGCTGCAGAAACCGACGATGGGGGCGAAAGCGGCGGTTCGGTCGGAGCGATGACCGCTGTCGCGACTGAGTGGAACGCCTACCGGGCGCGGCTGTACGACGCCGTCGCGCTGGGCCGGGCCGGTGTGCCCGGTGCAGGGGCGACCGTCGCACAGAATATTTTCGCTCGGTTCGAAGGTGCATCGGGTGAGTATGGGGCCCACGAACAGCTTGAATCCACGTCCGAATCGGCATACGAGGGGTTCGAAGACGCACTCGGCGCTGTCCAGTCGTCGCTGTCCGAGGGGGACGTGTCGGGGGCCGCTTCGGCAGCAGACGAGGCGTCAGGCCACCTCCAGACCGCACAGCAGGCCGCTGCTGGACAGCAGGCTACCAGAGTGCTGGACCTGCTCTTGCTGGGCAGCCGAGCGAGTAACGCTGCCATGGCCGCGACGCTGGGCGCTTTTGAAGGGGCTGCCGCTATCGCGGAAGAGACGACGACCGCGTTCGAGGACGCGCTGGTCCACGACAGGCTGGAGGCGGCCGACAGCGAGGCGTACGAGGCCTTCGAAGGCGCACTGTCTGGTATCGGCTCCGCTGCGGGCAATGAAGACGGAAGCAGTGTCACCGAACAGGCTCGCGCCGCGCTCGATGCGACTGTTTCGGGTGCGTACGCGCTAATCTCCGAGGAGGTAGTCGCCGGTGCGGGCCACCTCTCGACAATGCAGGCCCGCGGTTGGGACGCAGCCGCACTCGCCTCCGCTGGCGGTCCCGGACAGGCGTACGCGCACACGGTCACGCTGAACAGTTACCGTGCCCGCGTCGCCGATGCGGACTGGCTCGCTGCCAACGACGCGGCGGCTGCAGCGTCGACGGCCGTCGAGAACGTCTTCGCTCACTTCGAGGGAGCAAACGCACACGACGCGCTGGAGGAGGCCGACGGCGAGGCCTACGAAGCGTTCGAGGGCGGGCTGGAGGACCTCTCCGGTGCTATTGAGAACGGCAACGCGGACGGCATCGACAGCGCCATCGAAACGGTCGATACGAACCTCGTGACGGGTATCGAAGCGCTGGTCGGCGGTGAGGACGCCCGCGCTGCGCTGGAGTCGGCGTTCTTCCGTGCCCGCATCGCGGACGCCCGCGAACTGTATCGCCTCGGCGACGCAGACAGCGCGGCAACGATTGTCTCGGACGTCTTCGCCCGCTTCGAGGAGAACGAACTCGGCTTCCACGAGACGATGGAGCACGAGAGCGAAGACCTCTACCACCGCTTCGAGGAGGAACACCTCACATCGCTCCAGTCGGCCTACGAGAACGACGACAGTGCGGCCGTGGCGACCCACCACGACGGAGTCCAGCAGGCGCTGCTTGACTTCGAAGGGGCGCTGTCGACGGCCGTCGCCAGCGGCGCGGAGGCGGACTACATGATCGGTCGGGCCTTCGACGCGGCTGGACTCGCAGCGCTGTCGGAGACCGACCGCGCGGCGACCGTCATTCAGGACACCTTCGCTCACTTCGAGAGCGGTGCGGCGGGCTTCCACGAGGCACTGGAAGAAGCCGACGAGGACACCTACGAGAGCTTCGAGGCGACGCTTGCGGATGTTCGCTCCGCCGCTGAGGACGGCGGCGACGTCACCGCCGCGGCAACGGCGTTCAACGCCGAGGCCATCGCGGCAGCGTACGCCATCGCCGGGAGTGCTGGCGGCAACGGGGAGGCCGCGGCGGCAGTCATTCAGGATGTCTTCGCGACGTTCGAGGGGGCGAAAGTTCACGAGATGCTGGAGGAAGCGGACCACGACGCCTACGAGAACTTCGAGGCCGCGCTGAACGACTACTCGCAGGGGCTCACGGGCGGGGACGCGGACCCGACGGTGTTTGCGGACGCGACGCGAACCGCGCAGTTCGCCGTCGTCGGCGCTGTCGACAACGCTCCAAGCGGGTCCGCGGGCGACGGCGGCGAGGCGTCCGAGGAGACCGAATCGTCGCTTTCGGGTGGCCCGAACGTTGTCGAGGGCGTTCCCGACGACGCGGACCACGTCGTCGACATGGAGGCAGTGGCGTTCGCGCCCGAGGAACTCACCGTCAGCGTCGGCGACAAAGTCGCTTGGGAACACGTCGGCGGCGAAGCCCACTCAGTCACCGCCATCGAAGATGACATCCCGGAGGACGCGTCCTACTGGGCCTCCGGTGGATTCGAAAGCGAATCGGCCGCACGCGAGGGCTGGGAGAACGGAGACGGGGCTGTGCAGTCCGGCCAGAGCTACGTCCACACGTTCGAGACGGCCGGCGAGCACGGCTACGTCTGTATTCCGCACGAAGCCGCGGGGATGGTCGGCACCGTTATCGTCGAAGAGTAGCGCCGCTATTTTTTGGATAGCCTAAAAACCGATGCCTTTTTGTGTTTTAGGGTTACCTAAATAATTGTATGCCGGACGAACAGGCCACATCGAGGCGGGACATCTGTCGCCGTAGCGAGTCGGGTACTGCCGTCCCTGTCGTCCGCGCAAACCCCGCCCGACGGGAGGTGAGAGTCTGGACGTGAGCGTGTACTGACCTGTCAGCTTCGACCATCTTTCGCGGCGACGACCACCGTGGGCATAGCCCGTCGCCGCGCGCCACGAGTTTTTCGTGTCTGTCCCGTGGGCGTCTCGCCCCAAGGACGCCCCATTTCAGGTCCTTCGCCGTGGACCACGCTGGAACCACTGATTCTTGCCAGCCACTGGTGTCCGATGAGTCGACACTGGTGCTGGTATTTCGGGACAGGCGTTTTGGGTCCGCCAGCCTTGACACCGACTATGAGCGACGAGGAACCAGCGGAGAACATCAGCGGGGGGACCGCTGGCGGCGGCCAATCGGCAACGTTCGACCCGGAAACGGCGGGGACACGGGCCGAAGCCATCGTCGACCGTCTCGGTGAAATGTACTGGACGAAGACATACGGCGGCCGGGACGCCTTCGAGTGCTTGGTCCGGACGATTCTCAGCCAGAACACCTCCGACAAGGCGAGCCAGCCGGCCCACGACGAGCTGATGGCGCGGTACGGAAGCGGCGGGGACGTGGACAGCGAGGGAGATACCGACGGGACCGGTCTTGCCCGCGCACTGGCCGACGCCGATCAGCCCGAACTCGCCGAAACCATCTCCTCGGCCGGGCTCTACAATCAAAAATCCGAGCGCATCATTGCCCTCGCTCAGCGTGTCTGCGAGGAGTACGGCGGCGAAGCGGGCTTCGACGAGTTCGTCCGAGACGGCGACCCCGAGGCAGTTCGGTCGACGCTGCTCGACATGAACGGCGTCGGTCCGAAGACCGCCGACTGCGTCCTGCTGTTCGCGGGCGGCCGTGGCGGCGTCTTCCCCGTCGACACACACGTTCACCGCATCGCCCGCCGGATGGGGCTGGCCCCGGCCGACGCCGACCACGAGACGGTCCGCGAGTCTCTGGAGCGCGACGTGCCCGCAGCGAAGTGCGGCTTCGGACATACCGCGATGATTCAGTTCGGCAGAGAGTACTGCTCGGCCAGAAAGCCGGCCTGTCTGGACGACCCCGACGCGTGTCCGCTCGCGGGGCACTGCGACCAAGTCGGTGTGTATCCGGCCGCTGATGAGGTTGTCGACCCCGCCGAAGCGGAGTAAGTAGACGAGTTTTGGGTCTTTTCTGGAACGTTCCGAGTGATCACAACCGCAAAGATTCAGAAAGTCCCACCCGTAGCCGGCTGGTCAATCTGTGTTGGGTCGGACTGAAAGGGGCGGGTAGCTGAACGATGGCGGACGACGCAAGCACTACATGAGCGACCGAAGGGAGCGAAGAAGCGCGCAGCGAGTCCCCCGAGTTCAGCTACGCGGGGCTTTCTGGCTGTTAGAGGTCTGCCTGCAGAGATAAATAACGGTCTCTAACGTATTACCGAACGCTCATTCCCGGTGGCCCCAGCGCTCGCCGTCGTCGCCGTACCGCGCACTCACGATGCGGTTGAACTGGTCGTCGGACAGCGAGATGTCGGTCGCGCCGACGTTCTCGTCGAGCTGGTCGACAGTACGAGCGCCGACGATGGGGACGCAGGTGAGGTCCGGCTGTTCGATGAGCCAGCGGAGTGCGACCTGCGCGGGCGTGGCGTCGAGTTCGTCCGCGACAGCACGGAGTTCGTCGAGGACGTGCCAGCCGCGCTCGGAGAGGTAGAAGTCCTCGAAACGGTCGGACAGCGAGCCGCGAGCGCCCGCTGGTCCCTCGAAGGCTGTCGGGTCGTCGTCGTCCGTGCGCTCGTACTTGCCCGTGAGGAATCCGCCGGCCAGCGGCGAGTACGGACAGACGGCCATGTCCTGATCGGCACACACATCGAGGTAGTCCTTCACGTCGTCGCGGTAGCCGGCGTGGAACAGCGGCTGGGTCACCTCGAAGCGCTCGTAGTCCTCGACGTCGCTTTTCCAGAGCGCCTTCGTCAGCTGCCAGGCGGCCATCGTCGACGCGCCGAGGTGGTGGACCTTGCCCGCGCGGACGAGGTCGTCAAGCGTCGACAGCGTCTCCTCGATGTCGCTCTCTTCGTCCCAGCGGTGGATGTAGTAGAGGTCGAGGTAGTCCGTGTCGAGGCGGTCGAGCGTCCCCTGAATCTGGGCGCGAATGTGCTTGCGGCCCAGACCGGAGTCGTTGGGACCGGGCTCGCCGCGGCCGTCGAAGGGGAAGTACACCTTCGAGGCGATGACGAAGTCCTCGCGGTCGTAGTCGTCGAGCCACTCCCCGATGTACTCCTCGCTGGTCCCGTTGGGGTTGCCGTAGACGTTAGCGGTGTCGATGAAGTTGATGCCCCGTTCCCACGCAGCGTCGAGCAGTTCGTGGGCTTCCTCGCGGTCGGTCTCGACGACGCCGCCGGTCTCCCGGCCGAAGCGCCACGTACCGAAACAGAGCTGTGAGACCGTTGTCCCGGTCGAACCGAGTCTGGTGTACTCCATATCGGGGGCACGTCGGGCAGGCGGAAAAAGAGGCGCGGTCCCGGCGAAGGCTGTCCGGTACTCCTACGACCGCATCGTGGACGCTGCGACGACCAGCCCGGACACCAGAAGGAACGCTACCAGCGAGAGGTTCGGCACGGTCAGACCGAGCACCCGATACTGTACCTGTGCACAGCTAATCGCTCCGAGGCCACAGGTCGTCTGGCTCACCTGCAGCCAAGAGTGATACGCGGCGATAGCGGCTCCCGGCACGGAAAGCGGGAGCGCCGTCCGGACGACGCCGGGGCGGTCCTCGACGGCGGCGACGCCGAGGACGACCACCAGCGGGTACATGAGGATACGCTGATACCAGCAGATCCGACAGGGCGTGAGTCCGAGACCAAGCGAGAGATAGAGGCTGCCGGCCGTCGCAACGGCGGCGACGACAGTCGCGGCGGCCAACAGGAGCTGAGATCGGTCGGAGACGAATCGGGAGTCGACCACAGCAAAGCCGGCGATGGCCGGCGAAAAAAGCGTTCCGAGACCCGCGTTTGGGTGGCTCGGCAACGCCCGCTTTTTCAGTCTCGCCGCCGACAGCCAGCGTATGCCCGACGATTCGGACCCCGAGGCGAATCTCGAACAGTGGAAGTCGGCGATGCAGGAAGAGCACGCCGACGCCATCGCGAACCCGGACCCGAACGAGTCCCACCAGATAGAGGGCGTGGCACAGGTCACGTATCGGGTGACCTTCGACTACGACGCCAGCGAAGACGCGCTCGAACGGGAAAGCGCCGAGGAGGTCGATGATCTGACTGACCCCGAACTGCTCTCCTGTGCGTGTGGCGTCCGCGGGATGACGCCCGAGGAAGCGCGGGAGCACATGGCCGCCGCTGTCGAGCAGTCGTAATCAGTTACAGCGGCCAGCCTCAATCGTGGATGGTCACACCGTCCTGATCGACCGAGATGTCGAGCAGGCTGGTCACCTCGTAGTCGGTGTCATCGAGCGCCGACTCGCCCTGTTTCCGGAAGACGACGACGATGTCCGAGATGTTCGCATCGATGTCGTCGAGCGCCTCGCAGATCGCGGCCATCGTCCCACCGGTCGAGAGCAGGTCGTCGACGATGAGCAGGTCGTCGCCCGCCTCGATGTCGTTGATGAACATCTCCGACTCGGAGTAGCCGGTGGTCTTGTGCAGCGGGACCTCGTCGTCGAGGCCGTAGGAGCGCTTGCGGATGACTACGAGTGGAATGTCCGTCTGCAGCGAGAGCGCAGTCGCGATGTGGATACCCATCGCTTCCGGTGCGACGATCTTGTCCACGTCGAGGTCGGCTGCCCGCGTCACGCCGACGACGACCTCGCGGAGGAGTTCCGGCTCCAGCATCGGCACGCCGTTGCTGAGCGGGTGGACTAGGTAGGAGTATCCATCCTTGTCGATGATCGGGGCCTCGTGTAGCGACTCGCGGAGCTTCTCCATGCCTCCGTTACCTGAAGGGAGATAATAAACTGTTCGAGGCCGGGCCGTGGTGTGTGAGTGACTGTATCGGACCGTGGCTCGGGTAGTCTGCCCACACGACCAACCGAGAGCGACGGCCTCAGTCCGCCGTCGAGGCCGGGCGCTCCTGCGTCGTTTCGAACGGGCTGTCTTCGATGATGTCGCGGGCAGTGTGTTCGCCGCTGATGAGACACATCGGCATCCCGATGCCGGGCGTCGTGTAGGCCCCGGTGTAGTAGAGTCCGTCCAGCCCGGCGCGGTGGCCGGGGCGGAGAGGCCCGGTCTGGAACAACGTGTGGGCCAGCCCGAGCGCCGTTCCCTGCGGGTCGCCAAAGCGGTCGGCGAACTCGCTGACACACGCCGATTCCTCGACGACGGTACGGTCACGGAGGTCCACGCCGGTCTGCTCGGCGAGGTCGTCCAGTACGAACTCGCGGTACTCCTCGCGAATCTCGGGGCCGTCGTCCAGCCCCGGCGCAATGGGAACGAGGACGACGACGGCGTGGTGGCCATCGGGGGCGACCGTTTCGTCGGTCTTGGACGTGACTGAGAGGTAGTACGCCGGGTCGTCAGGCCACGCCGGGCGGTCGAATATCTGCTCGAAGTGGCCGTCCCAGTCTGTCGGCAGGACCAGCGAGTGGTGGGCCAGCGGGTCTACGTCGCCCTCGACACCGAGATACAGCATGAACGCCGACGGCGCGTAGGTTTGGTCGTCCCAGTACTCGGGGTTGTGGTCGCGCGCGGCCGGGTCGAGCAGATTCTGTTCGGTGTAGGCGGGGTTGGCGTTGCTGACGACGATGTCGGAGCCGACGACGCCGTCTTCGGTGGTCAGTTCGAACGCGCCTGCCTCGCCAGCGATGTGCTGGATCTCGGTCCCAGTCTGTACATCGACGCCGAGTTCCTGTGCCAGCGACCCGAGGCTATCGACGACGCCGGCGATGCCGCCCGCCGGGTAGAACACGTTCATGTTCAGGTCGACGTGGCTCATGATGCTGTACAGCGCCGGCGTGTTGTGAGGAGCGCCGCCGAGAAACACCAGCGTGTATTCGAGCAACTGCCGGAGCTTCGGGTGGTCGATGTAGCGGCTGACGTAGTCGTCCATCGACCCGAACAGCCGCGCCCGCGGCGCGAGCGGGAGGAGGTTAGTGTCGACGTAGTCCCGCAACCGCTCGCGGCCCTCGTAGACGACCCGCTCCATCGCCAAGTCGTAGTTGCGCTCGGCGGTGTCGAGGTAGTCGGCCAGCGCGTCGCCGGCCCCCTCCTCGTAGGATTCGAACACCTCGCGGGCGTTCTCGCGGTTTGGCCGCATCGTCACGCGGTCGCCGTCCTTCCAGAACACCCGGTACTGGGGGTCCAGCCGCTCCAGTTCGTAGTAGTCCGCGGGCTCGCGGTCGAAGTGGTCGAAGAAGCGCTCGAACACGTCGGGCATCAGGTACCACGACGGGCCGGTGTCGAACCGGAAGCCGTCGCGTTCGAGAACGCCCGCGTGGCCGCCGAGGCGGTCGTGGCGTTCGAGCAGTCGCACGTCGGCCCCGGCGTCGGCCAAGTAGCACGCAGCCGAGAGGCCGCCGAAGCCGCCGCCGACGACGGTCACCGTCCGGTCGCGAGGGAGGCCATCACGCATATCGACCGCTAGCGACTATGCCTGAAAAAGGGTTCCTCGGATTCTCAGGACTTCACAACAGACACCGTCATCATTAATTCACTGGGCCGTTCTCAGTTCGCTGGAATCGCTTGTTTCGTTTATACTGAGCTTTTCCCTAGCGTCGCCGTATGCGAACAATCAGCTTGGGCTCCGTCTGGAACCGCCACCGGGACGCCGACCGTCATCCGTCGCTCTGGCTTTCGCGGGCGAGCCTGCTGGTACTCGCCGTCACCTTCGGTCTCCTCGGTGCTGTCGGCGTCAGGGTTCCGCTCCGGGCCCAGATGGTCGTGTACCTCGTCGGGATGGTCGCGCTCAACCTCCCGCATGGCGGCTACGAGCACTTCGAGAACCTCCGTCGCCGTCGTCCCGGATTTCGCTGGCGGTACGTCGCGGTGTATCTGGCGGCCATCGGCGGGTTCGTCGGCCTGTTCCTCGCCGCTCCCGTTGCAGGCCTCGCGCTGGCGCTGACCGTTGCCATGGCGAAGGGCGGCCTCGGCGGCCTACAGGTGCTGGAAGCGACGAGCGGCACCGAGCACCTGCAGACTCGGTTCCAGCGCTGGCTGGCGGCAGCCGTCCGCGGTGGGGCAGTGATGCTCGTCCCCATCGTGTTCTGGCCGGAGACGTTCCACGCGTTCAGTTCACTGATGGTCGGCCTCGTCGAACCCGGCGCGCTATCGCCGTACGCGGGCTCGTTCGACACGACCCGGCTCGTCGTCGGGTCCGCCTACGGCCTCGCTTTGACGGCGCACATCCTGCTGGGATACGTGCGTGGCGGCAGCCGCGCTTGGCTCGTCGATGCGGGGGAGTCGGTGCTGCTGGCGGCCTATTTCGCGTTCGTTCCGGTCCTCGTCGCTGTCGGCCTGTACTTCCCGTTCTGGTACTCCGCCCGGCAGGTGGCGCGGACAGCGTCCGTGGAACAAGAACCAGTCGGCGACGAGCGCTGGGACCTGCTCGGCGGTGCGGAGCCCTCGACCGTCGCACTGCGGGCTTGGGTCGTCCTCGTCGTCGGGGCGCTGGCCACCTTCGGCGTCCTCGTCGCTGTCTACTGGGCGTTCCCGAACCCGCTTGGCACGAGCGACCTGCTCCCCGGCGCGGTGGCGTTCTGGAGCGTGTTTATCAGTATCGTCGCGCTACCCCACATCGTCGTCGGGTCGGTCCTCGACCGTGACCGGGGTATCTGGTACGTGCCGTGACGGCCCACTCCCGCGAAGGATTGTGACACCGACCCGCAGATGACTAGGTTTCTGTAGCTGGCGACCACTCGGGACGGTATGACCGAGTTGCGCCCTGTCCCGACGACTGACCGCGAAGCCTGCCAACGGATGCTTCAGTACGCGTTTGCCCCCGAACGGGGACCTGTGCTGTCGGAGACGGATGACGACTGGCCGCCGTCGCTGTTCGACCAGCGAGGCCTCTACGACGGCGACAGCCTCCGGGCGGTCTGCAAGCTCTACTATCACGACACGACCGTTCGCGGCGAAGCGGTGACGGTCGGCGGCCTCGGCGCAGTCGCGACGCCGCCCGAACACCGCGGACAGGGGTACGCTGCCGACCTCTGTCGGCACGCATTGCACGAGTACCGTGAGGCTGCTGTCACCTTCGTCACTCTCTGGCCGTTTTCGACGCCGTTCTACCGGCGGCTGGGCTGGGGCACGGCGAACACCTATCGCCGCTTCGACCTGCCGCCGTCAGCGCTCCCGGACTACGATACTGCCGGACAGTTCGTCCCTCTCGACGCCGACGGCTGGGAACGACTCCGTCGGGTCGAGACCGCTGCAGCCGCCGGGACGGCGCTCTCGCTCCGGCGCTCGGAAGCGTGGTGGCGCAAGCGGACGCTCGCTGACTGGGACGACGGCGGTAGCCCGTACTGCTACGGCTACGAATGTGATGGGGAACTCCGGGGGTACGTCGTGTACACCGTCGCGGACGATGCTGACAACACGCTCTCGGTTTCGAACTTCGCGGCCGCCGATGAGGAGGCCCGCCGCGCGCTGTTCGCGTTCCTCGGGAACCACGGCGCACAGATCCAACGCGTCACGCTCCAGTTGCCACCCGACGCTGCCCTCCTCCACCGCGTCGACGACCCCGGCGCGGTCGACTGTACCGTCGAAGCCGGGCCGATGGTGCGGCTCACCGATGTCAGGCACCTCGAACGCCTCGACTGGCCCGACGGCGACCTCGACTGTCTGCTCTCGGTCAGCGATCCATTGCTCGACCGCAACGACGGCCTGTTCGAACTGTCCGTGAGCGGTGGCACCGCAACGGTCGATCCGCTTCCGGCCAGCGACTCGGCAGCCGATGTGACCGTCGACATTGCGACCCTTTCCCAGCTGGCCGTCGGCACGCACGGCGTCGACGCCGCTGACCGTCTGGCCGGACTGGAGATACTCGATGATTCGGTTCGCAAGCCGCTTGCGGACGTTTTCCGGCCCGAATCCGTCTATCTGGACGAGTTCTTCTGAGCCTGTTCGCTGTATACTTCGAGCGATTCGCTATTCTGGGATAGTGGAATCCGCCACAGAGTACCGTTGACAGTATGAACGCCGGGTCACTCAGTCGACGGCGAGTCGTCAACGCCGCTCTCGCTGATTCGGATCGTCGAGATACGGGTGCCGTCGACGCTCGTCACCTCGAACTCGTGTCCGGCCGCTTCGGCGGTGTCGCCGACTTCCGGCGCGCGGTCGAGGTGACTCAGTACCAGCCCGCCGATGGTTTCGACCGCGTCGCTGTCGAGGTCGACACCGAGCGCTTCACTGACTGTCGACAGCGGGACACCGCCGTCGGCATCGTAGCTCCCGTCGCTTTGCTTGCGGATGGCGTGTTCGCGGCCGTCGACATCGAACTCGTCGCGCAGGTCACCGACGACGGCCTCGACCACGTCCTCGATGGTCGCAATCCCCTCCAGCGACCCCCATTCGTCGATAACCGCGGCCATCTGCCGGCGGTCCTGCCTGAACTGTAACAGGAGGTCGTTGATAGCTGTCGTCTCTGGGACGACCGGTATCTCCCGGGCGATGTCGCCGGCAGTCGCGCTCTCGTTTCCTTCCTCGCCGGCCCGCAGTACGTCCTTGACGTCGATGAACCCGACAATCTGGTCGCTGTCGTCGGCGTCGACCACCGGATAGCGGGTGTGCCCCTCGTCGAGAACGACGGCCCGGATATCCGACAGCGTCGCGTCGGCCGGCACGCTCACAACGTCTGGCCGCGGGACCATGACCTCCCGAACGTTGGTATCGTCGAGGTCGAACACGCGCTCTATCATGTCGACTTCGGACGCGTCGATGTTCCCCTCTTCACCGGACCGGGCCAGTACTCGCCGGATTTCGCGCTCGCCGAGCGTCTCGTCCGTTTCCGAGGCCGGTGGGACACCCAGCAGCTTCGTGAAGGCGTTGGCCGAGCCGTTGAACACGACGATACCGGGATAGAACAGGTAGTAAAACAACTGCATTGGCGGCGCGAGCAACAGCGAGAGCCGCTCAGTCTGGGCAATCGCGAACGTCTTCGGTGCGAGTTCGCCGAAGACGACGTGGAGGAACGTGATGATGGTGAACCCGACCGCAAACGCGACGAGGTGGAGGAGGCTCTCCGGCAGTACCGGGGCCAGAACAGGTTCCAGAAGCGCTGCGACGGCGGGCTCACCGACCCACCCCAGCCCCAGTGAGGCGAGCGTAATGCCGAGCTGGGTCACTGCAAGGTAGTTGTCAAGGTCCGCCATCACTGCCTGAAGCGAGCCTGCGCCGGCCTGTCCTTCGTCGGCGAGCTGTTCGACAGAGGTCCCGCGGACTCGAACGAAGGCGAACTCCGCAGCGACGAAAAAGCCGTTCAGTGCAACGAGTCCAAGCGCCAAGACGAGCTGTGCCGCCGAAAGTACGAGATTTACCATCGCAACCCCCGGGCGGCGAGCGTCGGTGCGTTCATACACACCCATCTCCGTCACTGTACTAAAATGCTGGAATACACTCGCCCGTACCGCCGTCGCTTCTCAGCGGTACGCGGCGCGAACAGTGTCCGCGAGGACACTGGGTTTCCGGTAGTCAGGGTGTCATAGAACGGTTACCACACCAAAGAGCAGGGTGAATGCTGAGGTGGTATGGACTCAGCGACCCTGCAAGATGATCCTTCGGTAGAGTCGTTCTTCAATGTCGCGGAGACGGAGACGTTAGCGTTGCTTGAGCATCTCTCCTTCGAGTTTCTCGCAGAGTTCGACGTGTTCGCCCCGGCGGAGACGGGGCGAACACGAGAGCACGAGCCACCAGAGCTGATGCGTGGCTTCCTCCATTGCTACTACAAGGACATCTACGGCATTCGTCCGGTTGAGCGGGAGCTTCAGAACACGGTAGTTTGGCTGAGCTGTGGCTTCGATCGACCGCCGTCAAGAGACGCGGTCGATCGCTTTCTCACCGATCTCGAACACGTCGTTGGCAAGGTCTTCGACCACCTCGTCGAGCAGGCCGTCTGGCGCGGCCTGCTCGACTTGACCTACTGCATTGATTCGACCGACGTGAGAGCGATGCCTGCCGATCAAGACGCTTCGAAGTGCTACGATCCCACCGACGACGAGTACTACTACGGCTACGGCTGTACGATCGTCTCGACCGGGCAAAAGATCCCAATTGCAGCCGAGTTCACCGAGAGCAAACAAGCGCCAGAGGAGACGGCGATGCGCGTCACGCGTGACGCGCTCGCCGTCACCAAGCCGAGATGGATGATTGGCGATAGCGCCTACGACACGCTCGACTGGCACGACCACCTGCTGGCCGCAGGGGTCGTGCCAGTCGCTCCGTACAACGCGCGAAACACCGACGATCCGAAAGACATCGAGTACAGGGTCGAAGACCGTATTGAGGAACACAGCAAGGACGTTCAGCTGAAGCAATCAACCTTAGACGAGACGTACAACCGCCGCACTGGAGTCGAACGAACCAACGAATCAGTCAAGGACTGCGGCCTCGGGCGAACGCACGCCCGAGGCCGCGTCCACGCCCGAGCACAGGTGTTTCTCGCCCTGTGTCTTCGTCTCGTCGTCGCAATCACCAACTACGAACGCGGAGACAATCCGGGAAGTACGCTCATCACGGTGTGAGAAGAGTTCTATGACACCCTCGGTAGTGTTTGGTCACCGAGGGGACCTCGCGGTCGAGGTCGAGCATCTCGTAGACGGCAGTCATCGCCGACCGAACCGAATACTCGACAGTGAACACGACGTCCCGCGGCTGTTCGGCGTACTGTCCGAGGAACGCCAGATTGTTCGACCCGTCCGGTACGACCTCTGGCCTGTCACCGGGCTCTCGGGGCTGGAAGTGCGCCGTGATGAACGGCATCATCGCCGGGATGCAGGTCACGTCGTCGAGTAGCTCCGGGAGGCGGTCCTCGCATTGCAGGTGGTAGCACAGTTCCTGCAGGATTTCCCGGCCGGTACACTCGGACATCGGTTTCTCCACGTAGTTCCCCTCGCGGTCCGGGAACAGCGCGTAGCCCCAGAACACCTTCACGTCGTCCGGCTGGTTCGCGAAGTGTGGCTGGGCGGCGACGACCGTCGACAACAGCCAGTTCGACCCGAGGTAGGTGACGAGCCCGTTACCCGGCTCCTCGTTCGTGAAGTCGACGATGTGGTCGAACAGCTCGGTGTTGTGCAGGGTGACGGTGAACGACTCCCATTTCGTCTCCGTGACGTTGTCCGCGAACACCGACGGATTGCCGAACTGTGGGTTGTCCTCGGCGATGGACTTCCACAGCTCCCACGACGCGCCGGTTTCGTTCAGTTCCGGGGCCTCGTCCATCCCGCCGATAGACGAGCCGTCGGTCATCGACCCGTTCGTCACGAACACGAGGTCGGACGGCTCGACGGGGACCGATTCGGTGCCGCTGTCGGTCTCACAGTATATTCGCTCGACGGTGCGCCCCGTCCGCGACGGGACGATGTCCATATCCGTCACTTCGTGGCCGTGCTCGAAGCTGACGCCCCTGTCTTCGAGCCAGCGCCGGAGCGGGAGGATCATCGAGTCGTACTGGTTGTACTTCGTCCGGTCGATGCCCTCCATGGTGTGCAGGCGCGGGAACTCGTGGAGGAACCGGTACATGTACCGTCGGACTTCGGCGACGCTGTGCCACGGCTGGAACGCGAAGATGGTCGCCCAGACGTACCAGAAGTTCGTTTCAAGGAAGGACTCGTCGAACCACTCCTCGATGCGCGTATCACCGAGTCGCGGTTCGGGCGTGAGGAGCAGTCGAGCTATCGACTGCCGGTGCTGGCGCGTCAGTCCGTACTCGCCCGCGTCGATTCGTTCGCCCTCGTGCATCAGCCGCGTTTTCGCGTACGAGGGGTTCGCTTCGTTGAACTCGTCCATCACGGCTTTGACCGACCGCGAATCGTCTTCGAGCGACGGGATGGACTCGAAGAGGTCCCACGTACATTCGTACGTCGGGTAATTGAACATCCGGCCACCTCGAATGAGGTACGCCTCGTCCGGGTCGCCGGCCCCGTCCATCGCGCCACCGACGACGTCCAGCTTTTCGTAGACATGGATGTTCTCGCCGGGCATGTTGCCGTCCCGGATGAGGAACGCTGCGCCAGCGAGGGAGGCGATACCGCCCCCGACGAAGTGTGCGTCGCGGTCAGTGACGTGTGGGTGCTGGTGGATAGTCATATTGAGTCACCGTCATGTAGTGGTACGCAAGTCACAGCCCTAACCGTTGCCAACATATGTACAGCAATTTATAAGAGGGAGAGATATCGCCGAAATAGCCGCGCGCTGGCTAGTGTGCTGTCACTGTTCGGAACTGGCAATCGTGTGGTCGATCAACTGGTCCGTCCCACGGCGGAGGCGCTCTGAGATCGCGGACGCCGTCGCGTCGAGTTCCGCTGAGAGTTCCGTCAGATCTGCCCCGCGGGGGACGGTGAAATACCCCAGTCGGTGGGCTGCCAGCAGCGCCTCTCGCTGTGGCGCGGTGAGCCCGTAATCGTCGCCGCCGTGCTCCGTCTCGCAGAGCCGGTGCGGGCGGAACGTGACACTGCGTGACTGACAGGTGTCCCGGAACGCTTCGAGGTCTGCTCGGTCGGCGAACTGCGTGCTCACCTTCCACCCGTGTTCGGTCACGAGCGCACCCATCGGATACGTCTGCCGGTCGACGAGTTGGGTGTACATCTCGACGTAGTTCGTATCGAGGACGACACGATATCGGGACTCGACGATAGCCGAGTCCATAGCGACGAACTCCACGACTGACTCGTCGCCGAGCAACGCCGATTCGAGTGCGTCCGGGTCGACACCCGTCGCGGAGAACACGAGCGCCGGTTCCGCAGTCGTTCCGGAGACGACGCTGTCGACGATCAGTTGGGTATCTAGTTCGGCAGCGACCGCACACAGCGGCATATCTGCGGACTGCAACTCGAATTCACAGATGACGCTCATGTGTGTTACTCAGCCGACCAAAATAAAGGCGTACTGGGGATTCTCACGCACCGAAACCGACCGCGAGGGCGGAGCTGCTCGACGAACAGCTACGCTGTCTCTGCAACGTACGCGAACTGCGACTGGATCACTGATCGTATCGGGCCGCGTTGCAGTCGACACACGTAGCGAAACGGCAGAGAAAAGTGCGTACTGGACTGCGCCGAGCGCCAGCCCTGTTCACGCGGCTGTCGATCAGCGGTCCCGGGAGTGTTCGCCCCCGTCGACACTGACCTCAAACTCCGAGAGGAGCGTCTTGAGCTGTTCGGCCTGCCCGCTCAGCGATTTGATGCTGTCGTTAATCTCCGACATCGAGGCCGCCTGCTCCTCTGCGGCGGCGGACACGCTCTGTACCTCATCAGCAGTGGATTCACTGAGGTCAGCGACTTCCTCGGTCATCGACACCGCCTCTTCAGTGCTGGCGGCCTGATCATCAGTGGTGTCGCTGATCCCCTGAACGCCGGCGTCTGTTTTGTCGGCGTACTCCGATACTTCTGTGAACGCCGCCATGACCTCTTCGACCGCGTCGATGCCTGCCTCCATCGATTCCTCAGCTACTCTGGCCTCGTCGACAGTTGTCTCCGTCTGTGACTGGACATCGGTAATGAGCTGCTCTATTTCGGTCGCCGATGCCTGCGTTTCCCCGGCGAGTTCCTTGACCTCGTCGGCCACGACGGCAAACCCGTCGCCGTCTTTGTCGGCACGTGCAGCTTCGATGTTCGCGTTCAGCGCGAGCATATTCGTCTGCTCGGCGATGTCTGCAATCAGCTCGACGATGGTGCTGATTTCCGCCATTTGCTCGTCCAACTGTTCGACGTTCTCGACAGTCGTGTCGATGGCTTCCTGTACCCTGCGCGAACTTTCGAGCGCGACTCTGGCCGTGTCTTCGCCCTCTCGGGCGACGTCGGCGGTCTGGTTCGAGTGTTCTGCAACCGAGTCAGCGGACGCGGCTACCTCTTCGATGGCTGCCGAAAGGTCAGTCATCTCTCCCGAGACCGTGTCCAGCATATCGCGTTGCTCGTCGGCGGCAGCCGCGATTTCCTGCACCGATTCGCTGACCTCACCACTCGCACGCTCGGCGTCAGCCGCCCCGACTTCAGCCTCCTCGCTGGCGGCTGTGACGGTATCCGCGAACTCCTGAATGTCGACGATAGTGCGCTCCCACTGTGCGAGCATATCGTTGAACGACGACGCGATAGCCGCCATCGCCTCGTTGTCGGTCTCGCTTTCGGGGAGACGACGGGTCAGGTCGCCGTCCGCGCACGCTTCCATCACGTCGCTGTATATCTCTGCTTGCTGTTCCAGTTCCGCCGCCAGCGTCTCAGCCTCTTCCTTTGCCTGCTCGGCGCGGGCACGCTCTTCCTCCGCTTCTTGCTGGGCGTCTGTTGCTTGCTCACGGGCAGCCTCAGCTTCGTCGATTTTCGAGACGAGGGCATCGCGCATACTCCCGATTGACGTGAACAACTGCCCGATTTCGTCTCGACGAGAGCTCGAAACGTTGACGTCGTACTCTCCCTGCTCGATGGCAGTGGCGGCCGCAGAGAGCTGTTGCACGGACGTCGCCGTGTTCCGGCCAATCGTTCCACCGACGACGACAACACCACCGAGCGCGAGCAGAATGAACGCCAAGATATCAGTCCGAATCTGCTCGCTCAGTGCGAACGCATTCGCCGCAGGTGTGTGTTTGATAACGACCCAGTTTGTTCCGGGGATAGTCGCGTACGCGGCGACGTGCTCGGTGTCGAGCAGTTCTTCCTTTGTTGGCGAGCTGGTGAAGGTGCCCTGTTCCGTCGCTGTGCTAATCTCTGGGATGGCAGACTGCGACGTGTTCGGGATGTACGGCTGCCCGACAGCACTGGTACCTGCGTCTGAGAACAGGACTTCAGTCGAACTCGACGTCGGACGAACGACCTGTGTGAACGTGCCATCGATACCAGTGCTGAACTGCTTGCTCAGGTCGGTAGCGTCGTACTCGACCACGAGTACGTGTGTGAAGTCGGCGGCGACGCTCATCGAACTGACCACTCGTTTGTCGTTCGCGTTCGTGTACGGGTTCGACGAGACTACTGTGTCGCGGCCGATAGACCGAGTCCGGTCCACCCACGGATGGGTGTCCGATGTGACGCGCGTTCCGCGGAGCGTGTCGTCAGTACTCGCCACAATCCTTGCCTCCCCTGCTGTGCCGACTGTGGGATCTGCGAGATGGACGGCAGCGACGCGGTCGGACTGTAGCTCATCCGCGGCGAGTGTTTCCACGTAGGCTTGCTGGTCTCCGCGGGTCGCGTTGAAACCGAGTAGCGGATTGTTCGACGCGACCAGCACCGGCCGCTCGTTGCGCTCAACCCACTCGTTCAACAGGCCGGCTTCGGCGTTGACCTCCTGTACGAGCTGTTGTGCTGTGTCGTCTTCGAGTGTGGCAGTTGCGTTCCCTTGTACCCAGAACCCGCCGGCCGCGATGAGTACAACAATCACGAGCAACGCCACGGCGAACTTGACGAGGTACGACCGAACTGGCAGTAGCGCAATGGCTTTCGCCCGGTCCAGTACTGTCGTCTCCGAGGCCGCTGACGCTGGTGCATCTGATGACTCGTCGCCACCGCCGTCTGCGTGTGCTGTAGATTCGTCCATACTGATTCAGATGAAGCCGTTGGCCTTGAGGTGGTCAACAACCGCCTGCTGGCTGCCGACCTCGGTTGCATGGCTGTTCAGCTCTTGCATCGTCTTCGCGTCAGGAATGACGTCCGGCATCTTGTTCAGCGCCGACACCACGGCGTCCGTTGCGACGTCCTCGTGAACAACACCGACCGGGTGGAAAAACGGCCAGAAGTTCCGGTCGTCATCGAGGTACACGATGTCTTCGACAGTCGTGAGCCACGCGCTGGTGCTGTACCCAAAGCTGAGGTCAGCATACCCTTCGTCGACGGCCGTACCAGCTGCCTGCGCCGACGCCGCCTCGATGAACTCCTGTTCGGCCTCCCAGCGTTCCACGTGCTCGGAGTCAAACCCGTAGTAGTCCAGCAAGGCATCGAACCCGTCACTGCGAGTCCTGAACCCGTCGCCAAATGCCGGGCGGATATCGTAGTTCCCGTCGTTGACGTAGCCGGCGAGGTCGCTGATTGTCTCGATACCGGTTCCTTCGATAGCGTCCTCGCGGATAAATACGGCCCACGTGTTCTGCCAGTCTGCGCGGTCGAGAATCCGAATTGGGTGTTCTGATTCCATCTCGGACTTTAACGCCTCGTACTGTTCGTCGGGTGTCTCGAAGTTGGCTTCGTCGTGACGGGGTGGGTGCGCAGCCCACAGCGACCCCATGTAATCGTAGTACGCGTGGATGTCGCCGGCCCGATACGCTTCGGCGTGTGCCGCGTTCCCTCCGAAGCCAGTTTCATCCACGAGACTCGCGCTCGTGTTGTTGGCGAGCAATTCGTAGGCGATGTACCCGAGATTCAACTGTTCCGTGTAGCCTTTCGAACTGACAACAACTGACAGAGAGCCGTCGGTTGATCCGGCCGCTCCGGCTCCACTTTCGGCTGTACTTGATTCTGTGTCTCCGCCGCTCGAACAACCAACCAGTGTGGCGGTTCCACCAGTCGCGAGCATTCCGAGCAACCGTCGCCGGCTTCCGGTCCACGGCTGCCGTCTTTCATCTACCATTGCTCAACCTGTAGCTAATGAGAGTCAAAAAGCCGTTGCCGAGAGTATCAACAGTGATACTAGAACAGTACAACCGTGTACAATTTAGAGTCTAGCTATCGGCAGTGTCCACAGAGGGCCTCTCTACAGAGGTGGCATCACAATGACTGACGTGCTAAATACTGTTCATGTCAGTTGAAATTGAGATGTTGGAACACACTCGGCGAACCGTCGTCAGCTACAGCTAGCAGTTGGGGAAAGCCTCGGCACTCATAGGGCTCGTCACCAACGGGGAGTCACCCCGGTTCGGCCCCGTGAGTCGTCGTCATCGGCCGGCAGATGCTACTGCCGCCGGCGACAAGACGGTTACTCATCGGGGCCACACAGTAGAACAAACGCTAAACCAACGCGGGCCAACCAGTCATCTATGAACAGACGACGCTTTCTCACACTTTCCGGGGTGGGTGTCGTCGGCGCAGTAGCGGGGTGCAGTAGCGAGGCGGACCGCGCTGAATCCGTCGATAGTCACCCGGCGGCCGCCGACCTCGAAGCCCAGCCCCGCCGTGGCGAACTGGGCGGCCACGTCATTCTGGCGTTCGAAGACCCTTCCTGTCCCACATGTCGCCGCTTCCACGAGAACACGCTACCGGATATCCGGGAGAACATCGTGGACGCGGGCAAGGGCGCGTACGTCGTCCGAACGTATCCTGTCATCTACCCGTGGGGTGAGCCGGCGACGCAGGCGCTGGAGTCGACGTTCGCCCGCGACAGCGAGGCCTATTGGGCGCTGTTCGACCACTACTTCGCCGAACAGTCGTCGTTCGACTCGGACAACGTTCTAGAGCGAACAGCGACGTTTCTCACCGAGGAAACGGCGGTAGACGGCGAGGCGGTCGCGAGCGACGCGCGGGAGCGGGCACACGACGACGCTGTTCAGGCGGATATTCAGGCGGCCGAGAACGCTGGACTGGGTGAGACGACACCGATTATTCTGCTGTTCGAAGACGGTGAGTTCGTGACGAAGGTCAACGGGAGCGTCAGTTACGACCTCATCTCGGAGGCACTGGGAGAGCGCGACGGATGAGCACCGCACGGGGGCTCCGTCTGCCGACGACGCGCGGGGACTGGCGGCTCATGGGCCGGACGGTCAGGCTGGTGCTCACGCTGCCGTTCTACGCGGCGGTTGCCGCAATCGCCGCCGTCGTCTCGCTGACGGTGTTCGTCGTCTCGCTGAACGTCCCGCTGGTGCTTGATCTCGTGGTCGGGGGGTCGCTCCCGATTGCCAGCCGACTGCGCGTGCTCGCCGAACTGTACCCGTTCATCGGCACGTCGTTCAACCCCGCACAGGGGGTCCTGCTGATTGTCGTTGCTGTCTTCACCGGCGTCGACATCGGGCTGGTGACCTACCACTTCCGCGAGCACGGCCTCGACCTCCAGCAGGGCGGCGCTGGCGCTGCGGGGGTCATCCTCGGAACACTCGGTGCGGGCTGTGCGGCCTGTGGGTCGGCGGTTCTGCTGGGGCTGCTGTCGCTGCTCGGTATCTCGACCTCGCTGCTGTTTCTGCCGCTGGATGGGCTGGAGTTCGCACTGCTGGCACTCGTGGTGTTGACTCTGTCCGTCTACTGGCTCGCCGAAGGGATGCGCGGCGGCGAGATCAACGGCTGTCCGGTCGATATCTGACTGTGTCGGTGGCCGGCCCTCGTTCCGACTCGGACGGAGTCCCGACTGGTCTCACGGGAGAAAACGTATAGTGTCGTCACCCGAACACCAATACCGAGAAGGTATGCCCGAGACGGAGTCCAAGGTGACGGCTTCGAGGGAGTCCCTCGCCGAGTACGAGCACCTCCACCGGAAGCGAAAGGAAACGGTCGGCACGGTCGAACTGGCCGAACTCATCGACGTGTGGGTCGGCGAGAGCGAACTCGTCTGTCAGTTCCAGTTCGACTGGGCGACCGATGCGATACAGCGGCGCTACGACCTTGACAGCGACCGCGACATCGCCAAGGTCGAGCGGCTCTGTGAAGCGAACGGCCTGCAGTTCGAGCAGGCCAGCCACCTAGAAGGCTCGCTGGTCGAACTCGAATACACCGGCTCACAGTGGCTGCCGCGGCCGGAAGCCGCCTACATCGACGGCGAGGGGTCGGCGGTCGAGACGTTCCGCGCGGAGGCCCGGTTGCTGGTGCGTGAACTCGCCCAGTCGCCCGCGTTCCTCCGGCGAGGCATCGAGCGCGTCCGGGGGCTGTCGACGACGCAACTGATTATCGGTGTGATTCTGGTCAAGAAAGTCGCCATCATCGTGTTGCTTGCTCACCTCTTCCTGTAGCCGTACGCCCGTCAGCCGACAGTGTGGGATACCGCTACCCGACGCGTCTCAGTCGCTCATCGCAGAGCCGGAGCCGGCTGGCGTGTCCACGCCGTCGGTCCCGGTGGTCTCGAACTGTGAGAGTTCATCGTTGAGCGTGTCGGCGTCGTCAGCGAACTGCTCCACAGAGTCGACCATCCCGGCAACGGTCTGGCCCTGCTGGTCGACCGTCGTAGCCATTTCACGGGCGTCGGCTGCGGTCTCCCCGGCGATGTCGTTGATGTCGTCGATTATCCGCACGACTTCCTGTGCGCTCGTCGCCTGCTGGTCGGTCGCCCGGTCGATCTCCTGAATCCCACCGTTGACATCGACAGTGGCGTCGACCACGTCCTCAAGCGTGGTAATGGTCTCGGAGATAGTATTGCTGCCGCGGTCGACAGCGTCTTCCATCGTCTCCATGGCGTCGACGGACGTACCGACCTGAGACCGCAACGATCCGATGAGACCCTCCACGTCGGCGGTGGCTGCCTGCGTTTCGGTTGCGAGCTGTTTGATTTCGTCCGCGACGACGGCAAAGCCCGACCCCGCTTGGCCGGCACGGGCAGCTTCGATGGAAGCGTTCAGGGCGAGCATGTTCGTCTCCTCGGCGATGCCGTCGATGACTTCGACGATTTCGGCCATGTCCTCGGCGATATCGTCCAGTTGCTGGACCTCGCTCGCGGCGCTCGTCGAGTAGTGTCGGATTTCATCGACGGCGCTCTGGGCTTCCGAGGAGGATCGCTGGGCGTCTCGGCCGAGGTCCGCGGCAGTGTTGCTCTGCTCTGCGATCTCGGCCACGGACGACGCCATTTCCTCGACGGTAGCTGAGAGGTCACTGAGTTCGCTCGTCGCGTCATCTAGCTGCTGGCGCTGCGTTGCTGCCCCGTCGGCGATGTCGGATGCAGTGTCGGCCACGGACTCTGTCTCGTCACGGACCTGCTGGCCGTCGGTCAACACGGTTTCACTTCCAGTGGCGATACGTGTCGAGGTCGACTGGCCGCTGCTGATGGCGGTCCCTAGGGCAGCAAGCGTCTCGTTAATCGCGGTTCCGACGGCGGTCATCGCATCGCTCATGCTGTCGGTGTCGACACGGGCGGTCAGGTCGCCGCTGGCTGCGTTGTCGAGCGCTGTGCGGTACTGTGTCGCTTTCAGTTCGAGGTGGCTGCTCAGCGCCTCCATCTCACTTCGCTCACCCTCTGCGGTTTCACGGGCCTCTTCGGCTGCTTCGCGCGCTTCTTCGGCGCGTTCTTGCGCTTCGGTTGCCTCCCGGATGTTCTGGCCGAGCGAGGCCGCGGCCCGTTCGAGTTTCGCGTACGTGTCCCCGACCTCGTCGATCCGGTCGGCGCCGAAGTCGATGTCGTACTGGCCGTTGTCGACTGCTGTCGCCTTTCGGTTGATCTCGATTATCGCGCGGTACATTTCACAGTAGCCCAGAAAACCGGTCACGGCGACGACAAACCCGATGAACACCGCGGCAGCTGTCACGGAGGAAAACAGCACGATAGCCAGCGCCGGTGCGCCCACAATCGACATTGCCGCAAGCAAAAAGACGCGAGCGCTGAATGTCCGACGGAGCGGCGTTGGCAAGTACGGCTCAATTGTCATCGGGACAGTGCCGACCGCAAGCATGAGTCGGCCAAGCGGATCCGTCGAATCATCTGCCGTTGTCATCGGTGCCACCTCGACACCGGTAGCAAACAAACGACGGAACTGGGCCTTTCGGGGTGCATATGACTCGTTTACCTCGGTCTATCAAAAACCGCACCCTCGGAGTATCAGCGGTGAATCTCTCAGTGTCAGTTCGTTGTCGTAATCTCGACCACGTCGCGGTGGTCGAGTTCGGTGTCAGCACCGATCTGCCGCTCGGTTCGCACGTCGTGGGCGTGGAGGAATCCGTCGCCGATGTCGGTGTGCAGGAAATACGCGAAGTCCTCTGCGGTCGACCCGTCGGGGAGGACGAAACAGTCCTGCAGGAAGGTCCCGTCCTCTTGGGGCTTGCGAGCGCCGGGGAACACCGCGATAGCGCCCAGTTCTTCGAACAGTGCGGTTTCGAGGGCCTGCTGGACGCCCGTGCCGCCGAACGCCGTCACGAAGTCCCGTATCTGTTCCAGCCCCGCAGCCTTCTCCTCGGGCAGGTCAGCCGTCACGGTGAAGTCCTCGTCGCCCGGCCGATAGTCGAGCACACCCTGCTCGTTGCCGTTTTTCAGCGCCTTCTCGGCGTGGGCCGAGACGGGGACGAACGTGAGATGTTCGTACTCTGGGTCCTCGGTGATTGGCTCCCAGTTTTCTTGCGCCGCTGGGGTGTCCATCTTGTTCGCCGCGATGAGCATCGGCTTGGTCCGGATGCGGATTTCCCGAGCGAGTGCCTCTCTGTCCTCGTCGTCCCATGTGTCGGGGTCCAGTTCCAGATCCAGAGCCAGCACGACCTGCTTGATTTCGTCGGCGTTGATCTTGAACGCCGACATCTGCTCGGCGAGGTCGTCCTCGATAGCCTTGTCCTCACCGTGGTACCCGGAACGGTAGCGCTCGATGCCCTTCTCCAGAACATCGAGATACCACATATCCAGTTCGTCTTCGAGGAAGTCGATGTCCTCGCGCGGGTCGTGGTCCTCGGTGGGTTCTCCTTCGAGGTCCGTCTCGCCGGTGAAATCGACGACGTGGACGAGCACGTCGGCCTCGTTGAGGTCCGTGAGGAACTGGTTCCCCAGCCCCTTCCCTTCGTGTGCGCCGGGGACGAGGCCGGCCACGTCGACGAGTTTCGTCGGGACGAACCGGACGCCGTCCGTGCAGTAGCCGTGGTTGGGCGTACAGGTGTGGTCGAACTCCGGAGCCGCACAGTCGACGCGGACGTACGCCTCGCCCATCGAGGGGTCGATTGTCGTGAACGGATACGCGCCCTCGGGCACGTCGTTCATCGTCGCCGCATTGAAAAACGTGGACTTGCCGACAGAGGGTTTGCCGACGAGTCCGATCTTGTAGCTCATTGCACCGATGAAGCGGTTTCAGCGGCTTAAACGCTGTTACACGAGCTACGAGAGCGTGTGAGTCACACACGCACTGGGAACGGATACCCGTCTTACCCGCCTACAGTCGCCGCTCATATACGTTGACTGGGTGTCCGTCTCCGCCGACCTCGGTCGTCCGCTCGTCGACCTTCTCGAAGTGGGACCGGTAAAACCCGTTACCGATCTCGTTTTCGGCCAGCACCTCGTCGCGGATTTTCCGCACGGAGAGGTCGTGTAGGTGCTGCTCGCCGCGGTAGAGTAACTCCGTCCCAATGCCTTCCCCCCAGTAGTCCGGGTGGACGTATATGTCGAGGTCGCCGAAGCCGGCCGCGTCCGTCATCCCACAACTCATGTACGCCACCACGTCATCGTCGGCCATCGAAACGAACAGGCCGACCTCTTCGAGTTCGATCATCTGCTCCAATAGCGGCGGCGCGTACCCCTCTTTCAGATGCGCTTCCACTGTCTCTGCCCCAAGGATGTCATCGTACACGGTATGCCATGTCGCCTTGGCGACCCGGCGGATGTCCGCGATATCCACCGACTCGGCCGGCCGAATGACGGTTTGAAACGACATACGTGAACATGTAACGTGGAGAAGTATAGAACTGTGGAATGTTTGACAACGGAGGGTATCGGTCGTGTCCTGTTCCCCGAGATAATAGGGCAACTCTTATGTACACTTCTGTACGTTAGTGTTCAGTAATGGACGACAGTGAGGAGATAGCACCAGCGGTTCAGTCGATTCTCGACGCGGCGCGGGAACGCGGTGGCGGCGGTGACCGTGTTTCGGTGACGCCCCGATCGCTGCCGGACGCCTTCGACGCGGCGGTAGACGCCGGGCGGACGCCGGTCGTCGCCGAAATCAAGCCCACGAGCCCGACCGCCGAGGGCGAACGGGCTGACGACCCGGTCGACCTCGCCCGACAGATGGTCGAGGGCGGCGCGGCGGCGCTGTCTGTCCTGACCGAACCGGAGCATTTCGGCGGGTCAGCGGCGACGCTCGAAGCGGTTCGCGAGGCCGTCGACGTGCCTGTTCTGCGGAAGGACTTCATCCTCCACGAGGAACAGCTAGATGTCGTCGAGGCCGACGTTATCCTCCTCATCGTCCGTTTTCTCGAAGCTGACGGAACGGACGACCTCACAGACCTTCTCACGGCTGCGCGCGAGCGCGGCTTTCAGGTCCTTGTGGAGACCCACACGGCTGCTGAGGTCGAGACAGCACTCGACGCAGGCGCGGAGATCATCGGCGTCAACAACCGCGACCTCGGCGAGTTAGCGGTTGACCTCGGAACGTTCGAAGGCGTCGCGCCCGACGTGCCCGAGGGCGTCACACTCATTGCTGAAAGTGGCATACAGACAGCAGACGATGTCTTGCGGATGCGCGACGCCGGTGCGGACGCCCTGCTGATCGGCTCGGCCATCATGGACCACGGCGCGGCAACGGACGTGGAAGCGAACACGCGGCGACTGACACACGCGGAAACCGATGCGGTTGAGACGACTACAGACACATGAGCACTGACGACGCACACGACCCCAAATTCGGCGAGTACGGTGGACAGTACGTGCCCGAGGCACTGATGCCAGCTATCGAAGAGCTGACCGACGCCTACCAGCGGTACGTGCTCGAAAACGAGGACGGCTTCATGGACGAGTTCCGGGAGCGGCTGGCCGACTTCGGCGGCCGACCGACGCCGCTCCAGTACGCCGAGCAGCTCTCGGCCCGCTACGACACGGATGTGTATCTCAAGCGCGAGGACCTGCTGCATGGCGGGGCCCACAAGCTCAACAACGCGCTCGGGCAGGTACTGCTGGCGAAGTACATGGGCAAGGAGCGCATCATCGCCGAGACCGGGGCCGGCCAGCACGGCACGGCGACGGCGATGGCGGCGGCCCATCTCGACATGCCCTGTGAGATTTACATGGGCGAGACCGACATCGCGCGCCAGCGACCCAACGTGTTCCGGATGCGCATCAACGGCTCCGAGGTCAATCCCGTGACGGTCGGCCGCGGTACGCTGAAGGAAGCCATTTCCGAGACGATGCGTGACTGGGCGACCACCGTCGAGAACACCCACTACGTCATCGGGAGCGTCGTCGGCCCGCACCCGTTCCCGAAGATGGTCCGGGACTTCCAGGCGGTCATCTCCGAGGAGGCCCGCGAGCAGACAATCGAGAAGACCGGGAGCCTTCCTGATTCCGTCATCGCGTGTGCCGGCGGCGGCTCGAACACGATGGGGACGTTCGCACACTTCGTCGAGGATGATGGGGAGCCACGCTCCCCGGAACAGTCGAGCAGCGACGAGCCGCGAGGCCGTGTCGACCTCTACGCCGTCGAGGCGGGCGGCTCCTCGCTGCAGGTCGACGAGGAGGAAGGCGTCGCGCCCAACTCCGCGACGTTGTCGACCGGCGATGAGGGCGTCCTCCACGGCGCGCGCACGAAGCTCCTGCAGGATTCGGACGGCCAGATTATGGAATCGCATTCGGTGTCCGCGGGGCTGGACTACGCCGGCGTCGGCCCGGAACTCGCCCATCTTGTCGACGAGGACCGAGTCACGCCGGTCAACGTCGACGACGACACCGCGCTAGAGGCGTTCCACCGGCTCTCCCAAGACGAGGGTATCATCCCGGCGCTTGAGACGGCCCACGCCTTCGGGTATCTGGAAGAGCACCACGACGAGGTCGGCGACACCGTCGTCGTCAACGTCTCCGGCCGCGGCGACAAGGACCTCGAAACGGTCATCGAGGAGACCAGCAAGCGCGACCTCGACATCGCGCCCGACATGTCTATCTTCGAGCGCGTCGGCGGGGGTGGCCTCTGATGGGGCTCGAACGCGCTTTCGCCGACGAATCCGCCTTCGTCCCGTACCTCGCCGCCGGCGACCCGAACTATGAGGCCTCTCTGGAGTACGTCGAGGCGCTGGCCCGCGGCGGGGCCGATGTGATCGAACTCGGCCTGCCGTTCTCCGAGCCCATCGCGGAGGGTAAGACCATCCAGAACGCCATCGTTCGCTCGCTCGAAGCCGGGATGACGCCCGACCGCTTCTTCGAGTTCGTCACGGACCTCGACGTGGACGTGCCGCTGGTGTGTATGACCTACTACAACCTGATCTATCAATACGGTGCGGGTGAGGGGCCGCGTCCGTTCGTCGAGAAAGCCGCCGCGGTCGGCATCGAGGGGCTTGTCGTCCCGGACCTCCCCGCCGAGGAAGCCGCCCCGCTGCGTCGGGCCTGTGACGAGTTCGGTCTCGACCTGGTGTTCATCGTCGCGCCGACGACGAAAGGCGACCGGCTCGAACGGATGCTCGAACAGGTGTCGGGCTACGTCTACGTTCAGGCGCGTCTGGGCGTCACCGGCGCGCGCGAGGACGTGGACGACGCCACTGAGGAATCGCTGGCCCGACTCTCCGACTGGGACGTTCCCAAGGCTGTCGGGTTCGGCATCAAAACCGGTGACCACGCCGAGCGCATCGTCTCTGCCGGCGCTGACGGTATTATCGTCGGCTCCGCGCTGGTCGATATCGTCGCCGAGGGCCACGAGAACGGCGATTCCATCGAGGAGGTGGCCGACCGGCTCGAAGCGAAGGCTCGCGAACTCAAGGAGGGTGCGCTCCGGGGAGCGTCAGAACGACCGCAACCGGAACGCACATAATCGTACTTGCCACACTGTCTCATAACATGACTGCAGGAAAACGCGCACGACTCGAACGCATCGGGACAGACGACACATACGTCATCATCCCGATGGACCACGGCATCACAATGGGGGCTGTAAAGGGCCTCAAAGACATCGAATCCACCATCGACGCGGTCACCAGCGGGGGCGCGGACGCCGTCCTCACCCAGCGGGGTATCGCCGGGCGCGTCCATCCGAACAAGAACGACGCGGGCTACATCACGCATCTCAACGGCTCTACCACTATCGGGCCGGACGAGCAGGATAAGCGAACCACCGGCACTGTTCAGGACGCCATCCGCGCCGGGGCCGACGCCGTCTCGTTCCATATCAACGTCGGCAGCCAGTACGAACCCGAACAGATCGAAGAGCTCTCCGAACTGACGACCGAAGCCAGCCAGTACGGCCTGCCGGTGCTGGCGATGGCCTACGCCCGCGGCCCCGACATCGACGCCGAGAACGAGGACTACAACCAATCCGTCGGCCACGCCGTCCGGCTGGCCGAGGAACTCGGCGCGGACATCGTCAAGACGGGCTACACCGGCTCCGCGGAAACCTTCCAGCACGTCGTCGAGTCCACGTCGCTGCCGGTGGTCATCGCCGGCGGCTCGAAGGGGACTGACGAAGACACCGTTCGCATGGTCCGAGGAACGATGGACGCCGGGGCCTCCGGCGTCTCGATGGGCCGCTCTATTTTCCAGCACGACGAACCGGAGAAGATCGCCCGCGCCGTCTCCGCTGTCGTCCACGACGACGCCACCACCGAAGAGGCGCTCCGCGAGGCCGGACTGGCCGTCGAAGCTTAGAGGCCAAACAACGCCCGCATTCGCGCGCCGAGACCGTCAGCATCATCCCCATCGTTGGTGGCCTCCGAATCACTTTCGCGCGTGGAGTCTGACGGCGAGCCGGTGGCCGGCTCAGTCTCGTGCTGTGATGCGCCGGTATCTTGGCCCAAATCGTTGCCAGCGGATTGCGATGTCCCAGCGGCCGCGTCCGGCATGTGGGCATTTTCAGCTGCTCCGTCACCCAGTCCTGAATCGGTGTCTACCAGATCAGTGCCGTCAATTATCGACGGGGCTTCAGCGTTCTCCTCTGATCCCGGTGGCTGGCGCTCTGAGACAGGCGTTCTCGCGGAGCCAGCTGATTCCGCTGTGTCATCCGCCGGCCGATCAGCTCCGGCTTCCTGACTGGCCGGCGATGGGCCGATCAGGTCGCTATCGTCAGCGCTCCCATCCGAGTGGTGAATTTTCCGGCCACCGTCCGTTGTGCCGACGGACTCGGCTGTATGCGGCTGTGTCTGGTGGTCCGTTCGACGGGATGCTGACACTGTGTCGTCCGGGATGGGTGAGTCCGATTGAGTGGGTGTGTCCGCTGTGGACTCAGTTGACGCCTTTTCTGCTTCGACAAGCTGTTTCGAGATCCGTTTATAAGCGATTGCGGCGCCGCTGCTGGGTGCGTTTTGAACGACAGGGACGCCGCCGTCTTGTGAGTGCGGGACGGCGTCGTCCTCCGGAACGTGACCGAGCAGTTCGACGTTGAGGAACTCCGATATCTCGTCGGCACCCGGTGACGCGCCCGTCCCGGACTTCGTGAGGATGAGGCCCCGGACTGGCGCGTCGACCCGCTCGGCGAGCTCTTTCGTGTTCGAAACGTTCCGGATCGACGCCACCCGCGGTGTCGAAACAAGCAGAACCTCGTCGGCGAGCTGGAGCGGCCGAATCGTCTCCTCACTCACGCCCGCTGGCGTGTCTAACAGAACGACATCGTGGTGCCACCGGAGGGTTTCGACGATATCGGGAAGCCGGTCGAGGTCGGTGTCAACGTACCCGTCGAGCGTGGTCCCGCTCGGAACGATTGTGAGGTTTGTGTCGGTTTCGTACATCGCATCCGTTACTGACGCGTCGCCGGCGAGTACGTCATGCAGCGTCGCGTCTTCGTCGGTGTCAATGTCTACATCGAGAAAATCGACGAGGTTCGCCATCGGGAGGTCCATCTCCACGACGACAGTCGAGTATCCAGCTGTTGCCAGCAGCGTCCCGAGGTTGATGCTGGATGTCGTTTTTCCGACCCCGCCTTTCGCCCCGGCAACTGTATAGACGTGGTTAGTCACCATCTGTAGCAGGAAAGTATTCTGTGATCACATGATTGGTCAAGCTCATTGATAAGTCTGCTGGCCAACATTTGATTACGATAACTAGATACAGTAAATAATAACGGCCGAATTGCGCAGTCTCGAATTACAGGAAATCCAACGGTTCTCGTCCTCGGCAGCGACAGATCACGACTCCCGCTGGACTGTCTGCTATCCGACAGTCCGACCCGGGTTCCGCCACGTTCAAGCCCCGCCGTTGCGGACGTGGGCGTATGACTCGAAGCGTCTGGCTCAAAGCCGACAGCGAAGTCGGCGACTGGGAGACACGGAAACGCCGGATAACCGCCGGTATCGAGGCCGGCGTCGACTGGGTACTGGTCGACGAGGAAGACGTCGACCGCGTCTCGGAACTCGGGGAGATAAACATCGCCGCGTTCACCAACGGCGACGTCCACGTGATGGAGGCCGAGGCAGCGGACTCAGAGGCCGATGCAACCATCGTCGGCAAAGACGGTGAGGGCGACGGCACGGTTGACCTTCCGTCCGATTTCTCCGGCTCAGCGGATCTTTCGACGCTCCGGCAGAACGGGGCCGCTCCCGATGGCGGCTACGTCCGCATCTTCGATGAGGACTACGAGGCCTTCGCCGAAGCGGTCGCCGCTGAAGCCGATTTCACTATCGTTATCGGCGAGAACTGGCAGATAATCCCGCTGGAGAACCTTATCGCCCGCGTCGGCGAGGAGACCGACCTTATCGCCGGCGTCCGGACCGCCGAGGACGCCCGAACGGCCTACGAGACGCTGGAGTTGGGGGCCGACGGCGTCCTGCTGGACACGGACGACGTCGACGAGATACGCAAGACCGTCGAGGTCCGCGACGAGATGGGCCGGGAGTCACTCGATCTGGAGTACGCCGAGGTCACCGCCATCGAGCAGACTGGCTCCGCCGACCGCGTCTGTATCGACACGGGCAGCCTGATGGAACACGACGAGGGGATGCTCGTCGGGTCGATGGCGCGCGGCCTCTTCTTCGTCCACGCTGAGACGGCGGAGTCGCCGTACGTCGCCTCCCGGCCGTTCCGGGTCAATGCCGGCGCGGTCCACGCCTACGTCCGAACCCCCGACGGCGGGACGAAGTACCTCTCGGAACTCCAGTCCGGTGATGAGGTCCAGATCGTCGACGCGAAGGGTCGCACCCGCGAGGCCATCGTCGGCCGCGCGAAAATCGAGAAGCGCCCCATGTTCCGCGTGCAGGCCGAGACCGCGGACGGCGACCGCATCGAGACGCTGCTCCAGAACGCCGAGACGATCAAAGTCCACACTCAGGACGGGCGAACCGCCGTCACGAACCTCGAACCCGGTGACGAAATCCTCATCTACCACGAGGATACGGCGACGCACTTCGGCGAACGGATCGAAGAGAGCATCATCGAGAAGTAAGCCGGCTTCAGCCCGGGACTGACCGCAGGCCCGAGGTTACTGCTGGTCTGCCTCGACCGGTTCCAGTTGCGTCGTACACCAGTGGCAGAAGTCGATGTCCTCATCGAGTTCCTTGCCGCAGTTCGGACACTTCATGCCGGCTTCGACCTCCTGTGTCTGGTTTTCGTTGACCGCGACCCAGTAGGCGTCGGCGACGTTAAGCGTCGTAATCACGACCGAGCCGATTGTTACTTCCGTGGGTCTGGACTGATACGACGACGAGATAGCATCTAGGCTTAGCTGGGTGACGGGCTCGATAGCGCCAGTGACGACAAACACCACCGACAGCATGAACAAGAACCCGAGCCACAGCAGTCCCCGACCCCACTTACGAAGGTAGAAGTGTCCCAATCCCGGGAAAATGAACGCAAGCACTACGGCCAGTAACGGCCGCTTGCGTCCTATGTCAGTCATACTCCGCGAATCCGTCTCGCATACTCCTATATCTTCCGAAGGATTACCGTCCGGAGGAAAATCATGTGACAGGCGCAGGCTGCCTTCAGGCGTTGCTCTGTAGCTGTCCGACCAGCGTCCGGAGCGTCGCGAGGTCGTACTGCCCCGGTGCGGTCGCGTCGGCCGGGTCGACCGGCGCGTAGCCGATACGGGAGCCGTACAGCGGGGCGACGGCTCTGGAGTGGCGACCGGCCGCACCCATGCACATCGTGGCCACCTGCTCGCCGCCGGTCGTCATTTCACGGGTCGCTCCCAGCATCGCCAGTACGTCGTCCGGCGACTGGGCCGTACTTGCCATCTTTCCCACGTCGCCGTGTGTACAGGCTCGTTCGAGTCGACTCACGATGGCGTCACGGTCGGGCGTCGACTCGAAGTTGTGCGTCGAGACGACCACGGATGCGCCGTTGTCGCGGGCCGTATCGGCGACCCGTCCGGCGTCGTGGTCGCCGGCTCCTTCGAGCGCTGCGAGTTCGAGGTCGACGGCCGTCACGGCGTCGTGTTCGAGCGCGGTTTCGAGCGCGTCGAGTCGGCCGGCGGTGTCGGCCGCCTCGCCGCCCTCCCACGTCGGTCGGTTCGTGACGAGTACCGGGAGCTCACCGTCGTAGGCGTCTAGTTGTGCCAGTGGCTCGTCGGCGAAATCCATCCGTAGTTCCACCCCGTCGGCATCGGCGCGGGCGGCCGGCGCCACCCCGAGGTCATCGGTAGCGGCGAGCAGCGTGAACGACTCGAAGTTCATACGTTGGCTTCGATGGAGTCGCACAAAAAGCCGCGCTTACTCGACCGGCTCGTGGACGGCCCGGAAACCGTCATCGGTCGGCTCGATAGAGTCGACCGCGTAGAACTGAATCCGCTGCTCCTGTTTCGTGTTGACGGCGAAGTCGTACTGCTTGGCTTCGTAGCCCGGTTCCTTGCCGTCGGCCCGCCGCTGTTCCACCCACGAGCGGTGGTCGGCGAGGCGCTCCTGAGCGATGGTCCGGGAGCGTTCCGGTGCGGTGGCGACTCGGTCTTCGAGCGCCGATAGCAGGTCCGGATCGCGGTCCACCCCAACCGAGTTCCGACCGGCGACCATCGCTGCCAGCGTGGTCGTCCCGGTCCCGAGAAACGGGTCGAGCACGGTGTCGCCATACACCGAGAACATGGAGATGAGTCGGTACGGCACCGTCAGCGGGAACGCACCCGAGCGGTCCCGGAGGCCGTCGTCGAGCTCCTGTGCCTCGCCGCGGAGTTCCCAGAGGTCGGAGAACCACTCGTTGCGTTCCTCCCAGAAGTAGGCGCTCTCGTAGCGGCGGTCAGCGCCCGGTTCGAGGCGGCGGCGCTCCCCGTTGCGGAACACGAGGATGTGTTCGTGTTCAAGCGTCGGATAGGCGTTGGGCGGGACCATCCCCGAACCCATGAACTTCGCGCCGCTGTTGGTCGGTTTGCGCCACAGGATGTCGGGCAGCGCGCGCAGTCCGTGGTCGGTCAGCCGGTCGGTTATCTCCGCGTGGTTCGGATAGGAGCGAAAGCCGTCGTCCATCGAACGTGTCGCGTCCCCGACGTTGATGCAGGCGATACCGCCGGGAACCAGAACACGCTCTATCTCCGCCCACACCGAATCGAGTACGTCGTGCATCAGCGTGAACGCTCGGTCCCCGTCGCCGCGGTCCAGCGCCGATCCGATGTCGGGGTCCAGTTCAGCGAAGATGTCGTCCCACATCTCGATCATCGGGTACGGGGGGGACGTGACCACCAGTTCGACGCTGTCGTCGGGACAGTCGAGCGTTCGGGCGTCACCGGTTTGAACCCGGTGTGTCGTCTCCATACCGGGTCCCAGCGGACGGGACGACTCTAGTCTTGCGGTTATCGGTCGGCGAAGTACACGCTTTGCGTGTGACACTCGATGGCAAAAACGGCCCTCACAGCGGTGCAACGCGAGTACCGAGCTTACGCGACAGGAAGGTCCTGCTCGGCTTCCAGCAGTTCGTGATAGCGGTTGCGGATGGTGACCTCGGAGATGTCGGCGACCTCAGATACCGCGGCTTGGGTCGTCTTCTCGTTGGTCAACAGCGCAGCGGCGTAGACGGCGGCGGCGGCGAGGCCGACCGGCGACTTACCGGAGTGGACGCCCTGTTCCTTGGCGTTCTGGAGCAGTTGGCGGGCGCGGTGCTCGGCCTCGTCGGACAGTTCAAGCGAGGAGGCAAACCGCGGGACGTAGCTCTCGGGATCGGCGGGGCGGACTTCGAGCGAGAGCTCGCGGACGACGTAGCGGTAGGTGCGGGCGATCTCGCTCTTTTCGACGCGGGAGACCTCCGTGATCTCGTCGAGGCTCCGCGGGACGCCGGCCTGACGAGCGGCGGCGTAGACGGAGGCCGTCGAGACACCCTCGATGGAGCGGCCGGGAAGCAGGTCTTCGTCGAGTGCACGGCGGTAGATGACGCTGGCCGTCTCGCGGACGTTCTCCGGCAGACCGAGCGCGGAGGCCATGCGGTCGATCTCACCGAGGGCCTGCTTGAGGTTGCGCTCCTTGGAGTCACGGGTACGGAACCGCTCGTTCCACTTGCGCAGGCGTTGCATCTTCTGGCGCTGTTTGCCCGACAGGGAGTTGCCGTAGGCGTCCTTATCGCGCCAGTCGATGTTGGTCGAGAGGCCCTTGTCGTGCATCATGTTCGTCGTCGGCGCGCCGACGCGGGACTTCTCGTCTTTCTCGCTGGAGTCGAACGCGCGCCACTCGGGCCCGCGGTCGATTTCGTCGGACTCGACGACTAGGCCACAGTCCTCACAGACCGTCTCGCCGTGTTCGTCGTCGATAACGAGCGAGCCACTGCACTCCGGGCACGCTGTGCTCTCCGATTCCGTCGACTCCGTCGTCTGTTCCTCATGCTGCTGTCGCGTCCGTGTGTGTTCACTCATTGGTTGCGAAGGCGGGTGCTCACCGGGTGAGAGACATCGCAGAACCCGGAGGCAGTCGGTAACACTGTATTCGAACGAAAGTTATTAAAACATTCCGGTATTGTAATGGAGACCGTCGATACACGTCACGTAACCCATGTTTGTGCATCAGTCGCATGACCATTCATATGGCAGCCCTTGTGTGTTTCAGGCTGATTTCCCACAACCCAGATATAATTGCCGACGATGTGGAGTAGTCCTTTTCGCTATCACCTCCTACTGAAACGTCTCGACGACAGCGGGCAGACACCCCTCGCTAGGTTCGTAATATGAATTGTGGTCAGCAACGATCTCCGTTACATCGTAATCAGTGTAGTTTTCGGGGGCATCTTCGGGACTCTGAACACCCGTTTCACCGACCGCTTCCGCCCACTCGGCAGCACTGAATGCAATCCCCAGCACCGTGTCGTCGTCCTTGTGGAAGTTGTTGAAAGACGTGGTGGCGTACTCAATCGGCTCACCGTACGCTTCGTCGACCTCAACGACGGATTCTCCGATAGCGCCACCCAGTAGCGTCACCGATGTGACGGCATCTTCACGGCCGCGCTCGTGAAGCGATTCCACCGCCTCGACAGCTACCTTTGCGCCAAGCGAATGTCCGATTATCCGGATTGGAAGCCCACCGCCGTCGTTGTGGTCGACAACCCACTGTGCGAGTTTCGGACCGTTCTGTTCGGCGATAGCGACGCCCTCGTTCCAGCCGATGCCGTCGCCCTTATCGGCATCCCAAGTAAATCCCACGGTGAATTGGTCGTATTCGTTCTCTTCAAGCCCGATCTGACAGGTGTAGGCGGCGTTTCGAGCATCCGTTTCCCCGAGACTCCAACCGTGGACGAAGATGACGAGTTCCGAATAATCACTGTCCTGACTAGAGTCCCAATCCCCGATTGCTTCGTACTCTGTCTCAGTATACTCAGATTTCAGTTTTGCGTCGTCTGTGAACTGATCACGCGTCGAAACGAGCGGGAACCCCGATGGAGCCGTGTACTCTCCGTCATCACCGCCGAATTTGCCGCCTCGTACAGAGCCACTCGCACCGAGTGCTGCCACCGATGCCACAGTACCGGTCGAGGCTTTGAGGAACCTCCGTCGCGTTTGGCTGTCCAGTTCGCCCGATTGTATGCTACGTTGGAACATACCAGAAACGCGTAGCCTTCCAAATTATATAATATTAACTATTATAATTAACATTGTTGGTAAAAACGCCATTATTTATAAGATTAGTAAAGAAATACACTGCTCCAGAATCTGCCAGCTGGAATGAATCTTAGTAGAGTATTGTTGTACCGTCCCGGGTACTGTCAGGGAAATCCCGGTAGTGATGGAGTGCTGCTGCGGGGCGCGTCAAAACTGTACTCAGTCGTTCGTTTCCGGTTCGATAGCGTCTGTAGACTGGGACTCCTCGACGGCCGTCGTCAGCGAGACGTTGAGCCAAGCCATCGACGCGACGCCGCCGATGATGGTGACGACGTTCTTGACCGCGTGGTCGACGATAGCGACGCCGACAGCCGCGGCGACGCTGACCGGCGTCAGCGACGCGACGATGACGGTGAATGCCCCCTCATAGAGACCGACGCCGCCGGGTGTCAGCGGCAGGACCTTTGCGAGGTTACCGACGCTGACCGCGAAAAAGCCGACAGCCACCAGCGACGGCGTCAGGCTGTAGCCGAAAGCGGCGAAGACGATCAACGCCGTAACCACATCAAGCGTCCAGATGAGCAGACTCCCCGCACCGACACGAGCGAAGGCTGGGCCGTCGGCAGCAACTGTCTGCACGTCACCGACGAACCCCTCGATAACGCCGGCGACGTAGTCGGCATACGAGTCGCTGCTCAGTCGGCCGATAATCGCCCGGACGAAGTTCCGGTCCGTGCGTGCGCTGGCGACGATAGCGACCACCGCGCCGATCGCTGCGAGGCCGACCCCGGCGGCGACGGCGACGGCCGTTCGACCGCTGCTTGCCGCGTCGCCGCCGACGGTGCCGCCTGTCAACGCGGTCAGCAACTGTTCGGCCGACCCGGTTGCAGCCAGTCCGATCATAACGACGCCGGCAAGCAGCGTTATCGTCAGCAGGTCGAACACCCGCTCGACGGCCAGCGATGCGAACCCGGAGGGGTACGGAATCGAGCGACGGGCCTTGATGACGTACGCCCGGACAGCATCGCCGGCCCGTGCCGGAAACACGAGGTTTCCAGTCTGGCTGATGAATATCGCTCCCGTCAGGAACCCCCAGCGCTCTCGATACCCCATCGAAACGAGGATGTCTCGGTAGCGGATACCGCGAAGCGGCCACGAGACGGCGTAGACGACGGCGCTCAGCGCGACGATCTCCGGTGCTGCGCCGGCCATCTCCGCGAGGACGCGGTCGGGGTCGAGATACTGCGTCATCAACAGGAGAGCAATAACGACGAGCATCGTCCCCGCGCCGAGCGATACCTCGCGGGTGATTCGGGGACTGACCGACAGTTCCCAGAAGGTCCGGAGTATCTGGCTGCCCATCCCGAACACGTCCCGGACGATATCGACCTTCGAATCACCCTTCGGTGTCCAGTCGACAGGGAACTCCTTCACCCGGTAGCCGTCGCGCTGGGCCTTCACCAGCAGTTCAGTGTCCCAGAACCAGTGTTCGTCCTGCACGCGGGGCAGTAGCGTCTCCAGTGCCTGCCGGTCGAACGCTTTGAACCCGCACTGATGATCCTGAATCTCGGACCGGAGGACCGCCCGGACAAGCGTGTTGTAGCCGAAGCTCGGAATACCTCTCTTTGCGGGTCTATCGGCACGGTTCTCAGGCATCCAGCGCGATCCCGTCGCCACGTCGTACCCATCGATACGGACAGCGTTGACCAACTCTTCGAGATGCGACATGTCCGTCGCCAGATCAGTATCGAAATACACCAGCGTCTCGCCGTCGGCCCGCTCGAAGGCATACTCTAACGCGCCACCGCGGCCGAGGCGGTCGTCGCTGTGGACGTGTCGGACCCGGCTGTCCTCGTGTGCGAGTCGCGTCGCGATTTCTGGCGTGCGGTCCGAGCAGCCGTCCTCTGCGACGATAACTTCATACGCGTCTTCGGGGAGAAACGAGGCGAGCGTTTCGAGCGTTGTGGAGACCGTCTGCTCGATGGTGTCTGCTTCGTTGTAGGCAGGGAGAACGACGCTCACCTCGACTGCAGTCATACGCTCTTGGTCATCCCCGGAGTGAAAAGTACTTTCCGTTCGTTACGCTGCCGGGACCGAAACGGCCGTTAGTCAGCGCCTTCCGGTGACTGGGCGGTCGCGAAGCGCTCGATGGATGCAACGTCGATGTCGCCGACCGACTCGTAGGGTCTGTTTACCACCACGTCGCCGGCGGTACTTCGGCCGATACCGGGAATCGCGGTGAGTTCGTCCATCGACGCATCGTTGAGGTCCAGCGGATAGGGGACGCCGGTGACCGACCGGTAGCCGTGGTCGGTAACCGCGATGTCGACGACGCTGCCGAGTTCGCGTTCGCCCGGAATACCCACGAGCAGCGGATAAGTCCCCAACTGCCGGCCGAAGGTCTTGCCGTCTTGGTGGTACTCCAGATGCACGTCGGGCAGTATCGTCCCCGGCGGCGCGACCCGCTGGAGCATCGGGTTGTCGATGGTCTCCCGGACCTCCTGTTTGTACTGCTTGAACAGTTGCTTATGATCCTTGGCGATGTCTGCGCCAGTGTCGGCCATGTCGGTCCCCTCGAACGCCATCACCTGCCGGATGTTTACCCGGCGGAGCATCAGTCCCTCGTCATACACTCGCTGAAGGAACCGTTTGTTGTGCTCAAAGGTCTCTCGCGTCTCGCCTTTCAGCCCGTGGACGAGATTGATGCCGGGCAGGAGCTTCGGAAGCCGACGGGCGGCGTCGTCGCCGAAGTTGGGAGCAGAGTCTTTCGCTCCCCCGGGCCGCCAGCCAGCCACCTCGTTGACGATTTTCACCGCCTCGAAACACTGGTCGGCGGTGACGTTGAGGTTGTTGTCGCTCATCACGTTCGGGTCGGCCGATTCTAGGCCAAAGGCGGCGGTGTCCCCGGGCGTGTTGTGCTCGGCGATAATTCGAATCCCCTCGCGGGCCTTCTCGGGCCATTTCACGACCGTTATGGGATTCATATTGTCCAGATGGAGCGTCTCCAGATCCGGTGCGACCTCACGGATACCGCCATAGAGCCGTCGGAGGGCGTCGGGGTTTGGCGCTTCGCCGTCGCCGCCGTAGGCCAGAATGTCGGCCTGTCGGCCCAGCCGGAAGTGCTTCACGCCGCGGTCGGAAAGGGCGTCGACCTCGTCGACGACGCTCTCGGGCGGCCGGAAGTCCGGGTTGCCGTACATCGGCTCCGTGCAGAAGGAGCATCGGTACGGACAGCCCCGGGACGTCTCCATTTCGCAGATGAGGTAGTCCGGGTGGTTCGGGTGCTGTTCGACGACGAACGCGCCGGCGCGTGCCCAGCGGGTCTCCTCTTCGATGTCCCGGTAGCGGTCGTTGAATCCCTCAAGACCGGACTCCACGAGGTCGTAAACGGCGGCCTCAACATCTGCCATCGCCAAGAAGTCGAAATCGAGGTCGTCGCGGGCTGTCTCGCTCGCACCCTCGTTGGCCTCGCCGACGCCGAAGCGGACCGGACCGCCCATGATGGAAGTCCCGTTGGCTGTCCATGCGAGTTCGCGCACTTCGTCGGGTTCGGCCGGCGTCCCGCCGACGTACTTGCCGGGGACGGTCATGCCGCCGACGTACACCATGAGGTCGGCGGCCTCAATATCTCGCCAGACGGCGTTGTCCTCCCTGAGTTCGTCGATAGTGTGATACGTTATCTGTTCGCGGGGGATGCCGGCGTCGACGAGCGCACCGGCAGCGTACCGCGGGTACGTCGAGATGTACGGCGGTACCCCGAAGTGTGCGGGCTCGTCGACGTAGCCGTCGACGATGGTCACGTCGAGCGTCTCGGGGTCAGTCATACCCGTCGCTTGACGTTCGATACCTAAAACCGTGTCTGGTCGTCCGTGGCGACAGAACACGCAGAAGCTGACGAACTCAGTCGTCGGCGACAGCGGACGACGTGGCCGAATCAGCGTGCTCGGTCCCGTCGTATCGTCCACCAAACACTGTCGTTGCGAACAGAATCAACGGTGAGAGGAACGCGAAAAAGTAGTACGGGGCGTACGCAAGCGTTCCGACCCCGAAGACTGCAGACATGTAGACAGCCCCGGCGTGCCACGGAAAGAGCGCGCCGGTCGGGGTTCCGGCGGATTCGATAGCCTGTGAGAGATCGTCGCTGGCCAGACCGTACTCGTCATAGAGATTTCGGAGGGTGAGCCCGGGGACGACGATGCTCATGTACTGCTGGGCGGAGAAGGCGTTGACGAAGATTGCCGAAACGCCGGTCCCGACAACCAAGCTACGCGGGCCACGGACCGCGGTCGCGAGGTGGTGTGCGAGTACGGCGAGGACCCCAGTTCGTTCGAGGAGGCCGCCGAGACTGAGGGCCGCGACGACGACGGCAATCGTCCAAGCCGATCCCGAGATACCACCGCTTGCCAGCAGGTCGTTCACGAGGTCCATCCCCGTTTCAGGGGCCGTCCCGTCGAGAAAGACCGTCCAAGCGGCAGTGAACGACCGGCCCTGAACGAAGATGGTCGTGAAAGTCCCGGCAAAGACACCAGCGACTAGCGTCGGGAGTGCGGGGAGTCCGTACAGCGCCAGCCCGAAGGTGACAACGAGTGGGAGGAGTACCAGTACCGAGAGGTCGTAGCTGCCAGCGAGTGCGCCCTGTATCTCGGCGACGCGTCCGGCTGGAATGTCACCGACAGTACGCAGTCCCAGCGCAGCGTAGAGCAGGACCGAGAGGCCAAACGCCAGAACGGTCCCGTTGCGCATCGCCCGGATGTGGTCGTAGAGGTCGGTGTTCGTCACGGCGGCCGCGAGGTTCGTCGTATCTGAGAGCGGAGACTGCTTGTCGCCTGCGTAGGCCCCCGAGAGGATGGCACCAGCGGTCATCGGTGTGGGCACGCCGAGACCGGAGCCGATACCGATAAAGGCCACACCGAGCGTGCCAGCCGTCGTCCAAGAGGACCCGATGGAGAACGCGACGACCATCGCAAGCAGCGCTGTCGCCGGGAGGAACACGTCCGGCGTCAGTATTGAGAGCCCGTAGTACATCAGCCCGGGGATGGTGCCCGCGCTAACCCACGTCGCGATGAGGCCGTAGATGATGAACAGAATGAGGATGGCCTGCAGGCCCATTAGCAGACTGTCCGCGAGACCCTCGTAGAGGTCGTCCCACGAGTAACCGAGCCAGTATTTTCCGACTGCGCCAGTCAGCACGATGCTCCAGAGCAGCGGCCCGTGTGGGGCCAACTTCAGAAATCCGGATCCGATGCCGAGGAACAGGACGACACCGAGTACGGGGACCAACGCCTGCAGTACGCCGGGTCGGCGCTCCGACGGGATGTCCTCGTACGTTAGCGGTTCGAGAGTTAGTGATGTCACGTCTGTTCCGGCCTAATAACTCATATGTATTAAATAGAGCGATAATATCTCTATAGCGCATACGGACATTGCTCCATTTCTAGGATATTGTTGACAAGTGGCAACCGGAGGGGGCAGATGCAAACTAGAGAGTGGGAGTGAAACCGACCAGCGTCTCTTCAGCGGCGCTCGCTGATGTAGCTGGACTCGAACGGGCGAATCACGAGTTCCCGGCGGCGCAGTAGGTCATACTACTGGTTCTGACCCGCCTTCAGAGAGATTCGGTCTGCAGTCTCAGTCGTCGGCGCTGACCGTTTGGTCGTCGGCTTGGGCGTGCCAGAGGTCGGCGTAGTTGCCGTCGGCCGCGAGCAGGTCAGCGTGGCTGCCCCGTTCGACGATTTCCCCGTCGTCCATCACGACGATGCGGTCCGCGTCTTGAATGGTCGAGAGGCGGTGGGCGATGACGAACGCGGTTCGGTCCGCGACCAGTTGCTCGATGCTTTCTTGGATACGGTCCTCCGTCTCCGTGTCCACGTCGCTGGTCGCCTCATCGAAGATGATGATTTCGGGATCGTTTAGCAGGGCGCGGGCGATGGCGACCCGCTGGCGCTGGCCGCCAGAGAGCTTGATACCGCGCTCGCCGATCTGCGTGTCGTACCCCTCCGGCAGGTCCCGGATGAATTCGTGGGCCTGTGCGGCCTCCGCCGCTTCGCGGACACGGTCGCGTGCGGTTTCCCAGTCACTCCCTCGCACCTCGTCGTCCACCTGCTCGGCGTCGAGCACCTCGCGGTCGCCATAGGCGATGTTCTCGGCGACCGTCCCCGAGAACAGGTACGGCTGTTGTTCGACGATAGCGATTTCGCTCCTGAGGCTCTGAAGGCCGTACTCGCGCACGTCAACATCGTCCACTCGGACCGCGCCTGCATCCACGTCGTGGAACCGCGGCACCAGTTTCAGCAGGGTGGATTTGCCAGCCCCGGTCGCGCCGGCCAGACCGATGGTCGCGCCGTCGGGTACGTCCAGCGAAACCTCACGGACGACCGGGGGCTCGTCGCCGTAGCCGAACGTCACGTCGTCGAACTCGACCGACCCATCGATGCTATCGGGTTCGTAGGGGTCTCCGGGGTCGGTGACCGCGGGCGCTTGACCCAGCAGCCCGAACACGCGCTCGGCGCTGGACTTGGCGAGCTGGTACTTGTTCGCTGACCGCCCGATTCGGCGCATCGGCGAGTACAGCCGGCGGATATACAGGAAAAACAGGGCAAACGCCCCAGTCGACAGCGCCGCTTCGCTCTCTGGGTTCGTGATGAAGTCCATCCCGGCGACGTACAGAATCAGGACGAACGCAATACCAGTAAGCAGTCGCAGGCCGGCGAAGAAGGCCCGCCGGATGCGCAGGGCGGCCACCTTCTGGTCGTGATACTCCTGGCTCTGGTCGGTCACCCGCTTGCGCTCGAAGTCGTAGCGGTCGAACGCCTTGATAACTGGCGCGCCGCTGAGGTTGTTCTCTAACCGGGTGTTGAGCCGCGACACTGTCTGGCGGATGGAGCGGTATCTCGGCTCGATCCAGGTGAGGAAGAAGCCGCTGGCGATGCCGATGAGTGGCACCGGGCCGAGCGCGATGAGCGCCAGTTTCGGAGAGTACCGGTAGAGGATGATCGCGATTCCGCCGACGGTCGCCACCACCCGAATCATCTGGCGGAACTCCGTGTTGAGGAACGATTCCAGCCGGTTGATGTCGCTGTTGAGTATCGACATCATCCCGCCGGTCTGGTGGTTCGCAAAGAAGGACAGCGAGAGGTGTTGGAGGTGGTCGTACGTGTCGTTCCGGAGGTCCCGCTGGATTTTCTGGGCGCTTGATTGGAGGAGATACCTCGATGCGAAGCGCGTCGCCGACCGGAGCAGGTAGGCGATGGCTGCGATGACGACGAGTCGCTGGAGGAAGGCAATACGGGCGGCCTCTCCGACGATTTCGCCGGGCGGGAGCAGGCCGGCATCGGTCAGCAGCCCCGGTTCGCCGCTGCTGAGGACGACTCGGTCGATGGCCGCGGCGACGATTATCGGTGGAACGAGGCGGGCAAACCGGGTACAGAACGCCGCCACGATTCCGATAAACAGGCGGAGCCAGTAGGGGGTAGCATAGCCGATAAGATTGACCATCGGGTGGCCGTCGACGTTCTCCCGGACGCCCTCGAAGCCGCCCTGATCGTCAGGCATAGACGGTAGTTGGCCCGGAAACTGATATATGCCGGGCTTCGGCCACAGAGTACTGTGTGTGAACGATGGCCCGGACGAGATGGACCGCGGCTGATGCCTCAGACGTAGATACAGCCCTCACTCTCGGGACCCGAAGCGGACGGTCTGGCACCGTCGGCCAACCGGCCTGCCGAAACCACGGCGGCTAGCGAGTCCAGCGCGTCGTGGTTCCCGAGGTAGGTGTCGCGGTGCTCGCCGACTGTGACGCTACACGCTTCGACCGCCGCGATGTTCGCCTCTCGTCGCTGTCGCGGATCGTCGACGTTCTTGTACCCCTCGCGGTAACAGCCCAGCCAGCCGAACGTCGCGGCGGGGTACACTTCCGTGACCAGCGTATCGGCGTCCCATCCCTGCACCGGCACGACGGCTGTCGCATCGTCGCCTCGCAGTGGCCCGAGTACGTCCCGGACGCCGTAGAAGGTCATGCTGCGCGTTCGATTTGTGTAGGGACACAGCGCGCCGCGACGGAAATCCGTCTCCCGGCGAAGGTCCCGGTTTCCGGTCGCCATCTCCGCAGTATGCCGGCATACCTCCGACAGCGACGCCGGGTCGGTCGGGCCGCTCCCACTCGTAAGCCAGTCGACGAAGCCGGCCCAAGTACCGCCACACTGCGCATCGAGTATCGTCTGGGGGAGGCTAAACGGGAAATCTAGTCCGACTGTCCCGACGTCAGTGTCGGTAATGCGGTCGAGGAGGCCGGCGTGAGCAGCTTCACGGTCCCGCCCCCACTCGTCCGTTCCGCGGTAGCACCGCTGTACCGCCAGCCCGTCTCCCGTCGGTATCGCCTCAGTGACCCAGAGCGCGTCGCCAGCGGTCGCTGCGCCGCTGAAATCCGCCCCGAGGACGCGTTCACTCATACACCCGAGTACGCCGGTGACGGCATCAATGTTGGGACTGTGAGGACTGGGTAACCCCAGCCCCGTCCGTAAGGGGTTTGTCCCCGACGGACCAACGGAATAGTATGCCAGCCACAATGGAAGTCGTCTGCACGGACGACAGCTGCGAACTCGACATGTTCGAGATGCACTACACGTATGATATGCCGGACGATGTCGAACTCGCGGCCTTCTCCTGTCCGTACTGTGGCGGGACGGACTGCCTCGACGAAGTGGAACTATGATGCGAGACATCGGCTCCTCTATCAGCGACGCGATCTTCGAGAATATCGGTCGGGCTGCCGGGCGGGTTCAGGAGAACAAGCCACTGCCGTCTGACCTGCTGGAATCCGAGGACGCCTACCTCATCGTCTTCGACGCGCCCGGCACGACGGCGTCGGACATCCAAGTCCGATACGTCGACGACCGCGTGGAGGTCCGAATCGACCGCTTCCGGGACTTCTACGACGGCTTCGAGATGCGCTACCCCGGGCGCGGGCTTGCGCTCGACGGGAGTGTCACGCTTCCGAGCGATGCCGCTGTCGACCCGGAAACGGCACAGGCCACGCTCAAGAGCAACGGCACGCTCCACGTCCGCGTCCCGAAGGTTGAGACGGACCACGTCGAGGACGAAGCAACGGATGTCGGAGTCGAAACCGACGCCAGCGAGGCAAACGGAGGGAGCGATGCGGACAACGGGACGGCCGACGTCGAGGACGTGACCGAATCAGCTGTCGAGGGCGACAGCGACGACCGCTGACCAGTCTGGACACTGCTTTTGACACCGTATTCACTGTTCCCAGTCACGCGTCGGGTCCTCTAGCGCGGCGAACGTCTCGGAGCCGTCGAACCGGGTCGGGTCGACGCGGTCAGGGAGATGCTCGGAGAGCGGGTTCGGGCGGTCGAGGACGTCCGCTGCGAGATAGTCGCCCAACGCTGGCGCGCGCATGAGTCCGTGGCCCTGCCAGCCGGTCGCCACCCAGAGGCCGTCGGCGACCCGCCCGGAAAGCGGCGCGCCGTCCGGCGTCGCCGTACACAGGCCGGCCCACGCTCGCTCACAGGCTGGCGTGAGCGCCGCCGTCTGCTCGACGCGGTCGAGGCTCCGGGCGACGAACTCGGCGTCCGCCGCCGGGTCCCAGTCTGTCGGGTCGACTTCGTGTGCCCCATCGCCGACCAGCAGCGAACCGTCCTTCGGTCGCCAGTAGAACTCCCGTGTGGCGTCGTAGAACGACGGCAGCGCGGCGTCGACCGGGTCGGTCACGAGCGCCTGCGCCCGGTAGGCTTTCAGCGCCAGCGAGACGCCGACATCGCCGACGAGTGGCTTCGTCTGCGGGCCGGCCGCGACGACCACCGCGTCGAATGTCCGCCGGCCGTCGGCCGTCTCGACAGTCGTCGGCGACGCGAGGGAGACCGGCGTGTCCGTTTCGATGGTTGCACCCGTTTCGCGGGCTTGCTCGGCGAGCCTCGCCACCACCATGTCCGGGTCGAGCACGCCGGCGTCGCGGGCAAGGCCGGCCACTTCGATACCGCTGGTGTCCAGCGCGGGGTAGCGGTCGTCGAGTTCCGTCGGCGTGAGCGCCTCGACCGCCACGTCGTTTCGCTGCATCCCCGAAATCTGTTCGCGGACGGCCGTGGCGTCGCTCTCGTCGCGCGCGACCCAGACGTATGGCTGTGGCTCGAACAGGTCCAGATTGCGATAGCGAGTCAGCGCGTCCGCGGCCACGGCAGCGTCCACGTCGTCGGCGAACGCGTCGTAACAGAGACCGGCCGCCCGGCCGCTCGCGCCGCTGCCGAGAGTATCACGCTCAAATACTGTGACCGATGCGCCGCGGCGGGCCAGCGCCAGCGCGGTCGACAGACCGACGGCCCCGCCGCCGACGACAGCGACGTTCATTTACGACAGGAAGGGGTCGAGGCCACGCGCCGGATAGCCGACAATCGTGTCGACGCCGATGTCGCGGAGCCGTTCGGTTCGCTCGGCGACCGTCTCGACGGAGCCGACGAGCGCGTAGTCGCGGATAGCCTGTGTGAGCACGTCTCTGGCTCGGCCCGTCGCTTGGCTGTCAGTCGGCGCGCCCTCCGGCAGTGCGTTCCGGACCGGGCCGCGCCGAGCCGCGTAGTCGGCGACGGCATCGAGCATCGCGTCCTCGCTGTTCGAAAGCACAATCGGCGCGTAAACGGCAATCTCTCCCTCGAAATCGGCCGTTCGGAGCGCCCGAACGTCGCGGGCCGTCGTCCGGGAAAGGAGTTCGTACTGCGTGCCACCGACCGCCAGCGCGAGGCGCTCGATGCCCTCGGTGCCGACCCACGGGTCGGTGGCGTCGTCGACGGCCGCCCGTAACCGCGGTGCGACGGCCCGCGCTGCCTCGTCCTCCGAGAGATACGCGCTGTGGCCGGCAACCAGTACGTGTCCCGCACCTGCCGGCAGCGCGCCGAACCCGCTGTCGTCGCCCAGCGGGTCGAAGCCGTCGGCCCGGACCGGCGTGGTGACTCGGACGTCGGCGGTCGATGCCAGCCGTTCGATAGTGTCCGTCTCCGGGACGTGGGCCGCCCCCTCGTAATCGATTGCAAGCGTCTCCACATCGAGGTCCGTCGCCCGCGACACGTCCACTTCTGTCGGCTTGAGCGCCACCGCGTCGATGCCGGCGGCCGCCAGTGTCGCACCGGTAAGCGTGGTCATCCAGTACACCACCAATGACGCCGGGTCGCAAAATCCTGTCGCTCTCGGCCCAACCGCAGCCGGCGCTGTGTCACTCGGCTTCGTCGCGCACGCTCGGCGGCAGGTCGTCGTCCGGTCCCATGTATCGGTCCGGCTCGGGTGGGATCCGCCAGTCGGTCGCGAGTTCGAGCAACTGGGTGAGCATCCGTGCTGTCGCGCCCCAGACGGTGTAGCCGTCGACGTAGAAGAAGTGGAGTCGAATCTCACCGTAGTGTGGGTGGTCGCGGTGCTCGGACTCGTAGTTGTTCAGGTCCGTCAGTTCCGACACCGGCAAGGTGACGATCTCCGCGACCTCCTCGTCCGAGGGCAGATAGTCGCGGTCCGGGATCCGCCCGACGAACGGGCGCACGGAGTAGCGGGTGATGGTCCGGATATCGTCAAGTCGGCCGACGACGTTGACCGCCAGTGGGTCGAGTCCGATCTCCTCGTTGGCCTCCCGGAGCGCCGTCCGAAGCAGGTCCTCGTCTTCGGGTTCGCGACCGCCGCCGGGGAACGACATCTGTCCGGGGTGGTCCGACAGGTGGTCGGCGCGTTTCGTGAACAGTATCGCCTCGCCCTCGGGTCGCGTGACGACCGGAGCGATGACGGCCGCCTCCTGTGGCTCATCGTCTACGACGACTGGCTCGTGAGCCGCGACCCGGTCAAACTGCATAGCAGATGGTAGGTGACCGAGCGTCTTAATTCGGGTGGCTCACTCCTGCGAACTACCCGTTTTAATGGTGCAGAATACGGAACGCTGGACCGCTTCCCTCTGGGAGTTTGGAGCATGACTCCGATGAAACCGGACTGATTGTCGCCGTCACCAGTCGATTACACGTCGTCGAGTCGGTCCCGAAGACCGTCCATCTCCACGTTCTCCCACGCTTCGATGTCGTAGCTCACGTCAAGCAGTGTCTCGACGCGGTCCTCGTCGCCGTTCTTGACGGCCATCACTGCATCCTCCCTGAAGCGGGACTTGACTGCCTCGATGACGGCGTCACGCGACATATCGCGGGTTGGCACGTCCATGATGTGCGGGAGGTCGGCCGCGCCGTCGGGCAGAGCCGGGAACGCGACCGGCCCGACGACCAGCAGCGTCTCGTCGGTGTCGGCGGCGTGGTCGTCGACGGCGACGAGGTGGTACGAATCGACAGCGGCGTCGATGGCCGCCGTGGTCGCGTCCGGGTCGGCGTCGACGGCCTGCTTGAAAGCGAGTTCGCCACAGGCGTCGATGAGTTCCGCTCTGGTGAGCGACCCGAAAAGGTCGACGACGCCAGCCAGCTCGTCCGGTGGCAGGTCCATACAGGTGACGCGGCACCGAGCGGCTTCAGCCTTTAGGCTCGGGCTGCGCTCGGCAGCCGGCCGTTGCGGTGCAACGACACCATCGTAACAAGGACGACGAGCAACGCGAGTCCCATGCCGCGAAGCAGCGTCGGAAACGTGACGCCGGCGTCGAGCAGGCTCCCGACGAGTACACTTCCGGGAGCCTGCAGCAACATCATTCCCGCGCCGGAGGTGGCGTAGGCGCTCGCGCGGTGGCGGTCCGGGAGCGAACCGAGCAGGTATGCGTCCACCGCCGGGAAGATGCTGTGGATGACATAGCCGACGACGACGCTGAATACGGCTAGCGACCAGAATCCAGTCAGCGACGGGAGCACCAGTACGCAGCCGGTAAAGACCGCCAGAATCGTCAGGAGGTAGGGAATCGACGGGAGCCGGTCCGCTAGACGACCGCTGACGTAGAAGGCCGGCACGCCGGCCCCGAACGCGAGCGACAGCAGCGTCCGGCCTGACCCCGCGGACAGCCCGACACTCGTGGCGTAGGTGACGTAGAAGTTGAACAGCCCGTTCCAGACCAATCCCGCGATGCCGATGGTGGCAATGCTGGTGACGATGATGTGCCACTGGGCACGCGCCGCGCCGAGGAGGTCGCGGTCTTCGCTCCCGGCGTCGGGGAGTTGAGAGCGTCTCGCGATGAGCGTGAAAACGACGGTTACCAGTCCCGCAGCGACGGCCAGCACTTGCAGCGCGGTGCGCCACGTCCCGACGATGAGCACGAACGAAATGAGGGCTGGCGCGCCGACAGCGGCGAGCTGGGCGGCGACGCCGTGTTTCCCGAGCGCGCGGCCGGGTCGGTCCGGATACAGTTCGCTGACCAGCGTGTTCGCCGCGGTCAGGTAGATGCCGCTTGCAAGCCCCATTGTGAACGCGCCGACGAGTAACAGTGTCGGGTCGAACGCGAGCGCGGTGAACGTCGTCCCGAGCGTCAGCACGACGCCGGAGCCGAAGATGACCTTCGCCCGCGATATCCGGGTCAACAGGACGCCGGTCGGTAACCGAGGGAGGGCGCTCCCGGCCCACGCCATCGTTGCGAGCAGGCCCAGCGCTGCATCCGAGGCACCCGTTGTCGCCCGAATCGGCTCGATAAGTGGCGCAAAGACGACTCTCGCGAGGTTGATGCAAAACACCATCCCCAACAGCGAGCCGAAGACGCGGCGACGAGACACGACCGGCGATACGTCGGAAAACATGAACAACGTTCCGGAACGCCGCCACGGGGTTTTTACACGCGGGTAGCACACTGGCAGGTATGGACTCAGTGAGGAAGGCCCTCCGGGCCGGCGACGTCGAGAAGGACAACTACGGACGGCTCTCCTGTACCAGCTGTGACGAGCCGCTCGCGACGGAGAACGACCCGGACGAAGTCGGGAAAGTGCGCGTCTGCCCCGAGTGCGACGGTAAGTGGAAAGAGCTCAGCTAGCTACTCGAAGACGGCGTCGAACGCGTCCGCACCGAGCGGTTCGTATCGGCCTGCATCGACGTTCTCCCGGGCGTGCTCGACCGAGCCCGTACCGACCAGCGAGCAGGTCACGCCCGGCGCGCTGCGGGCGAAGTTGATGGCGCGCTGTGCGCTCGTCTCGCCCGAGAGCTTCGCCGCTACGTTGTCCGGGACCGCTGTGGCTAGCTGTCCCTGCATAATTGATGCACTGGTGAACACGTCAAGTCCGGCCTCGTGCGCGAACCACAGTGCCGACTGCGGCCCCTCCGCACCGTCGTGAGCCGCGACCGTGAACGCGTCGGCCATCGAGATGTTGAACGGCAACTGAATCGCACGGAGATGTGTCGCGGCGTTACCGACCGTCTCTGCCGCCGCGCGAGCGCGCTCGACGACCTCGGGGAGCGAGAGGTAGCTGTCGTGGTCGGCGGGCACGCGGAACGCCTCCCACGTCGCGACGCCGTAATGCTTGATGTCGCCGGCTGCCGCGCGCTCCTCCAGTTGCTCGAAGGTCGCCTCTAACTGGTCGTACACTTCTTCGCGGGATTTCGATTGCAGTTGCGTCTCCGGATTGTGGACGTAGTAGAGGTCGATGCTGTCCAGATCGAGGTTCGTGAGCGAGCGGTCGAGCTGGTCGTCGATGTAGTCGGGCGCGATGCAGTGCTGGCCGGCAACGAGGTCGTCGCGGTCGACGATACCGGTGTCGAGATACTCCGACCGGACGAACGCGCCGGGGTCTGACGGTCGTGCCCCGTCAAATGGGATGAAGCCACCCTTCGTCGCGACGGCGACCGCTTCGCGATCAACGTCGGCGTCCGCGACGGCGTCACCGACGACGCGCTCGGAGCGCTGGTGGCGATAGTTTATCGCCGTGTCCACGACGTTGACACCGGATTCGAGCGCCGTGACGATGGCATCGTGGTAGCTCGCGTCCCGCTCGTCGGTCGGGTCACCGAGATACGTGCCGATGCCGATGCTGGAGACGACGCCGTCCCCGAACCGCCGGTAAAAGGTGCGCGCGAACTCGTCGTGGTCGTCCCGGTACGCCCATGTCGCCTCCCGTGTGGCCATACCGGCTGTTGGTCGGGCAGCGACAAAAGAACAGAGATTCACCCTGTTCGCCGACCGCACACAAGTCGCCCGTTACAGTTCGCCGCTCATCGCGTCGAACACTCGCTCGCGGAAGTCTTCGCGGGAGACGCCGTCGCTGGGTCCGAGGCCGGCCATGTGCTCGACCGGTACCTTGCCGCCGCCCATCCGAGCGTGGCCACCGCCCTCGGCCATCGGGATCTCATCGACGACGGCTTCTATCGCCCGGCCGATATGGACGCGGTCGTCCCGCGAGCGCCCGGCGATGCGCATGGTCCCCTGCTTTTCGCCGACGACAACGACCGCCGAGACGCCCTCTAACGTCTCCAGTTCGTCCGCTGCTTGCGGAATCGCATCCGTGTTGGAGAGCTCGCCCACGTCGCTGAACGCGTAGGGCGCTCGTACCTCTCGGTTCCCGATGGCCCGGGACTTCACGTCGAGTACTTCCGCGTCGACCTGCGGGTTCGCGATGCGGTTGAGCAGGTCGCTGTCCATTCCATCGTAGAGGAACGCAGCAGCCGCGAAGTCCTCGGACTGACAGCCGTTTGTCAGCGACCGAGTATCTGATTGGATCCCGTACATCAGCCCCGTGGCCAGCGCACAGGGAATTGTCTCTGCCGGTGCCGCGTCGATATCAATACTCCCGTTCCCCTGTGTGTCGCTGAACTCGAATTCTAACTGATTGAAGTAGCTCGCGAAGATGGTCGCACAGGCCCCGTAGTCGGACCGGATGTCGGTGAACTCGTTGCCACTACCGTTGCCGGGATGATGGTCGATGACGGCAACCGGCTCGACCTCCTCGGCACCGGGGAAGCCGCGTGCCGTGTTGTGGTCGACGAGGACGACCGCCTCTTCGTCGATGTCCTCGACAGTTTCGATGTGGTCGAAATCAAGATCAAGCACCGTCTGAAAGGCCCGGTTCTCCGGGCGACGTATCTCTCCGGGGTACAGCAGGGACGCTGACGTATCGGTGCCGGCGACGAGCTGGTTGACGGCCAGCGCGGACGCCATCGCATCTGGGTCCGGGTTCGGGTGCATCAACACTGCAATTCGGTCGTAGCCGGTCAGCGTCCGACGTAATCGCTCGCCCGGCGTTCGGCTGAGATACCGACGCAACCAGATGCCGGTACCGAGGAGAGCAAACAGGACCACAGCGACACCAGCGACCAGCAGGGGGTTCTCGCTAGCGAACGCCGCGGCGGCGTCGATCTGCAGTCCGCCGGCGGCAACGCGTGTCATACCACGCTGTTCGCCAGCCTATCAGTAATAAAGTTCGCCCCCGTTACAGCTAATTTTGCCGGTTTTCACGGATGGCGTCGCGATATCCTTCCCGGAAGGTCGGGTACTCGAATTCGTAGCCCAGTTCCCGGAGTCGGTCGTTTGAGCATCGCTTGCTCGTCTGGATACGACGCTTCGCCGTCTCCGAGAGGCTGTCGTCGGCGAGCCGTTCCTCGGTCGTCTGTTTCGGTGGGAACGGGACGTCGCACTGCTCGGCCAGCCAGTCGGCGAACGCCCATTTCTCGACGGGCTCGTCATCGACGACTAGCACCACCTCGTCGCGGTGGGCCTCCGTCAAGACGTGTTGCACAGCACCGGCCGCGTCATCACGGTGAACCATGTTCAGGTAGCCGGCCGTTACCGGCCCCTCCAGATACCGCTCCAGTCGGTAGCGACCCGGACCGTACAAGCCGGCGAAGCGGGCGACTGTGCCGTGGCCGCCGTGTTCCACCGGGCGCTCGCGAGCGATCCGCTCCGCTTCGGCTAACACTTCGGTCTTTTCGGTCTGTGGGTCAAGCGGCGTCTCCTCGTCGACCCACGCGCCGTCGTGGTCGCCGTACACGCCGGTACTAGAGGTGTACACCAGCCGCTCGGGCGGGTCGGCCCGCGACCAGAAGTGGTCGATAGCCGTTCGAAGCCCTTCGACGTACACTTCTCGGGCGGCCTCAGCACCCCTGCCGCCGGAGCTCGCGGCGAAGACGAGCCAGTCGGCGTCCGGCACCGCAGACAGCGACTCGGGGTCGGTCACGTCGGCCCGGACTGCCTCGAATCCGGCGTCCTCGATAGCCGCGATACCGTCGTCGGACCGGCGGACACCCACGACCGCGTGGTTGTCCTGCAACTGTCGCCCGAGTTCGAGGCCGACGTACCCACATCCCAAGATTACGACGCGTTTCGTCACCGCTTTTCACCCTCGATGTAGCTGTGCAGGAGGGCGTACTCCGCCAGTGTCACCGGGAACCGGCCTTCGATCTTCTGCTGGATCTCCTTCGGTTCCAGTTCGTCGTCGATGCCGGAGGCCAGCGATTCCACGTCCATCACGGCCGTCGTCATCCCCATCAGAAGGATGTCTTGGGCTTCGGCCTGCAGTGCGTCGGCGTCCGGTCGGTCCGGTCCGGTCGCCAATACAGCGACCGCTTCGTCGAGTGTCCGGTCGGCGACATCGCCGTCGGCGAACGCTGTCACCGTCGTTTGATCGAGACCGGTCTCGGCGACGACCGCTTCGACGCCGACTGTCTCGACTGTCTCGGCTAACACGGTGCTGTAGGCCGCCAGTAACTCATCGGAGGACTGCTCGCCCGCATCCGGAAACTCGCCTCGAAGCATGGGAAACGGTATGGCCCCGGGGTATTTTACTTCGGTTATGCGGCCCGGGCTCAGGTGCCTGCGTCCGGCCACCCGCTCGATTCCTCTACGGCGTTACCGCCCTTGTCACCGACTCCGCGTGGTTTGGGGGGCACCACGACGACAACACCCGTATCGGCTCGGAACGAGACACGGTCGGCGGTCCCCAGCTGTTCGGCCGCTCCGTCGTCGTCCACGTCGAGTGTGACGTTGTGCCCGTCACGCGCATAGATGGTCCGCGCACCGGGTTCTCCCGGCGGGCCATGACTCGCGGAGACGGCGAATCTGGCGTACTCGCCCTCGACGGTCACCCACCAGATGTTCGCCGTCGCGTACCAAGGAGTAACTGGCGGTGCCAGCGGGAGGCCCGCCGGCAGTTTATCGGTCCCGAGCCGCTTTGTCGCGAGCTGCTGGGCTTTCTGTTTGCCGGCGTTTGCCAGCGCTCTGCTCAGTTCGTCCTTCGCAACGGACCGCACTGCGGCGGCCGTCCCGTTCGTCGACCCCAGTGTCGGTCTAGTCGCCGGTGTATCGACCGAACGGAGCCTCAGGCGGAGGCGGTCGCGTTCGACCCGCGTGAGATTTAGTCGGGCACCGGCGACGCGGGCGACCCGTTCCTGCGCTGAGCCGTTGGTCAGTGCCAGCGCTCGGGCCGCCGATGTGTTCCACGGCGACAGCGCTTCAGTGACAATGGCCTTGCTCTCGTCCTGTTCAGCCCCGGTGTGCTGGGAGACTGCTAACCAGAGCGTCGTAGTCATCTCCTTGTTGGCCGCCTCGACCTCCCGCTGGAGTGCGTCGCGTTCCGAAGCGAGCGTGGCGTTTGGCTCGCCTTCGAGGGTTTCGTTCGCGGCCGCGAGTGTGCTCGCCGCCGTTGCAAGGCGTACCCTGTCTCCACCCTCGAACGCACCGCCAACGACGGCATCGGCGGCGTCGCCGTAGGGGACTGTGAACACGTTCGTGTTCCGCGCCACTAGCGGATGCTCGCTCCCGTCCAGCGCGCGATACCGACCCTCGTCTAATTCGGCCAGCGTCAGATACGGCGTCTGCGTATCGACTCGTGTTCTGACGGGACCGGCCGGACCGACTGGCACCGGGCGTGACCGGGGGACGCGCGTCTCACGGGCGGTTAGCCCTTTCCGGAGGGCACGCAGCGACCCTTCAGTGCGCTCCGTTAGTTGGGCGTCAGCTTTCTCCCGGTGGCCGTCCCGCGCCGTGGCCTGCTCATCCAACTCCGCCGACACTGCATTCAGATAGGTCAGCCGGGCCGCGGCGCGCGCCTTCTGGGCCGTACTGTCGTACGTGTCTGGTACGGCCGCGAGGTCGGTACGGCGTTTCGCGACCTGCTTTCTGAGTTCCCGCGGTGGATTCGTCTCGAAGGTCCCGACGCGGCCGCGCTCGACGCGAACGGTCGTGTTCCGGACAGACTCCCGCAGCCCCATCAGGTCCAGATACACCCAGTTGCGCAGTGCTGGCGGTCGGTCAGCCGTCACCGTCGCCTCCGTGCGACTCAGGCTGTCGTCCACGACTCGCTCGGCTGTCTCGTCCCGGCCCCCGGCGTGGCCGACGAGTGTCTCCATTGCTTTTGACTCGACATCGGCGAGGTTCGACCCGTTGAGCGGACTTGCGCTGGCGTTGTGTGCGGTCCGAATCGAGCGGTTCGGTGCCGATGAGCGGCCGTGATGGCGGCCGACGACGGCGACGGTCACGCGATAGCGCGCGGTGCTTGCCGTAGTTGTGCGCTGACGTACCGACCCGTTCTGCCAGACAGCGGTCCGCGTGTACTGGCGCTCGACAGTCCGGCCGAACGTTTCGAGGGTGTGCCAGCCGTCCGGTGTCGCAACACTGCCGCTGGCGGTCCCGACGGCCTCCGTATCCATGGTTGTTCGCTCGTCGACCAGTGTCCAACCAGCGCTTGGTGCTGGCGGCTTCCCCGGCGGCCCCCCGCCCAGTCGGTGCTTGTCGACTTCCAGCGCTACCTCGACGGTATATGCGTCTTCAAGCGTCTCATTGAGCGCCGACGGCGCGGTGACGGACCGGAACGCGGTGTCGGCCGTCTTGTTGACGCCGACGGTCATCGAATCGGATGGGCTCGGACTGGCCACGGACTTCGGACGCGGCGGCGTCTCGCTCACCGGCTTGTACCGGGCTTGGTCGAGCACCGTGCTTGCGTGGGCCGCTCCCCTGCTTCCTCGAACGATGTCCTCGATGCCAGTCACTGCTGTCGCCTCTGTTAGGGCACGACGGCCCGCGGGGTCACTCCGCCCGAAGGTCGACCGCTGGACGCCCAGCAGTGCGCCATTCGCCGCCAGTGAGACGTGCCGATTCGCGATGACGTTCTCGACGCCCGCGCCGCCGTACTGCGCGTACCCTCTCGCCCACGCCATCGGATACAGCCGGGCGGTCATCCGACGGCTCAGTCCTTGCTCGGCCAGTCCGGCGTTCAGCCGCGTTTGATAGGTCGAAACCTGCTCGTGGAGCATGAGTGCCTGCGTCGGAACAACGACGGTCGGCGAAACGCGCCGCGTCGAGATCACCGCGCCACTGCGCCGAACTGTAAGGACGACATTCTCGACCGTCGCCCGCATCGCAGTTTCGTTCGCTCCTGCGCGTTCGACTGAGACGCGGTGTTTCGCTGCTTGGAGGTCGCTCGCGTTAGAAACCGCCGGCAGGCTAGCGGTCACGGTCACCTCACCGCTTCGGCCGGAGACGCGCTTCAGTCGGTCCGCGACCCGGAGATAGGCGCGGACTCTGAGCGAATCGCGGAACGCCGTCGAGTCGTTCAGCACTCGGCCAGCGGGTGTGTCAGCCGCCGTGACGACCGGATTCGCCGCTGCCTGCCGGCCCGCCGTCGAGACGCCGTCCCGAACAGCCACTTGTGTCTCCGCTGTGGCCTGCTCCAGTGCCCGTTCGACAGTTGTTTCGCTCGGAGCCGGTTCGCTGACAAACGTCGGGGCCAGCGTGAGACTGCTCACCAGCAGGAGGACGCCGAGCAACGCGAACGGGACCCGGCCGCGGGTGTCGTCTCTCACGGTGACCACGTCCTGACAGTCACGCGAACACGGCTTACTCGAAGTGAACGGGCGGCGTCTGCTGGTGTGTCGTACCGCGACCGCATGTCCGTCTGAAGCTGAGCAGCGAGTGCCGCGGTCAGGTCGCGGTTCATCTCGACCGTCGATTGTCGCGCAACGGCAACGGTCGTCCCCGTCAGGCTCGCCATGCGCTCGTACCGGGCGGCCATCAGCACGTCCGATGGGTAGTCGCCGCGAAGCGCATACCGTGACTGCGCCGGCGGGAACAGCCCGTCGACGACGCTCCGGGCCACGACCGTCGCCACACCGTCGTACCCGTTTGTCTTCGCCGCCTCGCGGGCCTGTTGTGAGACGTTCCCCATCCCGCTTGGAACTGTTATCGTTGCTGCCCGAACATCTACGGTGTCGGGAGGCCGGTCACCGACGCGGTACTCGCCGCTGACTGGCGCACCGGGATACGGTTCCCAAGTGACGCGGACAGACGTTCGATGCCCACGGCTGTGGAGTCTGTCACGCGTCGCCGCAGCGATGTGTGACTCGAAGTCCGTGCCGGCGCGTGATACCCGCTTCCCGTCCACAGTGACGCCACTCATCGCTGCCTCACCGAGTAGTTCCGCGACGGTCCCGTGGCTCGTTCGTTGTCGCCGCGTAGTATGGTCCGGTGGCTTGCGGCGGTCTGACGCTGGGACGACCAGATTGTACTCGACGCTCGCGGTGCTTGTCGCCAGCGTCGACGCTTGCTCAGCCGCAGGGTTTGTCGTCGCCGGCTTCTCGACTCCGACGCCGCTTACGAGCGTCCCCGCGGCCACACCGACGAGCAGGAGGAACACCGTCACGTCGGCGACAGCGCTCATTGCTCGGGTCATCGCCACACTCGCACGGTGAGCGTCCCGCGACGGACTGCCCCCGGCCCGACCCGCACGCTCACCGTTCTGGTTTCGGTGTCGGCATTGCTCGGTGGTTCCCGGCCACCGCTCCATCGTTCGCCGGTCGTCGCCGTGATGGTCGCGTTCCCGTGGTAGTTCGCCGGCACAGCAGAGAGCGCGCCGTCGATGCCGCCGGGCCACACGACGCCGGTCGACGAGAGCCGCTGTTCAACAGCATCAGCAGTCGGTGTGGCGACGTTACGGTCGTCATCAAGCGTTCCGAACGCTTCGTCGACCACGCTGGCGTACAACGCCACGCCGAGTGTGATGGCGAAGACGGCGACGAGCGCGGCCAGCGGCTCCGTCGTCGCCCTATCCGACGATGGTAACATCGGTCCCTCCCCAAGCGACGTGTCTGACCGTCAGTCGGTCGGGGGCCGGTCGCCACCCGTCGTCCCCGGTTCGGGCCTGACGAGTGGCCAGACGGAAGTCATCGGCCGAATCGTACACTGTCTCTGGCTGTTTCCCATTCGCCACGGCCTGTAGACGGTCAGTCCGTGCCGGGACAGCCGCTCGAATCAGTCGTGCGGTGGCTGTCCCACCGTCGTTGCGAAGGCGGATTTCGCGACCATCGAACGCCAACTCTTCAGCGACGAGTCGTCGATGTGCGACGGACCCTGCAGGGCTGGTAGTGACCGCATCGATAGTCGCGGCCGCCTCTGTCGCGTCCGGCGGTGCGGTCGTCGGGAGACCGACAATGACTCCGAGGACGGCCACGCTCACTGTTCCCAGACCGACCCAGAGAGACAGCGTATCGACGTGCGTCTCGAACATGGAACGGTCTGGCCGCGTTCTCCGACTTAAACACTCAGACCAGCAGCCCGGTGGCGATGACGGCGACGAGGAAGGTGACCGTGGCCGACAGAAGCGCCAGACCAGTTCTGTAGCCGACGAATGCGCGGTCGAGGCCCCGATGCAGGCCCGTCGATAGCGTCGTCAGCGACACAGCCAGAACGAGAACGTACCAGCCAACGACCGGCCCCAGTAGGGCACTCGGAACGGTGGCGAACTGCTCGCCGCCGCCCATCGAGCCGGCCAGCGCAACGGTCGCGCCGCCGATCAGCGGACCGAACAGCGCGGCAGTGTTCGACAGCGTCTCGGTTATCTGCGAGAGGTCGCGACGCGTCTCGCGCTCGATGGCCCGGAGCGCGTCCAGATGCTCACCCATCGTCGTCACGGACTCCCCTGCCGGCGGTCCGATTGTCGCGGCCGTGTCCAGTAGCATTGCAGCCCGTCGGGTACGGTGACTCGGAACGTCAGCGAGCGCGCCGCCGGGACCCAGAAACGCCCCTTTGACGCTGGTCCCGAGGCGTTCCTGACGCGCGACAGCGGCTTCGATGACGCCGCTGGTGGGTTCGGGAGTCTCATCGATAGCCTCGACAAGCGCCGCTTCGACCGACTGGCCGCGGTCCAGCCGCCGACCGACGGCCGACAGCGCGTCCGGGAGGCCCGACTCGATAGCGGTGACGTGGTCGCGGACCTCGGTGATGGGTCGGTAGTAACTGACGAGCGCGCTCCCGAGGCCCGCTCCGAGCGCACCGACAAGAGAGGCCCATTCAGCGACGAGCGCGCCGGCAATGAGCCACCCCCCGATTCCGGCGACGATGCCGGCCACAACCGACGGGACTGCAGACGCTGGCACGTCCGGGTGGCTCCGGGAGACCGTCGCCGACGGGAACGCGACCGGCCGCCGGCCCAGCAGCCAGCAACAGGCGACCAACAACACAGCGGGCAAGACGACGCCGTAGGTTCCGATCAATACGGATGCAGTCACTGGCACGCCTGCGGCTGAGGCGGCGGGCAACAATGACACCATCGCAAGCGGCAGGAGGACACCAAACGCGTACAGGCCGGTTGCCGGGCCACGGAGCGAAGCCGCGAAGGCTGCCATCTCGTCGTGCGTCCCGTCGAGGATGCATTGCCGTGCGCGGTCGAGGACTTCGGGCCGCTCCTCGGCCGGAGCTGCCGTCGCGTTCTCGACCAGCCCGACTGCGCGTTCGAGTGCCGGGAACCGGTCACCCCATGACGCTGCGAACGTTCCCAGACCGGTCCGTGGTGTGCCCGTGGCTCGCTGTCGATGGTGTTCCAGCCGTGTCGCGAGCAGGCCGTCGCCGGCCCGTCCGGCGAACGCCGCCGCCCGCTCAGCGCTGGGCCAGAGCGCCGCGCCAAGCACGAGCGTCGTGACGAGCGACGGCGCGGTCCCAAGCGTTCGAATCCGCTTCGCTTCAGCAACGAACGGCACGCCATACCGTCCCAGCGCCGCGACGCTCAGGGACAAGGTGAGGAGTCCGAGGCTGACAGTCGTTGCCAGTGGTCCGGTCACCGTCACAATGACGAGTAGTGTGAGCAGGGAGCCACACGCTGCAACGGCGTAGCTTGCCGTCAGCAGTGTCTCCGGCGGAGCCGAAACTGAGAGCAGTCGACACGCCTGACGATAATCGTCTGGTACCTCAGCAGTGCCCGGACAGGCCTCTATGAGCGCGGTTGTGAGCGGTGTGTCTGGTACCGTGCTCGCGTCGTCGCGGGAGTCATCTGAACCGCTGGCGTGGCTCACGGCTCCCCCTCATTTGTGGGTGACTCGCCTCGACACGCCTCGACAGCCGGCGCTTCACTGAACCGTTCGGTTCGTGCCTCAATAGTTTCGAGCCCCTCGGCGTAGGACTCGCCCGGTGCGGCGAGCGATTCCACTAGATGGCTGCTACCCCGGTCCAGACGACCGGTAGCTGTCGCTGTCGGCCCGTCGCGCTCGTAGAGCATTTCGAAAGAAACGCCGTCGCCATGAGAGACGATTTCCGCGACAGATGCGATACCGCGGCCGTGCTCCGACGCGGGCGAAGCCAGCGTTACCACGAGGTCCGTCGCGGCGAACGACTGGACCGGGACACCGAGGTCCGACACCAGCCGTTCCCGAATCGCTTCGGGGCCGTTGCCATGAATCGTCCCGAGGACGGCCCCGTCGCCGCCACCGACACGCATCGCCTCGTAGAGGACACTGGCCTCCTCGCCGCGGACCTCTCCGACGACGAGTGCGCCCTCCCCGAGCCGGAGTGCGGTCCGCAGGGCCTCCGTGGCGTCGACTGACGGCCCGTCCCCGCTGGCAGTCCGAAGCGCCTGCACGTCCCGTCCGTCGGACTGCAGGGACGACGCTGGAAGCTCGGGCGTGTCCTCAATCAGGATCGTCCGGACCTCGCGGGGGAGCTCCCAGAGCAACGCCCCAAGTGCCGTGGTCTTGCCCGCGCCACGAGGACCGGCAATGAGACAAGCTCCACCGCGTTCCGCGACGACGGAGAGCAGCCCAGCAACGGGTGCCGGCATCGTCCCGTTGTCGACGAAGTCGGCCAGCCGCCAAACGTCGTTGTCGTGGGCGCGAAAGGCGAAGGCGAGGCCGTCGCTGACCGGTTCGCTTACGCCGGCAACGCGGACCTGCCGGTCAGCCACTGTGGCCGTCGCATCGAGCGTCGGGTTCGCTCGCGAGAAGGCGCGACCACTTGACCGTCTGAATGTCGACGCCAGCGCGTTCGCGCCCGACGGCGTCATGCGGACGTTGGTCCGCATGGTCTCGCCGTCACAGCGAACTCGGAGCCGCGTGTCACTGACGGGGGCCGTCGCAAACACGTCGGATACCCGTTGATCAGCGAAGATATCTTCCAAAATCCCCAGTCCGCCCGTATGTTTTTCCAGCACGGCACCGACAGCGGTTGCCGTCGTCCCGTCGCCTGCCACTGCGGTAGCCGCGTCGTACGGGTGACAGCTGCCGTCGACGGCAGCGGTCGCGACTCGCTCGTACGCACACACGAGCGTCTCCATCGTGTCCGCGTCGAACCGCTGTTCGCGAGGCTCAATGTGATACATCGGTAGTTGGTCGCCGTGCGCGTCGTATCTCCGAACGACGGCATCTGTCGGGAGCGTTTGCTGGTCCCGAAGGGCCGCGTCGGCTGGGGGCGCTGTCCCGACACGGGCGTCGCTAATCGTTGGCCCGGTGTAGGCGGTCAACGCTTGCGCACTGGTGTCGAAGTCCTCGGTTGCGACGGCCAGCCCGGTTTCCGCCGCCAGATCGGCGACCGGTCCCGCTCGACCGATCGCCGTCGTCGCAGCGGCGACGGGGTCCCGACGAGCGCGCTCTGCGAGGCGGTCGTCCAGCGGGGCGACTCTGGTCGCGAACCGGCCAGCAGCGGTGAGTACCGCTGCCGCCCGGTCGACGTACACCCGCTCCTGTCCCGCCTGTTCCGTAACGACTGTCTCGACACCGGTCGCGGAGAGCGAACCGACGACTGTCGCCCGGCAGTCGACCGACGTGGCGAGGTCCCCACTGCCCGGACACTCGTCCGCTGTCACCACCAGCCGCCCATCCTTGATGGCCGTTTTACAGCGACAGTCAGACGCTGTCGATGACCCAAAGAGCCACTCACGCATGGCCATCCCTCGGCGCGGCTTCGGAGTTAAACCGATGGACCGTCAGCACCCGCTGGCCATCCGACCGCGTCAGCACGAACACGAGTCGATGTGTGCCGGGTTCTTCGAGCCGGTCGGTCGCCGGTGTCGTTCGGATCGGGACACTGACCAGCCGCTCGGTCTGTTTCCGGGACTCAACTCTCCAAGTCACGACGCCGACACCGACCCGCTCCGCGAACTGTAGCTGACTGACGCCGGCGTTCGTGTAGCGCCGCGCTGGGAGTCGTATCTCTACCGCGCGCCGCGCGTCGCCGTTCGTCGTCGCGTCATCAGTCTCGACTAGCGTCGTCAATTCGGCCCTCAGCTCGTCCAGTTGGCGCTCCATCGCACTGTTGGCCGCGTCTGCTCGGGCCGTCGACAGCGCCGGAGCAGTTGCACCGGCCAGTGCGGTCATGACCGCGACGGCGAGAACCAACCGGTATATCACAGCAGCGCGCGGATGCGCCCAATCACGCCTGCATCAGCAGTCTCGTCGTTGTCAGGGTCGCCGCTGTCGGTGATGGCAGAGAAATCGGTCTGTTCCTCGGCCGCAAGGCCAGTCGTGGCGCTCGTATCGGCGTGGCCGCTGACCGGCGAGCGTGGAAGGGTCTGTGCGCTCCCCGTCCGATGCTGGTCGGTCTCCGCCGCTGATGGCTCCGGTGTTGACGACGACAGTTCTTCGTCGAGTCGGACTTCCAGCCGGTCGGTCGCCGCCAGCGCCGCGTCGGCGCGCTGTTCGACATCTTCGTTGACCGCACGAACGTTCCCCACGTACCCGCGGAGCGCCTGTGTGGCCGCTTCGAGCTCCGCCGTCCGCTCGTCGATGCCGTCGATACGCTGCTCAACGGTGTCCATGCGGCTCTCCAACTCTGCGAGTTCCGTCACTTCCGGGAACTCCGTCGTGCCGTCCGTGACTGCGCGTTCGACCGTGCGGAGCCGCTCGGCCAGCGTCTCGATTTCTGTCATGCCCGGCCTTGGTCCCGTGCTGGTATTTGAACGCTCGGACAGGACGCTACGGGAACGCCTCGATCACCGCCAGAAACTGCTCGTCCCGCCTCACCCGCCCATACCGAGAATGAACAACGCAAGGATAACCGAGATGAGCAGGGTGGCCACAATCAGCAGCGCGACAATTGTGACTGCGGAGAGCGCTTCGTCGTCGGAGCGGAATTCGGACAGGGGCATAGTGGTGCGCATCCGAGAGAGGAGGGTTGTCAGGCAGCACCGGCGGTGGGCTGTCAGCTCTACCAAACCAGTCATATCATTAAACTGTATGCTTTTTCAATTGGTCCGGCTAAGACGGGCCGTCTCGGATGGCCGACTACTGCATCGGGGCCACGAATATTTATATTGGACGCCGAGGCCACGCCGTGCTATGGCTGATACCGACCAAGTGAAAACAGCACTGACGGCACTCGCTGACGGCGAGGGTGACAACGGAGACGATGGGGGCAGAGCGACCCGAGTAGCCGACCGCGAGGACGACAGTAGTGCAGGCCGGATGGAAAGCCACGAGACGGGCGGCGACGCCGACTACCGGACGGTCATCGAGCGGGCGACCGAAGCGATTGACGATGTAGACGCAGCAGTCGCCTTCGTCGAGACGGTCGGCGTTGGGCGACTCGAGGCGGCCGTCGAGCAGGCCGAACACGAGGTGAGCGGGCTGGCTGACGAAGGGCGGGCGGCTTTGCGAGCGTTCCGGCGCTATCGGGACGCTGCGGCGGGGCCCGGCGATGGGTCGTAGCTACCGGACCGACCACAGTTCTGTCGCCCACTTTCACTGCGGTCACGATACCTCTTTAGGTAGCGCTGGCTTACCGGTGGGCAAATGACACGGGTGATACACACCGGCGATACCCACGTCGGGTATCAGCAGTACAACGTCCCCGACCGACGGGACGACTTCCTCGATGCGTTCCGGCGAGTGGTCCGGGACGCAATCGCGGACGACGCCGACGCCGTCGTCCACGCTGGTGATCTGTTTCACGACCGCCGCCCAGCGCTCACCGACATTATGGGCACGCTGCACGTTCTCGAAGAACTCTCCGAAGCCAATATTCCGTTTCTTGCTGTTGTGGGAAATCACGAGGCAAAGCGGGACGCGCAGTGGCTTGACCTCTACGAATCGCTCGGCCTTGCGACGCGGCTCGGCGACGAGCCGACCGTCATCGGCGACACCGCATTTTACGGCCTCGATTTTGTCCCGCGCTCGCAGCGCGATGACCTCGACTACGACTTCGCTCCCCACGACGCCGACAGCGCTGCCTTGGTCACTCACGGCCTGTTCCAGCCCTTCGATTACGGCGATTGGGACGCCGCGGAGATACTGAGTGAATCATCGGTCGCGTTCGATGCGATGTTGCTCGGCGATAACCACGACCCCGGCAAGCAGCAGGTCGAAGGCGCTTGGGTCACCTACTGCGGGTCGACCGAGCGCGCGAGCGCCAGCGAGCGAGCGGACCGCGGCTACAACATCGTCACCTTCGACGACGAGGTCCGTATCACCCGCCGCGGTCTCGACACCCGCGAGTTCGTCTTCGTCGACGTAGACCTCGGGCCCGAGGAGGGCGTCGAGCGCGTCCGGAGCCGCGTCGGCCAGCACGACCTGAAAGACGCCGTGGTCATTGTCTCCATCAGCGGGGACGGCGACCCGGTGACCCCGGCCAGCGTCGAGTCGTTCGCGCTCGACCGAGGCGCGCTCGTCGCTCGGGTCACCGACCACCGGGAAATCACGGTCGAGGAGCAAGAAACCGAGATCAGCTTTGCCGACCCCGACGACGCCGTCACCGAGCGCGTTCGCGACCTCGGACTGAGCGAGGCCGCTCACGACATCGACGAGACGATCCGCGCCTCGAAGGTCGCCGACGCAAACGTCAAAGACGAGGTCGAACGCCACGTGCGTGAACTCCTGTCGGCGGATTCGGATGCCCTCGCAGCCGACGCTGAGACGGCCGCGAGCGATGGAGGGTCCGACACAGAAGGGAACGCCGGCACAGCCGAGGACGACACCGACGACGGCGCAGCGGTGAACGACGCTGACGGCACAGACGGCGACGGACAGGCGAGCGTTGAGGAGTTCCTCTGATGGAGGCCACACAATGAAATTCCAACGTATCAAACTCTCCAATTTCAAGTGTTACGACGATGCTGACCTGCGACTCGACGACGGTGTGACCGTCATCCACGGGCTCAACGGGAGCGGGAAATCCTCCCTGTTAGAGGCCTGCTTCTTCGCGCTGTATGGCTCGAAAGCGCTGGACGAAAACCTCGGTGACGTGGTCACTATCGGGGCCGACGACTGCACCGTCGACCTGTGGTTCTCCCACGCCGGCGGTGACTACCACCTCACGCGCCGGGTCCGCGCGACCGGGGCGCAACCGACGACAGCGAAATGCGTTCTGGAGACGCCCGACGGAAACTACGAGGGGGCACGCGACGTGCGCCGGCGAATCACCGAACTCCTGCGGATGGACAGCGAGGCGTTCGTCAACTGCGCCTACGTCCGCCAAGGCGAAGTGAACAAGCTCATCAACGCCTCCCCCAGCGACCGCCAAGATATGCTCGACGACCTCCTGCAACTGGGGAAACTGGAGGAGTACCGTGAGCGGGCCAGCGACGCCCGCGTCGGCGTCGGTCGCGTGCGCGATGACAAGCAAGGCGCGCTCTCACAACTCGACGAACAGATTCAGGAGAAAGAGGAGAAAGAGCTCCACGGGCGGCTGAACAGCCTCGAAACGCAGGAGTCCGAACTGCAAGACGAGATCGAACACATCGAGGACCAGAAGGCCACCGCCGAGGAGACGCTCACGCAGGCCGAGTCCGTCCTCGAGGAGTACGAGGAGAAACGCGGGGAACTGTCGACCCTCGAAGACGACATCGAGGAGCTGGAGACGACGATTACCGAGTCGGAGACGAAACGAACCGAGCTTAAAGAACAGATCAGCGACCTGCAAGACCGCCGAGAATCACTCCGCGAGGACCTCTCGGAGACGGTGGCCGAAACCGACCTCGATAGCGCGGACCCGGACCCCGAAACCGTCGACGCGCGGCTGGACGAACTGCAGTCCCGCGATGATGAACTGCAGAGCCGAATCGAGGACCAGCGCGTCGATGCGAAAGAATACAGCAGTACGGCCGACGCACTGACCGAGAGCGCCGCCGACCTCGAATCCCGGGTCGAGGAGAAGCGCGAGCAGGCCGACGAACTGGCGGCCGACATCGAATCTGCGCGGGAGACAATCGCCGAGCGACGAGAGCAGGTCAGCGACATCGACGACCAGATCGCTGACCTCGAAGCCCGGTTCGAGGACGCGCCGACGGACCGCGACGGGGCAACATCGTACAAAGAATCCGTCGCCAGCGACCTCGACGACGCTCGACAGCGAGTGACTGAACTGGAGACGACACTGGAAAGCGAGCGCGAGTCGCTTGCGGAAGCCGAGGCGCTTTTGGAGGCCGGCAAGTGTCCCGAGTGCGGGCAGGACGTGGCCGAGTCACCCCACGTCGACTCCATCGAAGATGACCGCGAGCAGATTGCGGAGCTAGAGGAAACACTCGCGGACGCTCGCGAGGATGTTTCGGAACTCGAATCGGAACACGAAACGGCGACGGAACTGGTCGAGACAGCGGACGAGCTATCGACACTCGAAAACAACCGTTCGAACATCCGCCAACTGGTCGAAGAGAAGGAAGCGGGGCTGGACGCGGATCAGGAACGCATCGAGACGCTCCGCGAGGAAGCAGCAGAACACGAGTCCGAAGCAGAGACGAAACGCGAGAAAGCCGCCGAAGCCCGCGAGCAGGCCGAAGACTGCCGTTCGGTCGTCGCTGAGTGCAATCAGGAGCGCCAGCAGGTCAAGCAGGCAATCAAGCATTTAGAGCGGGTCGAGGACCTGCTTGGTGACATCGACGACTGCGACGACGACATCGAGCGCCTGCGGGAGAAACGCTCTCAGCAGGCCGAGCTGAACGACCAGCGCCGCGACCAGCTCGCGGAGAAACGCGAGCGCAAGCAGGAGCTTGCAGAGTCGTTCGACGAGGAGCGCATCGAAGAGGCCCGCAACGAGAAGCAGCGGGCGACAAAGTACATCGAGCAGGCCGAGGAGACGCTGGCGGAGAAACGCGAGAAACGCGACGAACTGCAAAACGCTATCGGCGGCGTCACGAACGAGATTGAGGAACTGGAGTCGCTGCGGGAGCGCCGCGAGGACCTAGAAGCGACCCTCGAAAAGCTCGACACGCTGTACGAGGAGACCGAGGAGCTACAGGAGATGTACGGCACGCTCCGGGCAGAACTGCGCCAGCGCAACGTCGAGACGCTCGAACGGATGCTCAACCAGACGTTCGATCTGGTGTATCAGAACGACTCCTACTCACACATCGAACTCGACGGGCAGTACCAGCTGACGGTGTACCAGAAGGACGGCGAGCCGCTGGAACCCGAACAGCTCTCCGGCGGCGAGCGGGCGCTGTTCAACCTCAGTCTCCGGTGTGCTATCTACCGTCTGCTCGCGGAGGGTATCGAGGGTGCTGCCCCGATGCCGCCACTCATTCTCGATGAGCCGACGGTGTTTCTGGATTCGGGCCACGTCACGCAGCTGCTCGACCTCGTCGAGTACATGCGCGACGAGGTCGGCGTCGAGCAGATTCTCGTGGTCAGCCACGACGAGGAACTGGTCGGCGCGGCCGATGCCCTCGTTCGCGTCGAGAAGGACGCCACGACCAACCGCTCGCGGGTCGAGCAGGTCGAGGCGACGGCCGCAGAACTGGCCTGACTGCAGTCGGGAAACCGACGCGACCTCAGGTACGGAGGTGAGCCAGCCCGTCGCTGGCCGTCTCGGTGGTGTCGTACCCTCGCTGGCCGTGGACCGTCGCTTCAGCGAGCAGGCCGGCGGCCCGGAACTCTCCCAGCAGGCCGTGGAGGTCGCTCTCACAGAGGTCGTAGGCGGAGAGCAGTTCTGCCACTGAGAGCGGCCCGCGATCGTCGAGTTCGACAAGCAGGCCCAGCGCGCGGTCGTTGTGGGTCGCCGTGAGGACGCGCCGGGCGGCGTCGGGCACGGCCTCGGCGGCAGTGGTCAGCGGTGATTCACCCTCAATCGGTTCAAGGTCAGCGTTCGGGACGTGTCGCTGCTCGCCGGTTTCGGGGTTCCGGACCAGACTCGACTCGGTGGACTCCTTCAACAACAAGTACCGTGTGCCGTCGTCGTCCCGCACAGTACGCATAGCTGTTCGTAGCCGACCGGTCCGGTTAGCCGTTGTGGTCGTTCGATTCCGTGGCGTCGGGACGGGCCTCAGTCGTCTCAGATTCTTCGGTTCCGTCGTCGTCGGATTTCCGCTCTCGCTCGAACTGGATGTACCGAACCGTTCCGTAGCCGAAGGCGATGAGACCGACGAGGAAAATGCGAACCCCGAGGTCGACCTGCCCCTCGAAGTAGGCCAGCATCGGCCCGAGCGAGAGGGCCAGCAGCGCGACGTTGAAGACGATGACGAGTTTGACGAACAGCCCTGTGGCATCGCCGCTGTAATCACTGTCTGACGGCGACGGAACGTCTGGGCCGAGGCTCTCCGGGTCGAACTCGTCGGGTTCGTACTCGCTCTTTTCCGAGAGAACCCCCGGGCTCTGGGTGTGGTCGTCATCGCCGGGGATATCCATCACACTAGCTACGACGGGTGGAGGCTAAAAGTACTTCCTGTCAGGCGATCTCCTGTAAGGTGAGCGCCGTATCGGTCTGTAGCCACGCGAGCGGGTTCTCGGCGTCGTAGATGCGACCGCTTGCTGGTGGTTCGGACCAACGATGAAAGCAAACACCAATCCGACCGACCTGCAAGCTATCACCCCCGTAGAGGCATTACGACTGTATCTCGAAAGCAAGGTAGACGAATGGGCTACAGCGACTAAAGAACTACAACAGTTCCATTTGAATGAATTTGTTGAGTGGTTGGCTGAAGAAGATATAGACGATATGCGGAATATCTCTGCCCGCACCGTTCACAGATTCCGTTTGAACATTAAAGGTGATATAGCACAATCTACACTCTCACAGAGGGTTAGTTCGGTGCGACGGTTCTTACAGTTCTGTACGACGATAGACGCTGTAAGCCCATCCGTGCCTGAGCGAGTAGAGATTCCGAACCGAGATACGGAGGCACGAACTGAAACACTTGAAGCCGACCATGCAGAAGCTGCATTGGATTACTTGGAGCGGTTCGCATATGCCAGCCGTGAGCATGCTTTGCTGGCACTGTGCTGGCACACAGGCATTCGGACGGGAACCTTAGTCGCCTTGGATGTAGACGATGTAGAACCCGCTCAGAACCGCCTACGAATTCGACATCGGCCCGAGAGTGATACACCGCTGAAAAATGGGACAACTGCCGAACGGTATGTAGCACTATCCGAAGATGTAGCGGAGGTGTTAGAAGACTACATCAATCACAAGCGCAAAGACATTGAAGACGACTACGGGAGAATGCCATTATTCGCTACTGAAAACGGTCGGGCACCAGTGAAGACACTACGGCGGTGGTTTCAGGCTACTACCCGACCGTGTATCTACGGTACTGAGTGCCCGCATGGTCGTGATAAAAACGAGTGTGCGGCAGCACAATCAATGTCTAATGCGAGTGACTGCCCATCAAGTGTGAGCGGGCATCCTATCCGACGTGGTGCTATCACGCACTTCCTACGCAAAGACGTGCCTGAGAAAGTCGTCTCAGATAGGATGAACGTCTCGACTGATGTGCTGGAACAACATTACGACCGTCGTACTGAAGACGAGAAGGCGGAACAAAGGCGCGAATACTTAGACGGCCTTTAGGGCGGAACCCTATTCGGTTCCGTCTCGTGCGAATCGATGGATTCGCACTCTATGGTGCGGCTTACGCAAGCCGCACAACCTATCGGCGAGTGCGATAGCACGAAGCGTGTAGACGCACCACACAGCACCGCTGGGGAGAGCCAAAGACCGCCCACTCCCCCAACTACCGCCCCCGCACGCCACCCCACTTTCGTGCGCACACACAACGCGTCTAATCTGAATTGTAGCGAGTGGCTGAATAGGGTGTTTCTATACCCCTATATTTGCTGTAGAACGTTCCTATCGCAGATGTAACGTACAGAGACGGAATATTGTACGTAGCAACCTGCTACCACGAACATACCACCAGTAGCGACGTTCGGGTATTGCTGTAGAGCCGTGCAACCCGTTTGCACCACTCCAACCCCCACAGTCTATGGGGTGCAAACAGTACTCCACGGGGTTGTTCGGATAGCACGAAACCTGCAGTACGAATGTATAAGCCGCACAACTGCTACCGCTGTGGAGAGTAGAGAACCGCCCCAACTACCGCCACCACAATTCTCTGTGATTCAGCGGTGGTGGTGGGTGGTGGGGTGGTAGTGCTTCTATATTACTTAAGTAGGTAATCACAGATACATACATAGAGGGAGTGCGGTGGCGGTGACTACTGTTGCTAAGTGGCTGTGCGGTGACTCAGTGCGGTTCTGAAGGGAGTTTTTGTGGGTTTCATCAGCGTGCCAACAATTCTATGCTCGTACTGTAGATGAGCATGATAACAAACCACACGCTGATTGAATACGCTACGATTCGTGCTATCGCACTCAGCGATAGGTTGTGCGGCTTGCGTAAGCCGCACCATAGAGTGCGAATACTACGTCTTCGCACGAGACGAAGCCGAATATGGCTTCGCCCTAAAGGTTTTAGATTAGTGTTGGTGCTACGGTCGTTGCATTCAAGTAGCTGTAGAATGTATACCTACACACACCATATCCCACCGCGGTGGGGCGGATTACTTACGTTTCTTGTTGCTGGGTGGTAACTAAGACCGTGTTCTAAAGGACGGTTTTGTGGATTCCATCAGCGTGTGGTTTGTTACTCACACTCATACCAACTAATGAGTATGGGTAATATCTACGCTGGTTATATCGGTTCAGCTACAGTTTTGAGAGGTAGGTCTATTTCATCCAGCAGATTCATCGCATCGTAGTGTGGAATACAGAGAACTTCATCTGAGTAGTGATAGCGGTGTGTGTGGCCATCAGATGCATAGCCGTCGCCATCGTAGGAAACTGTATCGTAACCTCGCTCAGCCAACATATCATCAAACCTATCACTATCGACGTCCCAGCCACGTAGGTCGATATGTAGACTCCCAAATAGTTTTCCTACAAAGGTGCCAGCAGTGATGACTGTGGCCTTCAAACAGTCGTTGCTGAGAGATTCCACGGACGTGCTACCTTCGGTATAATTCTCGAATTCGGGATGTGGAATCGTAGAAAGGGCATATACGTCGTTGCAATCTTCAGCAGTAACATCGCCACCGAGACGGTCGTTTAATCTCTCCGAAATAGTTTCAGAACACTGATATAATCGCACGGGATTGCTCACCCAGCCGAGTAAGTCGGAATATGCCTGTAAAAGCTCTTTATCAGTGGTAGTAACGTCGATAGAGGGATATGCTGCCCTATCAGATATTGTGACTCCACGTAGTATCAAATACTCTATAACTCCCAACTGTAGCTCGCTCAATTCGGGCCGATGTGTTGGGGAGTGGGAAAAGTGGGTTGCAAGACGTTTGTATTTGTTACCGCATTCTGGACACTTCGACCTATCTTCGGCTGTTATAAATGTACTTGAACTAATCACCATTAGATTCCACCACAATTGGGGGCTAATTTTATCTTTTCAGTTGTATTTCCACCCATCTGACCGATTCCATCCATGTCCCACGCTATTGGTGGGAATCTTATTTTGAGTCTGAACATTATTGAATAACCCACCAGCGTAGATATCATCCACACTCATCCACAGCACGAGTATGAGTAACAGCCACACGCTGATGGAACCACAGCAAAATCCCTTCAGAACCGCACTGAGTAACCGCCTCAGCAATTCCACAGCCTTAGTCACCGCCACCGCACTCCCACTATGTATGTATCTGTGATTACCCACTTAAGTAATATACAAACCTACCACGCCTCACTATTGTTCCGTACAGCAGCAGTTGGGGGGTGGTTCTTTGGCTTCCCGCAGCGGTAGCAGTAGCTGTAACCGTCTACACGGCTTCTCAAGCGGTCGGTATTCTATTCCAATGGACACCACTCGAAATTGGATAAGATTGCACACAGCGTATTCTGTGGCTTCTGAGAGTGATTGTAGGACGGTGGTAGGACATCAGCCATATAGAAATCCAGCAATAGATTGGCTCCATAACCTGTCAGTACGATATAAACGAGAGGCGTGGCACAGAAGTGCTACGTTTTTGGAGTTGATTTAAAATGGCACGAAACAAGAAAATTCGAGTATCACAGAGCGAACTAAGTACGCTGAAGGCCGCACGAGATAGCGAAGACGAATCGCTACCACTCGGCTATGTAGCTGCTGAGGGGGCTAAGCAACTGCTGGCCGATGATTCGGAGGTCGGATTCTGATGTCCGACGAAACATGCGCCGAAGATGAATGTACCATCATTCTCCCTGAATTTCCTGATGAGAGCGGCTATTATTATTGCGAAGAGCATTACCCCGAACCGAACGATGGTACATTCAGCCACATTCCCGACGAGTTTGCCGATTACCGTGAGGAACGGAGGGAAATGTACGATGAGTGAGATATTCAGTACCGTGTTTTCTCCCTCTGTGGGTTCTACAGTAGAGTTACCGAGCGAGTTTGGTCGGAAAGATTGTGGTCACTTTGGTGGAGGTCAGCAAGGCGATGGCACCTTTAAAATCAGTGTTGTTGGCCGTGGAGAGAAGTCTGAATACGTCGTTCTGAGCACTGATGTAGGCCGCACAGAGGTAGCGGACAGGGCGGAAATTCTGGGCACTGATGTGGCCGATGAGAAACTCTACTACGCTGTGCCGCGGTCGGCCTACGGAGGTGGCGAGTAATGTTGAATAAAGAACAACTCGAAGCGGCACGAGAAAGAAATGGGGAACATGCTGATGAATGTGCTGATGAAGCCGATGCAGCATTTGAACGAGATTATCCCGCTGTTGGATTCTCGAATGGTGACCCACTCTTAAATCGGGATTACAACAAATATCCGAGCGGTGATGATATTCTCTCACCAGATGCCAGCGGGGTTCTGGAAACTCTCGCAGAACACTCGCTTATCGGGAGCGTCCGTGATATCTCTGATGAATTGAGAGCCGATGTAACGGTTGTGAGCAAGGCGCTTGAACTGCATGATGTAGACCGCTTAGAATCAGTTGAAGACGATGCACAGCCATCTGAGAGCGAATTAGAGCTACCTGATGGCACGGTCGTGGATACGGAACAGTTCCGTACCCCCATCTACACAGATTCTCGACTACTCGAATATCTCTATGTAGATTGTGGCTACTCTATTGCCGAGATTCAGAAGTTTTTGGAATCTGAACGGAACTACGGGCGTGATAGTTCTAAGCCGCGCTGGACGGTCAAAACATCAGATATTCGAGAGGAGCTAAAGCGTGTTGGACTTCTCGAAGGGAATGTAGACGACGGTGAGAGAGATGATATCCGTCTTGGTGGGCCTACACTCAACGAATCTGAAACTCGGGGCCTTACCGTGAATAGTTCGGATTTTGAATAGTTAGCAAACTGAAACAGACAGCAGTAATTATCAATATGACTACAACAGAAGCGATAGGCAGCAGCAGCAATATTCAGTGGAATAGTAGCAGCGATAACCTTAGCAGAGAGATAGGCGATACGGCACATGACCCTAAAACCGTAGTGCGAGAGCGTGACGCTTTTGAGCTATCTGAGTTTGGTGGTGAGCGAGAGTACGACGGGGATAGCAGTAACGGTAGCAGATTTGATAGGTCCGATATTCCAAAAGGCCAGCAAGACCGCTGGAGACGCCTCTGGCTGATAAATGAGGGAGCCAGCCCATCGTATGAGGACGGTGATGGGCTTGAGTCTCAGATTTCTAATCCATCTGATACTACTGGACGTAGAGCGCACCAAGATAAGCTGGAAACTGTAGAGCGTATCGGTGCTAAATTCGAGGTACCTTCAGCTACAATAAATGAGGCACGAACCTTAGCCAGCGGAGTTGATGGGACTGGACATAGCTTAGAAAAGATAGCAATCGGAGCTATCTTAATCGCCAATGATAGGCACATCGCTGAGAAAGTGCGACGTTCTGATGTAGATAGCGCCGTCGCAGATGTGTTTGAGGGCAGTTTAAGCGATGCAGAAACAAATACCGCATTAAACTTACTCGAAGAAACTGAGACGCTACCTAAACTGTTTCAGCGACGGCTGAAGCGTAGAGATGATGTAGTCGAATACCTCAAAGATTGTGACTTTAGTATTGTTGATGCAATGGGAGTGTTCTATGATGACTGAATATCCCTACGATATTTCCGTCGATAATGAAGAAGTTTCCAGACTCCTATCTGAGAAACAAAGGCCGTGGTGGGATGCAAGAGTATTAGATTGCCTACATAACGAATTACATCTTAGCTTAGCTGAAATAGGTCAGTTGTTTAATATAAGCCGCCAATCTGTTCGGCATGCTGCGAAGGAACTTGATGTATCTATAGAGAGGAAAAAGAGTGGTTACTCGAAGATTATTGATAAGGAACAGAAACGTCTCAGCGAGTATGAACCCACAGGCATGGCAAAATTCATGTAGACGAATCTATCAGCGATAAAACGTCGTGGCCGAAAATAGTAGCCACAACGAGAAACAGACAACAGTGGCGGGTGACTAACCCCGCCACATGGACAACACTTCAAGCTTCCACAGGTAGCAGCAAGCTAATTGAAGTTGAAGCGGAATCCCACCGCTTCACTACTGTTTTTGAGCTTATGGTATAAAAGGGGCTTAAAAAGGCCAGTCTATTGGATTATTTTCTATCTGATAGAAAAAATTAAGTTTAAATTCTGTTATTGATTTTGCTATATATGCGTGGTAATAATACTACGTTTCTCTTGCCCCAATGCACCCCGCACCCCGATAAAAAAGATGTTACCTACTTGCCCAATTTCGACGGGCGGGTTGAAGGGGTATGGGGCAGTCTTTGGCTCTCTCTCAGCGGTCGCTGTTGTGCGGATAACTCCGCACCATTGAGTGCGAATACTACGTCTTCGCACGAAGTAGTGGTTCTGATACCGACTTGGATCCTACATCCCCATAAGATGAGAACGACTTTGTGCGAATTATCGAATTCGCACTCTTTAGGGCGACTGCTTCAGTCGCACGACTGTAGAAAGGCGGCAAGTATTGCTGTTCCGTATCTTTCTCCATAGGGTAGAGCGATACACTCATTGAGGAATTGGCGTCTTATCCCGCGTGCGACGCGTCTAATCGGAATTGTGGCCTTGAACGGTCGAAAGAAATAGGTGTATTGGCACCTACTATACACTCGAACCGCCAGCGGGCAAGAGCATACCCTACTGCGTGGGGCTATACAAAGCGGCAAGTTGCGTAACCCCTGAAAACGGGCTTATGCAATCTCCTGTAAGGTGAGCGCCGTATCGGTCTGTAGCCACGCGAGCGGGTTCTCGGCGTCGTAGAACACTGTCCCCTCCTCGGTTTCGTAGGTCTCGGTCGTCTGGATGGCGTCCGGGAGCGCCGGCTCCGACCGCAGTTCTTCGGACCTATCCGCCTCGCCGTGGGGGGATGCGTGGTGCGACATTGGCCGTCAAACTTGGGTATGGTACTCGATGACATATACTTTCTGCCTGTGGCAACATCCCGCCGACCGTCGGTGTTTTTATGCGGCATCTCGAAGCATGGCCAAGAATGAGTGACGGGAATCAGGAAACACTGGGGGCCTTCGAGCAAGACGCGGAGGAGGACCGCCCGGTCGCCGACGAAGCGGCAGCTATTGCGGGCAACGGTGGGAGCGAAACCGGTGGGGCGAGCGTCGTCGATCTCGACGAGCGCGAGTTCCCGCCGGTCGAGGAGACTGTCGAGTTCGTTGTCACACAGGTCGACTACACCATCGAGGAGCAGGGCGGCGACGAGTTCCCGGTCGTTCACGTCTTCGGGCGCACCGACGACAACGAGCCGATGCATGCGCGGGTCTTCGATTTCCAACCCTACTTCTACGCGCCGACCGACAGCGTCACCGAGGACGAGCTCCGGCAGTACGGCAGTATCTCCGGATGGGAAGCAGTCGATGAGGACGGCGAGCCCTACGAATCGATCCGGGGCGAGCGCCTGACGAAGATATTCGGCCAGACACCACGCGATGTGGGCCAGATACGTGACGACTTCGACCACTACGAGGCGGACATCCTCTTCCCCAATCGCCTGCTCATCGACAAGGACATCACGAGCGGCGTTCGCGTCCCGGCCCGCGAACTCGACGACGACAGCCTGAAAGTCCACCACGAAGAGATAACGCCGGTCGAGGCCCATGCCGACCCGCGGGTCAACACCTTCGACATCGAGGTCGACGACCGCCACGGCTTCCCCGAGGACGGCGAGGAGCCGATTATCTGTCTCACCTCCCACGACTCCTACCGCGACGAGTACGTCGTCTGGCTGTACGAGTCACCCGACGGCATCGACGGCCCCGAGGCGCTGGCCGGCTACGACCCGATTCGTGAGGACTTCGAGGCCGACGTGCGCGTCTTCGACGAGGAGGAGGCCATGCTGGAGGCGTTCGTCGACTACATCGTCGACACCGACCCGGACGTGCTGACTGGCTGGAACTTCGACGACTTCGACGCGCCGTACTTCCTCGACCGGCTGGAGGAACTCCAGAGCTACACCCACGACTACGACCTGCAGATTGACCGCCTGTCGCGGGTCGACGAGGTCTGGCGCTCCGGCTGGGGCGGCCCGGACATCAAGGGTCGGGTCGTCTTCGACCTCCTCTATGCCTACAAACGCACCCAGTTCACCGAACTCGAATCCTACCGGCTCGACGCCGTCGGCGAGCAGGAACTCGGCGTCGGCAAGGAGCGCTACACCGGCGACATCGGCGATCTCTGGGAACAGGACCCCGAGCAGTTGCTGGAGTACAACCTCCGGGACGTGGAGCTGTGTGTCGAACTCGACCGCGAGCAGGACATCATCGACTTCTGGGACGAGGTCCGCACCTTCGTCGGCTGCAAACTGGAAGACGCGACGACGCCCGGCGACGCCGTCGACATGTACGTTCTCCACAAGCTCCACGGCGAGTTCGCACTGCCCTCGAAGGGCCAGCAAGAGAGTGAGGACTACGAGGGCGGGGCCGTCTTCGACCCGATCACCGGCGTCCGCGAGAACGTCACAGTGCTGGACCTGAAATCGCTGTATCCGATGTGCATGGTCACCACGAACGCCAGCCCTGAGACAAAAGTCGACCCCGATGCCTACGACGGCGATACCTACCGCGCCCCCAACGGCACCCACTTCCGGAAGGAACCGGACGGCGTCATCCGGGAGATGGTCGACGAACTCCTATCAGAACGCGAAGAAAAGAAGGCCAAGCGAAATGAATTCGATCCCGAAAACCCGGAGTATGGGCGCTTAGACCGCCAGCAAGCGGCAGTTAAGGTGATAATGAACAGTTTATACGGCGTGCTGGGATGGGACCGCTTCCGCCTCTACGACAAGGAGATGGGAGCTGCCGTTACCGCCACCGGCCGCGAGGTTATCGACTACACCGACAACGTCGTCGCAAACGAGGGGTACGAAGTCGTATACGGGGATACTGACTCAGTCATGCTCCAACTCGGCGATGTCGGCCCCGACGACGTAGAGGGCGACGTGGAAGTCACCGACGAGATGCGTGAGAAGCACCCCGAGATGGGCGACGACGAACTCGAACTCATCGCCACGACCATCCAGAAGGGGTTCGAACTGGAGGAGACCATCAACGACTCCTACGACGAGTTCGCGATGGAGCAGCTCAATGCGAGCGACCACCGATTCCAGATCGAGTTCGAGAAGCTCTACCGCCGGTTCTTCCAGGCGGGCAAGAAGAAGCGCTACGCGGGCAACATCGTCTGGAAGGAGGGCAAGCACGTCGACGACATCGACATCACCGGCTTCGAGTACCAGCGGTCGGACATCGCACCCATCACGAAGCGGGTCCAGAAGGAGGTCATCGACCGCATCGTTCGCGGGGAAGACGCCGAGTCGATCAAGCAGTACGTCAGCGACGTTATCGAGGACTACCAAGACGGGAACGTCAACTACGACGACGTGGGTATCCCCGGCGGTATCGGGAAGAAACTCGACAACTACGACACCGACACTGCACAGGTGCGGGGCGCGAAATACGCCAACCTCCTGCTGGGGACGAACTTCCAGAGCGGCTCGAAACCGAAGCGGCTGTATCTCGACCGAGTCCATTCCGATTTCTTCCAGCGTATCGAGGACGAGGAGGGATTGGACCCCCAGCGGGACCCGCTGTACGGCGAGTTCCGTCGGGACCCCGATGTAATCTGTTTCGAGTACGCAGACCAGATTCCAGCGGAGTTCGAGATCGACTGGGACAAGATGCTCGATAAGACGCTGAAAGGCCCGATTGCACGTATTCTGGAGGCGATGGACATCTCTTGGGAGGAGGTCAAATCCGGTCAGGAACAGACGGGACTCAGTAGTTTCATGTAACCCACAGAGGGCGAGCGCTTATCTCTGAAAGAAATATTATTTCTATATACTAAAGTTGAGTTCACGGCAATGCGAAAGCTTCATGGGTGAAACGTACCTTCTTTCGGTTGACCTAAGAGATACCTATGGCTAAACTCGAAATCAACAATCTCCACGCAGAAGTCGCAGAAGAGGACGGTGAGACGATTCTTCGCGGTGTCGACCTCGAAGTCGAGTCCGGTGAGATCCACGCGCTGATGGGTCCCAACGGCTCAGGAAAGTCCACGACGGCGAAGATCATCGCCGGCCACCCCGCCTACAATGTAACCGACGGGGAAGTGCTTATCCACCTCGACGAGAACGAGTTCGGTGACGAAGAGATCCCGGAGGACCTCCGGACATGGAACCTGCTCGACCTCGAACCGAACGAGCGCGCCGCGCTCGGCATCTTCCTCGGCTTCCAGTACCCGGCCGAGATCGAGGGCGTCACGATGGTGAACTTCCTCCGCACCGCGCTCAACGCCAAGCTCGAAGAGCGCGAAGAGCTGTTCGAGGACGACGAAGAAGAGGAGGCCGAAGCCGAGGGCGGCGACACCAACGAGGACGCCGCCGGCTACGACACCTCCCCGATGGAGGGCAACGTCGAAGAGGGCGAAATCGGCGTCGCCGAGTTCCAAGAGATCCTTCAGGAGAAGATGGAACAGCTTGACATGGACGAGAAGTTCGCGTCCCGGTATCTCAACGCTGGCTTCTCGGGCGGCGAGAAGAAGCAAAACGAAGTCCTTCAGGCCGCGATCCTCGAGCCCTCGGTCGCCGTGCTCGACGAGATCGACTCCGGGCTGGACATCGACCGACTACAGGATGTCTCCAACGGCATCAACGCGCTCCGTGACGAGCAGGGCGCGGGCATCCTCCAGATCACCCACTACCAGCGCATCCTCGACTACGTCGAACCCGACCACGTCCACGTGATGCTCGACGGCCAGATCGCCACCTCCGGTGGCGCTGAACTCGCCGAAAAGCTCGAAGACGAGGGGTACGACTGGGTCCGAGAGGAAGCCTACGAGGCCGCGTAACGCCCTTCCGTACACAGCGATAACACTACACACACTATGAGTTCAGATCAAGACCACCTCAAAGAGACCGACACCGAGAAGCGCTTCGAGTTCAAGAAGGAGGAGAAGTCCGCCTTCCAAGCGGAGAAGGGCCTCACGGAGGAGACCATCCGGGTCATCTCCGAAGACAAGAACGAGCCGGAATGGATGCTCGAACGCCGCCTGCGTGCACTCGAGCAGTTCCACGAAATGCCGATGCCGGATGGCTGGCCGGGCGCACCTGACCTTTCCGAGGTCGACGTCGACGAGATCGTCCCGTACATCCGCCCCGACATCGAGACCCGTGGCGGTGTCGATGACTGGAACGACCTCCCCGAAGAGATTCAGGACACCTTCGACAAGCTCGGCATCCCGGAAGCCGAGAAGAACGCCCTCTCGGGCGTCGGCGCGCAGTACGAGTCCGAGATTGTCTACCAGAACATGCAGGAGCGCTGGGAAGACAAGGGTGTCATCTTCTGTGACATGGACAAGGCCGTCCAAGAACACGAAGACATCCTCAAAGAGTACTTCATGACCAAGGCCGTGCCGCCGAGCGACAACAAGTTCGCGGCGCTGCACGGCGCTATCTGGTCCGGCGGGTCGTTCGTCTACGTTCCCGAGGACACCACGGTCGACATGCCGGTGCAGGCGTACTTCCGCATGAACTCCGACGGGATGGGCCAGTTCGAGCACACGCTCATCATCGCCGAGGAGAACTCCGAGGTCCACTACATCGAGGGCTGTTCCGCCCCGAAGTACTCCGAGTTCAACCTCCACTCCGGCGGCGTCGAAGTGTTCGTCAAGGAGAACGCCCACGTCCAGTACTCGACCGTGCAGAACTGGTCGAAGAACACGTACAACCTCAACACCAAGCGCGCCATCTGCGAGGCCGACGGTACGATGGAGTGGGTTTCCGGCAGCATGGGCTCGAAGGCCACGATGCTGTACCCCTCCACCGTCCTCAAAGGTCCCGGCGCGACAGACAACCACATCACCATCGCCTTCGCCGGCGAGGGGCAGGACATCGACACGGGCGCGAAGGTCTACCACAACGCCCCCGAAACGAAGTCCACCATCGAGTCCAAGTCCATCAGCAAGGACGGCGGCCGCACGAACTACCGCGGCCTCGTCCACATCGCCGACGGCGCCGAGAACTCCTCGACCTCCGTCGAGTGTGACGCGCTGATGTTCGACAACGAGTCCACCTCGGACACGATGCCGTACATGGAGATTCAGGAGTCCAAAGTCGACGTTGCCCACGAGGCGACCGTCGGTAAGATCGGCGACGAGGACGTCTTCTACCTCCAGTCCCGCGGACTGGACGACGACGACGCCAAGCAGATGATCGTCGCCGGCTTCATCGAGCCAATCACGGAAGAACTACCGATTGAGTACGCTGTCGAGCTGAACCGCCTCATTGAGCTGGAGATGGAGGGGTCGCTCGGATAACCATGAGTACGCAGGTACACGCCAATCTCACAGAGAGTCAGGTGGAACAGATTTCAGAGGATCTCGGCGAGCCCGAGTGGCTGCTGGAGACGCGAAAGGACGCGCTCGCAGCGCTCGAGGATCTGGAGATGCCGGATGTCATCCGGACGCCGGGTCGCACATGGACGAACCTCGACGCGCTCGAATACGAGTCGCTGGTCGACCCGCTCGACTACGCACAGGACAAAGATCGCGTCGACGCAGAGGGCGTCGAGGTGCTGTCTTGGAGCGAGGCGCTCGAAGAGCACGCGGACCTCGTCAAGGAGCACTTCGGCAGCACTGTCGACCCACAGCGGGACTACCTCACTGCGCTGTCGACGGCCCTGTTCTCGGCCGGCACGGTCGTTTACGTCCCCGAGGGCGTCGACGCCGAGGACGTGAAAATCCGGACGACGATGAACAGCCAGTCGCTGTTCAATTACACGCTCGTCCTCGCCGAGGAGTCCTCGTCCGTGACGATTCTGGAGCGCCAGCAGACCGGCGAAACGACCGACGCTGACCAGTACTACTCCGGCATCGTCGAAGTCGTCGCCGAGGAGAACGCCTACGTCCAGTACGGTGCGCTCCAGAACCTCTCGGAGGAGACCTACAACTTCCAAGTCAAGCGCGGCCACGCCGACACCTACGCCACGGTCAACTGGATCGACGGCAACATCGGCTCCCGCCTGACCAAGTCCAACGTCGAGACCCGACTGCTGGGCGACTCCTCCGAATCCCAGATTCTGGGCGCGTTCTTCGGCCACGAAGACCAACACTTCGACATCGCGTCGCGTGTCTGGCACGAGGCCGAACACACCATCGCCGACCTCGTCACCCGCGGCGTTCTCGACGATGACGCCCGCTCGGTGTACGAAGGCGTCCAAGATGTCGGTCGCGAGGCATGGGACACGTCATCCTACCAGCGTGAGAACACGCTCATGCTCTCCGATGACTCCGAGGCCGACGCGTCGCCGAAGCTCATCATCAACAACCACGACACCGAGGCCTCCCACTCCGCGACGGTCGGGCAGGTCGACGCAGAGGACATGTTCTACATGACCTCCCGCGGTGTCGACCCGGAGCGAGCGAAGAATATGCTCGTCGAAGGGTTCTACGTCCCTGTACTCGAAGAGGTGCAGGTCGACGAACTCCGCGAAGACCTCGACCAGCTGATCTACGAGCGTCTGCGCGAGTAATCGGCCGATTACTCTCGTAGGCTCGAAAGAACTCGTTCTTTTGACGGCTGTGTACGTGGTCGTTTGCGTGGCTTTGTAACCCCGGAAGCAGTCGACCTGCTGGCCGCTTTGAGAGTCACGAGCGGGTTTGTACCGATAGCGTCTGAAGAGTGAGCAACGGCCAGTTGCGCGACCAAGCGGCGACAGGGAACCGCTTAAGTCCGGCCCTCTCTGAACTACGTGTATGACTGCAGCACAGCGCCGAGCGGGGGTGTTGCCGTGAGTCTCACACAGCCGGTCGCGTCCGACCATCAGCTCGCCCGGCTGCTACAGATCGGTATCGTCCTCGAAGAGGTCGTCGAGGCACGGTCGGCCAAGCACGCAGAGGAAACGAGCGGTGAGCACGAACAGGCAGTACTCGACCTCCTCGAACACGCCGAGACGGAGTCGGCCGACCACCGCCGGCAACTGGAGGCGCTCATCGACGACCTCGAAGCGGATACCGTCCCGTTCGAGGAAATCGAGATGCTAGTCGAGGCCCAGTACGAAGCCGACAAAGACTTCGATGGCGTGCTGTACGACCAGCTCTGTAACGAGGAGACGGCGTACAAGTTCTACGACGACCTCATCGACGCGATTGAGGCGTCCGACGTGACGTTCACTATCGACCGCGAGCGGCTGCTTGCCGTGCTGTCGGACATCCGCGAGGACGAGGCAGAGGGCGTCGAAGACGTGACTGACCTGATGGAGGATTATCAATGAACACGCAGGCCCAGTATCTGAAAGCGATCTATCTCACGCAACAGCAAGAAGACGGCCCGGCATCCACCGGCGACGTGGCGGACATGCTCGATGTCAGCCCGGCGAGCGCCAATGAGATGATCGGTAAACTCGAAAACCGAGGGCTGCTGAACCACGAGAAGTACAAAGGCGTCGACCTCACTGACGACGGCATCGCACAGGCCCGTGAGGCGCTCCAGAACTACTGCATCATCGAGCGGTTCCTCATCGAAGTGCTAGAGGTCGAGGAGTTCAGGGCCGAGGCAAAGCAACTAGAGGGCGTTATCGACGAAACGGTTGCCGAGCGCCTCGACACGATTATCGACCGCAAACCACAGTGTCCGGACTGTTTCGACCCCGAGGGCGACGTCTGTGGTCTGCTCGAAGTCGAGGCGGAAGTCACCAGCGACTGACCGACCGCTCTCGAAGCGTTCAAGTGCGTTCCGTCGATTATCCTGAATACGGATAACTCAGAGTGAGTGCAGTCCCGTGGTGGTGAGCAGAACCGGACGGTTCTGCGAGGTACACGGGACGAGCGAAGCGAAGTCCCGTGGTGTAGTGGCCAATCATAAGGGCCTTTGGAGCCCTTGACGGCGGTTCGAATCCGCCCGGGACTACTTTTGTCGCGAGTAATACCGTGAGCGACAAATATGGTCAGCGGATTCGAAGCAGGGAGTGAAGCAACGCGGAGCGACTGCGGTTCGAATCCGCCCGGGACTATTCTATCCGAACAAAGTGAGGACGAATAGCGGCTGGCGGACTATGCTGTGAGGAAAAAGCAAACAGCGGCCGGTTTCTGTATGCCCCGATACGAGAGCGAGTGGACAGTGGACAGACACGGGGCGGTCGTGGCCACAAATTGCAGTCCCCCCGCATGAATAGCCGAACGAGTGTCCCAAATACTGACATCGAACTGTAGATTTATGATGTTCCATGCCAACTAGTGGCATATGCAAATCAGGGAGGCAGTGCCGTCGGACCGGCCAGCTATCCGTGACGTGGCGCGTCGTTCATTAGCGGCGTCGTACTCGCTGGGGCCGAAGGCGATCACGAGCGCCATCGAGGAGTGGTACGACGAGGAGCGCATCGGGGACATACTTGACGATGAGAGTAATCGGTTGCTTCTCGTTGGCGAGCAGAAGGGGCAGGTGGTCGGCCTCTCAGAGAGCGTTCTGTCGGGCGATAGTATCGGGACGATTCTCTGGTTGCACGTCGACCCGGCGTACCGAGGCGAGGGAATCGGGTCAGCATTGTTCGATGAGACCCACGGGGAACTCCATGACCGCGGCGCCGAGACGCTTCAGGGACGCGTGCTCGCCGACAACGTCGAGGGCAACAGCTTCTACGAGGACCGCGGCTTCGAACGCGCCGGCACGGGTGAAGTCGACATCGCCGGACGGACTTACGTCGAGAACCTCTATACCGACGCCGACGAGCTGGGACGCGAGCCCATAACTGACGACAGCCGGACGGTCTATGTTGACCACAACAACCACGAGTCCGGGTCGATGGCGCCGTTCCACGTGGTCCACGTCACAGAGGAAGGGAGCGACCGCTATGGCTACTACTGCAGTAACTGCGAAACGCTGGCGAACGCGATGGACTCGATGGGCCGGATCGAATGTGACAACTGCGGAAACGTTCGCAAGCCGATGCGCTGGGACGCCGCCTACCTGTAATTACGGCGGCGACTGGTCCCCCGTTCGCTGTGACGATTCCTGCTTGTTCGCCGGGAGCAGTATCAGCTTGTAGTACAGTCCGAACAGACACAGGGCGATACCGACGCCGACGAGTACGTCAGTCACCGCGTGTTCGTTTATCGCGTGGGTAACAATCGATGCATCGCCGACGGGCGTGTGAAGTGGCTGGAGAGGCATATGTGCTGATTTATCTATTAGCTGTAAAAAGCCGGACTAATGTTCCCAGCCGCTGAGAACCAGTCGTCGGCTGTCATCCGAGAGAGGCTCCACCTGACACGGAGTCGGGGACGGTGATGGCGGCTGTCCGCTGTCTGGGGCGCTGCTCCACAGGCCGGTTTCGCGACGCTGTTTGCATCCAGAAATGCCGGGTGTGGCAGCCGTTCTCCCTGTCGTAACGCTAAAGAGTCGAACGTACGTCTATATGTGTAAGATGACTATCGAAATCCGTCTCCGGAGGTGGTGCTGTGGGCGTCGAGATTAGGGAGTCACCTGTCTCAGCCGACGCGTTCGAGGATATGAAGGAGTTCGTCCACGACTACCTCGCGGCGAGCGTCGAAAACGAAGAAGAAGGCGGCCGCATGCGCTGGTACCCGTGGCACTCTGCGGAGTATCGCTTCAACCACATCCTCAACGTCGTCGATATCGCGACAAAAATCGCCCGTAAAGAAGGGGCGAACGTGGACGTGACTCGCGTGGCAGCATTGTTTCACGATATCGCGAAACTGGAGGCCGAGCAGGATCTCCACGCCGAAGCCGGCGCTCGGATCGCACGCGAGTATCTGAGGGCACACGGTGACTACCCCGAATCGTTCATCGAACAGGTCTGTTCCGCCGTTGAGGCCCACTCGTTCCAAGGGCCGCTGAACGAGTTGCCCTTGGAGGTCCAGTGCCTCATCGAGGCAGATATTCTGGATAAGGTCGGTGCAAACGGGACTGCGCTGATGCTGTTGCGCATGGGGTATGAGTCCCGGACGCACATGGACGCGGCCGAAATGGTCGACCGTGTCATCGAGCGCGGCGAGGACGCCCGCGAGCGCGTCGAGAGCGACACGGCCGAGTCCATCGTCCACCAGCGGCTCAAGCGGACGCGTTGGTTCCAAGAGTGGCTGACGATGGAGGTCGCCGAAATGGCCGTCGAAGACGACCTCGACGATGTGGCGACCGGAATGGGCGACTCATAGCGCCCGCAGTAAGAACAGAACGCCGGTCCCGGCGAGAACAGCGGCGCTGACCCACGCGATTAGCGGTGCGAGCCGTTCGATGCGCGTTCTCGCGGCGACAATCGCTGCCGGAAACCCCGTAATCCAGAGGCCGATACCGCCGAAAAACCCGGCTAACAGCACTGGATGCCCTGTCTGGACCGTCAGTGCATCGGCTCCGACCGCGGGCACGTACGACGCCACGTCGACCACGCCCGGTTCGAGGAGGCTGACGCCGACGGTGAGCCAGAAGGCGACCTGATAAGGGTTTGTCAGCGCCAAGACGAGCGCCTTACGAAAGCCGCGACTGTCTCCAGACGTGACCGACGAGGACTCGTCGGTCACTACTGTATTTGCTTCTTGCACTGCTCCGTAGGCGAACCAGAGCATCAGGAGCCCACCGGCACCGACCATCACGCGTCGAACCCCCGGTGTCTCGGTGATGACCGTGGCAGCGCCGAGCACGGCGAGGACGAGGAAACAGGCGTCGGCGGTCATCGCGCCGAGGCCGGCGAAGAAGCCGGCCCGCCAGCCTCGTAAGGCGCTCTCCTCGGCGATAACGGCGTTCATTGGGCCCGGCGGTGCGGCCAGTGCGAGGCCGAACAGGACGCCACCGAGGGCTGTCGGGACGAGCGAGAGCGCACCGAGCTGGAGCAGGCCGAGTGAGTGATGCATCTACAGTCAGTGAAAACAGAGAGAAAATCCCGCAGACTTACAGCTTGCCGGCCTTCTGGAGCTTCATCAGGTCCTCGGTGTCGAGGGTCTCGCCTTCCTTGAACTTCTGATAAATCTCCTCGGCTTCCTCGCGCGCGGCTTCCTGCTTCTCCTCGCGCTGGGAGCGTTCCTGCTCCTCTTCCTTCTTGTCGAGTTCGCGGAGGCGCTTCTGGACGCGGACGAAGTCCTCGTGGTGCTGGTCGGCCGCTTCCTGCGCTTCGACGAACTCCTCGTGTTTCTCGTCGGCCTCGTCACGGATCTCGTCGGCCTCGCGGTAGGCCTCGATCATCTCGTTGTGGTGCTTCTGGGCCTCGTCGGCCAGTTCGGTCACCTTCTGGTGGTGCTTCGAGGCTTCCGAGCGGACCTCTTCTGCTTCCTCTTTGAGTTCTTCGAGGTCGCCGCCCTGATCGAGTTTCTCCTGTTTCTCTTGGAGCTTCTCGCGCTTGGTCTCGATCTTCTCGATGAGCTCTTTCTCGTCTTCCGAGGAGAGTACCTCAGTCTGTTGCTTGAATTCGAGGTCTTCGATCTCCTCTTTGAGCTGGTCGACCGACGTGCCCTCGTCGAGTTCGAGGTCGTTTTTCAGGTTGTCGACCTTGTCGAACAACTCGTTTGCTTCCGCATTGAGCTCGTTGCGCTGGTCCTTGTGTTCCTGAACCTGCTCGTTGAGCTCGTCGCGCTTCTCGCGGTGTTCCTGCGCTTCGTCGACCTTCTCGCGAGTCTTCGCGTTCAGGTCATCGCGGGCGGAGGCCCGCTCGGACGCCATCTGGTTCAGCTCGTTCCGTCGGTCACGGAGCTGGCCGGCGAGTTTGATAAGCTCGCCTTTCGATTTGTTTTCGAGATCCTCTTCGGTTACTGTAACGTTCTTTGATTCGTCTATCGAGTCTGCCATTGTTGAATCCTCTATGCCATCACCGCTTCAGCACAGACAGTCGGCCCACTACTGAGGGGCTGACACCAATAACAAGGGTTCCCTCTCATGTTGGGCTGAAAGCGATACTGCCTGAACGCGGAAGCGTTCTGGTGTCTATGAATAGAGGTGGATATTGTTTAAACATTCCGGTGCACTGAATACCGCGCCAACGTCTCACACGCCCTATTTCGGCGGTGAGACGGCCAATATCACACCGAGGCTCCCTGCTATATCACGCCTGTATATTACTCGCTAATACGGTACTCGTTCTTGACAACAGTCTGGCCGTCGGTGGCGGCAAGCGTCACGTCGTCACCGGCCGAGAGGGTGAGCGTATCGACGGTGACGCGGGCGAACGGCCCGACGGTGTGTTCGGCCTGTTCGCGGTCGCCGTTGCGGTCCCATTCGACGGTGAGTTCCGCTTTCTCCGGACGGTCGTGGAGGACAACGATATCCTGCTCACCGGGGGTCGGCTCCGAGAGGACGACCTGCGTGGGCTCATAGCTGTCGGCGAGAACGCTAAAGGCCGTCTTCTCGGTCCCGTCAGCGGCAAGCAACCCTGTGCCTGCGCCACCGACGTCACGGAGGCTGTCGACGACGACAATGGACGCGTTGCGTCGACGGAGCATCTCGGCGACCTCGCGAACGACGCCGGTCTGATACGCCTGTGATTTGTCGAGGCCGCCATCGACGTGGCGGTCGTGGCAGGCGCTATCGAATCCGGGACTGTCGCCCGGGTCCGGCGTTCCCAGCGCACCGGCCCCGAAGCCCGCCACGACATCGCCGACGCCGAACTGTGAACAGAGCCACGAGAGGTCGGCTGTGTTGCCGTACTTCCATCCCGGGTACAGCGTGGCCGCGTCGGGGTCGATTCCGGGCGGCCCGACGACCGGGAACGTCGGGACCGAGTCGACAGCCGATGCTACCGATTCGTCGTCCGCGCTGTCGTAACCGACTCGCCAGGCACGCCACCGAAAGCGCAGTCGGTCGAGCACGCCAGACCCCAGTCCGTCGGCGTACGACGACACCGGCTCGTCGTGCACGCCGACCGCCGCGAAACTGGGATACTGTGCGTAGACCCCGTCGAGGCGCGTTGCGAGGTCGGCCCCTCGTTCGCTGTCGAACGACCCGGGGCCGGACAGCGGGAGGTCCTGCCAGAGTAGGACGCCGTGGTCGTCACAGGCGCGAGCTACCTCGGGCGGCGTCCCTTGCGCCCGAACCCGGACCAGATTTGCATTGGCGTCGACGGCCCGTGCGACATCTTCCGCGGTCGGGTCCAGCAGCGTCACGCCACGAACCGGCACGTTCTCGCCGTTGATTCGCAGGCCGTCGTCGTAGGAAACGGTTCGAAGTCCCGTCATCACCGAGTGCTCGTCGTCGCCAAGTTTTGCCCTGAGGACGTACCGGGACTGCTCGCCGCGGTCGTGGGGCCACCACAGCGACGGATCTCGCACGTCCATCGTGTAGGTCACCGTCGCCGTCTCCTCATCAGTCGAGACGCGGGCCCGGTCCATCATCCCCCCGCTGCGTACGTTGCCTTCCGGCCGGAGCGAGAGAGTCATCCGGTCGTCGAGTGGCTCCGCCGTCAGGACAGTTGCCGACACCTCGACAGTCGCGTCAATCACGCCCTCGTCCGACACTTGCGGTCGGACCGAGAGCTCGCTCACGCAGGGGTCCGGCCGCGTTTCGAGCGTCGCGTCCCACCAGATGCCCGGGACACAGCGCTCCGGCGGAAGCTGGTCAGTCGCGTGCAGGCCGCCGAAGCGGCCCTCCGGCGCGCGACACTCCACGACGACTCGGTACTCCTCGCGCTCGGGGAGGCGAACCCGGAGCGGCTCGAAGTAGGCGTCGTGGTTGGCGAGCAAATCGCCGTTGCACCACACGCGTGTGTGTGCGTAGGTCCCGTTCAGTACAAGCAAGGCGTGTGCGTCGCTCTCGTCCCGCGGGTCCGAGAACGTTGTTTCGTAGGCTACGGCCCCGGCCCCAGCGAACTGTTCGGGCCGGCCGGGCACTGACACCGGTTCCCACGCCCCCGGGGACGGCATCTCGTCGTCCGGCGCAACCGCCGCGCCGCGCCACTCCAGCGACATACCTTGTGGCCCGTTCCGCGGGGGCATATCCTTTGCCCCACGGCTTCACTTTCACTTTCACTCCGGGGATGGCTCGCTTTGACATAGGTAGCCACCTACTATCCAGATATGCTCACCGAACTGCACGAAGCGGCGACACTCACCTGTGAGGCCCAGCACTGCGAGCGCCCGCTCGGCGAGCCGGCGCTGGTGTTCGAGACCGACGCTGGCCGCCGTGAGGCCCACGAGTGCCAGTGCGGTGCGGTGACGGTTACCGTCGTCCGGCCGGAGTCGTCCCGCTGAAGTACGCCCGGCGGTGACCGGGAGGTATGACACTCGAGGAAGTGGTCCATGCACAGGGCCACGAGAACGTCTCCGGCGAACACGCCAGCACGCTGGAAGTAACGAGCGACGACTTTCTGACCCCTGCAGGCGACTGCATCCTCGCTATCGAAGCCGACCGCGTCCCCGCCGACTTCGACGACGAGTTCGTGGCGGCCTGCCGGGACGCCGGCGCGACGATCACGGCGACTATTGAGGCCGGCGACCAGACTGTTACCGTGACTGGGACCGGCCACCCCGACCTGTCCTTCGAGAACGACCGGAGCCACGTCCTACGGACGAGCGACTACGTCGACGACCGGACCGTGATGGTAAACGCCGACGCGGCGGCCGGTGATGTCGACCGCGACCTCGTCGACGCGCTCGCTGACGGGCACGATGCGACGCTGACGCTGTCTGTCGAACCCAGTAGCGAGTAGGCGGTCTTCTGGTATCGGTCGCGCCGCTCTCCGGCGCAGTCAAAAGAAAACAGGTTGTGAACGGCTTACGACGACGAGATGACGTCGTCGATGCGGACGATCATCGTTGCCGCCTCGGTGGCGGAGTCGACCGCTTCGCGCTTGACAGCGGCGGGGTCGAGAATGCCGTAGTCGACGGGGTCATCTACGACGCCGGTCTGGCCTTCGCTGATGATGCCGGCGATGCCCTCGCTCTCGTGTTCGGCGCGGAGATCGACGAGTGCGTCGATGGCGTCGAGGCCCGTGTTCTCCGCGAGCGTGCGGGGCAGCACGTCGACGGCGTCGGCGAACGCTTCGACGGCGAGCTGCTTGCGGCCCTCGATGGACGCCGCTTCCGAGCGGATGTGGTCGGCGATGGCGATTTCGGTCGCGCCTGCGCCGGGGACCACACCGCCGGCGTCGAGCGCGGCGATGACGGTGTCGAGTGCGTCGTTGAGCGCGCGTTCGAGTTCGTCGACGACGTGTTCGGTGGAGCCGCGAGCGATGACCGTGACGGACTCGGCGGTCGCGCCGCCGGTGATGAACGTCACGTCGTCGTCGCCCTGCTTCTCGACGTTGACGCTGTCGGCGTGGCCGAGTGCGTCTTCGTCAAGGGCTTCGAGGGAGCCGACGCGCTTTGCGCCGGTGGCCTCGACGATGTCCTTGGCGGTCGAGGAACCGATGCTGTCGGCGACGAAGACGCCTTCCTTGGCGAGCTGGGAGGCGACGCGGTCGGCGACATCCTCGGTAACGAAGGCAACGTCAGCGCCACTCTCGACGACTTCCTCGGCGTAGCCGCTGAGTTCCTGCTCCTCGGCGTCGAGGGCGGCGTTGAGCTGGTCGACGCTGGAGACGTTGTACTCGGCGTCGATGTTGCTCTCGCGGACGTCGAGCTCGGTGTCGATGACTGCGATGGATGCGTCCTCAACCGAGGTCGGCATGTTGTCGTGGACGGCCGTCTCGTCGACGATGACGCCCTCGACGAGCTTGGTCGCGGAGGAAGCCGCACCCGTCTGGGTGTGGACTTCGATGTTGTCCCGGCGAACGCCGTTGTCGCTCTTGGCGTGACGGACAGCGTCGACGACGACTTCAGCGAGTTTCTCGGCCTCGACGTCACCGGTGCCCTTGCCGGTCATCGAGGATTCGGCGACTTCGACGAGCGTCTCGTCGTCGAGGTCAGCGTCGAGGACGATCTCGTTGATCGCGTCCTGTGCGAGCTCGGCGGCGGCGGAGTACCCTTCGACGATTGTTGTCGGGTGGACGTCGTCGTCGAGCAGGTCCTCGCCCTTGGTCAGCAGTTCCCCGGCCAGCACGGACGCCGTCGTCGTGCCGTCGCCCACTTCGTCCTCTTGGGTCTGGGCGACTTCGACGATCATCTGGGCCGCGGGGTGTTCGATGTCCATCTCGGAGAGGATGGTCGCCCCGTCGTTGGTGATAACCACATCACCGTCGTCGGAGACGAGCATCTTGTCCATGCCGCGGGGACCGAGCGTGGTCCGTACGGACTCGCTTACGGCCTTTCCGGCGGAGATGTTCGATGACTGTGCGTCCTTCCCGTGTGTGCGCTGGGCGTCCTCATCAAGGATGAAAAGAGGCTGGCCGCCCATGCGTCGCTGGCCAGATGACATATGTGTTGAACCTCACTTAAGACAAGGCAAGCGGTTCTATATAAAACTTTCTAACACCGAAGGCCGCTCGTCGGGTGACAGCGCCGTGCTGTCCCCGTAATCACGGCCGGACCTACACATCTTTTAATATGGGTGTATACACACCGTACAGTAGATGCTGGAGCTGGAGCACGGGTTCCGCGTTGTCGACGTACACGCACGGCTGGAGCCTGACGAGCACCGCCGACCCAGAGACGGAATGGGTGACCCGGAGCAACTGGAACGGGAGATGCATCAGGCCGGCGTCGTCCGCTCCGTCGTCTTTCCTGACGAGCGAGATGGCTCGTATCTGAAAGCGAACAACGCCGTCGCCCGGATGACTGTCGAGCGGCCGATGATCGCCTTCGCCAGAGTCAACGGCGCTCGGGACCCGGGAAGCGGTCCCGGGTCGACCCTTCGAAACCTTGCGAGCAGCCGCACGGATGACCACACTTCGCCTGCGGACATCGAACAGTACGCCTACGACGACCGGTTCTACGGCTTCAAGCTCCATCCACCGGCCGACGGCTTGCCGGACGAGGACGTGCTCGCAGAACTGGAGGCGGTGTCGCTGCCCGTCATCGTCCATGGCGGTGAAGGGTTCCCACCTGAAGCCGTCGCTGAGTCGCTGTTAGCGTACGACTTCCCGGTCATCCTCTCGCACTTCGGCGCGCACCCACTCCAGCAGGAGTTGATGGAGCAGGCCATCGACCTGCTGGGAACCCACGACAATCTGTATCTCGACACCAGCGCAGTCCGCTACCGGCGGCCGATGGAGCGGGCGATTCTAGAACATCCCGACCGTGTTCTCTTCGGGAGCGGCGTCCCCAGTGTCCACCCGAACGTGGCCGTGATGGAGATTCTGACGCTGGACGTCCCAGAAGACGCGATGCGAAAGGTGTTTTCGAACAATCCAAACCGTGTCATCGAGGCGCTGGCCCCCTGACCGCCGGCAGCTACCGTTCCGGCCGGACGGATGCGGCTAGGGTCACCGCCAGTCGTACACGGTCACCGCGCGGTCAGCGCGCGCGGACCGACCGTTCGGATTCCGGCGGGTCGTCCGGTCGATCATGCGTGCCCGAAACCCGTCGACGATTCCGGACCCGACGCCGCCGAACACGTCCTGCCCGTTGCCGAGCCACTGGGACGGCGTCGTCTCCCCGCGTACGACATCGACCAGCGCGTCCTTCGCGTCACCGACCGCATGACTGAGAAGTCGCCGCAACACAGTCGGCCGAACGTTGTAGTTCTTCACCAGCCGATAGGCGAGCGAGCGGTACTTCCAGTTCCAGTCAGTCTCCGCGATGCCGCCGTCGGCCTCGAACTCGCGGCTGACGCACATTTTTGTACTCCAGTCGACGCCGTACTCGCTGGCGGCCATCCGGTGTGCGAAGTCCCGGGCGCTGCCGACGTTCAGGTACTCGTCGAACCCGTCGAGTGCTTCCAGCACCTCGGCATCGAACGCGACGTTGCCGGGGTTGAAATACGTCACGTCGCGGCCGGCTATCGTCCGTGTTTCCTCTGTTTCGGTCGTCATCCCGGCCCACAGTTGCTGGTGTGTCGGCCCAGTGATAGCTTTGGTTGCCCCCGCAAGTTCGCTTTTCACGGCGTCAGCCCAGCCGGACTCGACTGAGAGCGATTGATGGATGAGCGCGATAACGTCTCCCGTTGCCCTGTCGATTCCTGCGTTGCGGGCGACCGTGACCGAGCGGTCAGCGATTTCAACGAGAATAGACACGTCATCCCGGTCGCGGACCATGCCCGTCGTCCCGTCGGCTGACGGGCCGTTGACGACGATTACTTCGGCCTCGGGAACCTGCTCGGTGAGTGCGTCCAGACAGCCGGTCAACTCCTCCCGGCCGTTCAACGTCGGGACCACTACCGAGATATCCATACCTCTGGGTACGGCGGCGAAGGCGCTTAAAAGTCGCGGGAGACGGCGACAACTTGTTTACGCAGAGAAAACGGGTCGTTCAAGCGGCAACACGCTATACGTGGGTGTTCCAGTACGACACTGAGGCCAGCTTTTCGCCGAGCGGCGTGCCTCCGAGTGCCGTATCGAGCGAGCGGAACGAGGCGGCCAGCTCGTTCGGAATCTTCCGGTAGAACCCGTACGGAAGCAACCAATCGTGATTCGCGTCGGTCAGTTCCAGCCCGGCCCCGTCTAGCAGCCGGTCAATTTCCCAGCGGGAGTAGAGCCGCGATCCCATCGGGAGCGCCCAGTTGTAAATCGACCGGGTCGAAAACCGGTTGAACGTGTCGAAGAAGACCTGTTCCTTCGAGACGCGGCGCATCTCCGCGAGAAATGCCGCTGGCGTGTCCGCCAGATGGAAAAAGCGCATCGCAAACACGGTGTCGAAATGGTCGTCCGGGAACGGCAGCCGGGCGGCGTCGCCCCGCATGAATTCGACGTGATCGTCGACACCAGTCGCCTGTGCTTTCTCACGGCCCTGCTGGAGCATCGGTCCCGAGATGTCCAGCCCAGTGATGTCTGCGCCGCGTTCGGCCAGCATCACAGTGAACCGTCCAGTCCCGCAAGCTACCTCTAACACGTCCTTGTCAGCCACAGGGCCGATTGCGTCGAGGACGGCCTGTTTCTCGCGTCGATCGATCAGCCGACCGCCGCGGGAGAACCGCTTGGCCTCGTACTCTTCGGCCACGGTGTCGGCCTGATACCACTCCTGCCCTTTCACGGTGTATTGCTCACCCCGCGGGGGATAAAACGATACTGGAATCCCCTTTCATCCGTCGGGCTGTTTTCCGGTCAGGCCAGATGCGGCCGTACTCTCTACCCTGACAGTTCTGGGCGTGTTTTCTGGATAGAGCCGAGAACCGCACGATGGCAGTCCTGTATAAGGGTACATTAAACACTTCATAGAATCTGTATTGTTTGGTCATGCATATAGCCAAGTTTTACCAGTAAGTCTTGAATATCAGCCACTATGAGCGCATTAACTGAAAACGCTGCACCAGCACCTTTCACCGACGAGGAGTTCCGCGACACGCTGCGTGAACTCCCGCCGAGCGCGAAGCTCGTCGCGAAGGTGCTGGAAGACGACGCCCCGTTGTCACAGGGCGAATTGGCCGAGAACTCGCTGCTCCCGGACCGGACTGTCAGGTATGCACTGAACAGACTAGAGGACTCCGAACTGGTCGACTCCCGGTACAGTTTCACCGACGCACGCAAACAGGTTTATTTCCTCACGGTCTGACCCGCCGGCATGGACTGGCAGCGGGCCGACGTGTCCGTCCCGACACGGGCACCGACCGGCAGCACGGCTGCATACGTTTGCGGCGACGAGGCGGCTCTTCTCGTGGACCCTGCAGATACCGACGATGCGCTCGATTCGCTTCTCAACGACCGCACCCTCGCCCACATCGCGGTCACGCACCACCACCCGGACCACGCCGGTGCCGTCGCACACTACGCCAGAGAGACGAATGCGACGGTCTGGGCACGTCGTGGCCGAGCGAGCGCGTTCGAGGCCGCGACCGGCGTTTCTCCTGACAGACTGTTCAGCGACGGGACGACGATTCCGACCGATGTCGGCCGGGTCACCGTCCTCGATACGCCGGGACACGCGCCGGAGCACGTCGCCTTCACAACCGACGGCACCGTCGTCTCCGGTGACCTCGCTGTCGCCGAGGGTAGCGTCGTCGTCGGCGCGCCCGAGGGCGACGTTCGCGCCTACCTCACGTCACTGCGTCGCCTTCACGCCAGAAATCCCGACATGCTGCTGCCGAGCCACGGGCCGCGTATCGAGAACCCCCGAGAGACCTGTGCTCGGCTCATCGACCACCGACTGGAACGCGAGCGGCGTGTTCGGGCGGCTGTCAACGACGGGGCCGACACGCTTGAGGAAGTCCTTGACGGCGCTTACGAGAAGGACCTTACCGGCGTGCGCGACTTGGCCCGCGCAACAGTGCTTGCCCACCTCGAAAAACTGGCTGTCGAGGGCGCTATCTCGTGGGACGGCGAACGCGCCTTGCCGAACCCGGTGCGGTGACGCGCCCTTTTTCACCGTTGGCCCGCTACCACGGCCGTGGAGTCCCTCGAAACCGAACTCGAACGGGCCCGTGCGCTTGACGAGTCGGAGTTAGCCGACGCTATCGAGACCATCGGGTTCGAATGTACTCGCTGTGGGGCCTGCTGTAAGGCCGAATCGGCGTGCGGCGAGGGCGGAGCGAGCGAGGAGGCTAGCGACCAGTCCGATCCCGAACCCCACACAGCGACAGTGTTCCCTGACGAGATCCGGCAGCTACAGGCGGCCGAGGAGTACGACTTCCGCGACGTGGCTCGACCGATGCCGTACGGACTGGCCGACGGCTCGGACGGTCCCGAGGGCGAGACGTTCGAGTGGGCGCTCCAGACCGACGACTGCGGCGACTGCACCTTCTACGCCGAAGCCGACGACGGAATGGGTGCCTGTACGGTCCACGGCGACCGCCCGCTCATCTGTCAGACCTACCCGTTCAGCGTCGCCCTCGGCGGGACCAGCCAGCCGATGGGCGAAGCCGTCGACGAGGAAGGCATGGTCCGGGCCCACGAGTGCGAGGGACTCGGTCAGGACATCTCCAGAGCCGAGGCCGAGGAGTTGGCCGCAGCGCTCAAGGAACGTGCTATTCGAGAACTGACGGAAGCCATCGGCGTCCGCGACAACTATCGGCCCGTCGACCCGTCAGCCGGACAGATCGTCGTCCACGACTCCGAAGGAGCGAAGCGCCCCGATGGCAGTCCCTACGAGTAGCTTCAGATGTCGTTGATGATTTCGCCGACTGCGAAGTTCGACTTGACTTCGGTGACCTCTATCTTGACTCGCTCGTCGATCTCGGCCCCCGGAACGATGATGACGTAGCCGCGCTCGACACGGGCGATGCCGTCGCCCTGCTTGCCGATGTCTTCGATCTCGACGTAGCGCGTCTCACCCGGTTCGACCGGTGGCTGTGGCTGGTCCGGTGGCGTGTCTGACACCGTCTCTTCGTCCCTCTCTGTCTCCTCGTCTGTGGAGATGAGCGCAACACGGTAGGTACTGCCCGAGGCGACTGCGCCCGTCTCGACCTCTCGACGCGGGACCTCGACGACGTACCGGTCCCCCTCGTCGCGGATATCGGCACTGAACAGACACAGCAGTTGATCCGAGATTTCCAATGTGATAGACCTCCGTTCGGCCACAAAACGGGCCATTACTAAAGAACTGCCGGAGCGAACGACCAGTCACAACTGCGGGGCGAGGAGAGCACCCACGGTGTTTCCCGCCTGTACCAACTCCCTGTTACGTGGCCCAACTCGCGGCAGTATCCCCGCCTTGATCGAGGAAAACCGCGGGACGGCAGGCCGTTAACCGTCTGTACCAAATCCCATAAGGGTGTCTCGGTACTGCTAGTACCTGTACTAATGAGCGCCACCGCACAAACCCCCGACAGTCCGCTCTCGGACAAGCAGCGGCAGATTCTGGAGTATCTCCGTTCCAATGCCGACGACCAGACGTATTTCAAGTCCCGACTCATCGGCGACGAACTCGGGCTTTCGGCAAAGGAAGTCGGGACGAACATGACGGCCATCGCCGACGGCGACCATGACGTGGCCGTCGAGAAGTGGGGGTACTCTTCCTCGACGACGTGGATGGTCGAAGCCTGACCCCACACCCATGGGCGAGGACCAGACCCGGCCTACCGAACGAGCGGTACTGTAGCCTCGCATAGAGACAATTTCGGTGTCATCGCTCACGCTTCGCTTCAGACACGCTACCCCTTATATTCACGGCCGTATTGTCGATAGAGAATGTATATATTGGTACCAATTTGGCACATAGCTCGACGCAACACTGGGCGAGGCCGGTTCCCCGATTCGGGCCCTCAACGTTGATGACGACTTGCAGTACGCGGAGACGACGGCGGCCTTTCTCGAACGAGAGCGGGACGCGTTCGACATCGAGCCCGCGACGAGTGCATCGGAGGGGGTGGCCCAACTCGAATCAGCGCCTGACGGGATGGGGTTCGGCCTCGCAATCGTCGCGGATATCGCCGCCGTCCACGGGCGGGAAGTCAGCGCGACCGACAGCGAGTTGGGCGGGGCCAGATTCGAGATCACCGGTGTTGGCCGGGAGACGTGATCGACAGAAGAACGCGGCTCAGGGGTCGTATCGCAGCAGCGAATCGGCCTCACCCGCCAATTCAGCGACATCGTCACCGAAGGAGTCGGCGTATCGGATCAGGAGTGTCAGTACGGTTTCTGGCTCAGTGACCGCGTACCCGTCTTCTCGGGACAGCAGTCCGGCTGCCTCCAGATCAGCGGCGTAGTTGCTCACTGTCGGCCGTGAAACGTCCAGTTCGCTGGCCAGTTCCGACGCCGTCACGTCCGGGCGGCGAAGCAGCGTTACCAGCATCCCGCGGGCAGTCGACCGGCGGAGGTAGCCAAGCGCCACCCGCTCGAACTCGGAGAACTGGCCGGCCGGGAAGTAGCGCCGGTAGTCGCCGTCCTTCTGTGAGGCGACGACACCCTCGTTCTCCAACCGGTGGAGGTGGTGCTGGGCCTCGCCAGTCCCGAGTTTGAGGTCGTCGCGAAGCTTCGAGAAGTGCGTTCCGGGATGTGCCGAGACGTACCCGGCGATGGCATCGGGCGCGTCGCTCTCGCTCCCACTGTCGCCAAAGCGGGCAAACGGGCTCGCTGCACCGAGGGCGGCAAAGCGGCGGAGCGTCGCTCGCTTGTCTTCGTCCACGTCGCCCTCACGCGTCATTGCTACCGAAAAGGTGGGTCGGTAATAAAACGTCTTCGCCTGGGTATCAGTCAGTTGTCCTTATCGACTTCCGACGTTCGCGTCGTGTCGTCGGGGCCGCCGGCCACGTCCGTCGTGCCCGAGCCGTCGTCGATTTCGGCGTCCATCTCCTGAATCATCTCGTCGGCGCTGTCGAGACCGGAGTCCTGCCCCTGCTTGATCTTCTGTGCCTCTTCTTCCATCGCCTCGACATCGACTTCGGCTTCCTCGTCGATCTGACCGAGGATTTCCTCGATGTCGTCGAGGCCGAGCATCTCGCGGGTCTCGTCATCGAAGTCGAGCGCTTCCAACGAGTGGCCGTTCTCCTTCACGTCGGAGCCTTGGAGGTGCTTGCCGTAGCGGCCCACCAGCGAGGTGAGTTCCTGCGGGAGGATGAACTTCGTCGACTCGCCCTGCCCGATCTCGGCGAGCGTCTCCATTCCCTTGTCGATGACGGCGCGTTCGCCCATCGACTCGGCGGATTTCGCACGCAGGACGGTCGAGATGGCGTCACCCTGCGCTTCCAGAATCTGGCTCTGTTTCTCACCCTGAGCGCGGATGATGTTGGACTGCTTGTCACCTTCCGCCGTCTCGATGGCGGAGCGCCGTTCACCTTGGGCTTCCAGAATCATGGCACGGCGTTTCCGCTCGGCGGAGGTCTGTTGTTCCATGGCCTGCTGGACGTCCTTGGAGGGGTTGACCTCGCGGACCTCCACGCTCTCGACGCGGACACCCCACTCGTCGGTGGGTTCGTCGAGTTCCTTTCGGATGCGGGCGTTAATCTCGCCGCGTTTGTTCAGCGTGTCGTCCAGTTCCATGTCACCCAGCACGGCACGGAGGGTCGTCTGGGCGAGGTTGGAGACGGCACGCTCGTAGTTGTCGACTTCGAGGAAGGCTTTCTTCGGGTCCATCACCTTGATGTAGACGACGGCGTCGGCGGTCACCGGCGAGTTGTCGCGAGTGATCGCTTCCTGCCGTGGCACGTCGAGCGTCTGGGTACGCATATCGAACCGCGTCACGTCGGAGACGAAGGGATAGATGAAATGAATCCCCTGGTCGAGGACGCCGCGATAGGTACCGAGGACCGTGTAGGCACCTTTCTGGTACGGGCGGATGATCACGACGCTGGAATACACCAGCGCGATAGCGATCAGGAGGAAGATTACGGTAACGAAGCCGATGAGTCCTCCAGGTTGTAGCGGTGCTGTCGCGGGGAACATGACAGTCAAACCTCCGGAGCGCTCAAGGAAAAGGCTTCGGTGTCCCTGTCACAAACTACCGAATTGCACACCTACGCCCGCTCGGACTCTCGCTCCGGTTCGGCGTCCGCGTCGCTCTCGTTGCTCCGGTTCCGGTCCTGTTCGAGCGCGCGGTCGATTTCGTCGGCTCCTGACTCCACCGCTTCGACTTCCAGAACGTTCCCGCCGCCGGGGTCGATGACGATGACTTCCGTCCCCTCCGCGATGGGGTCGCCGGAACTGCGAGCCTGATAGTACGGATTGAAACCGCCGTCTTCCAGTTTGACCTCGCCGTCGCTCCGGGTCACACGCTCGGTCACGGTCCCGAACTGTCCCGTAAGCGAGTCAGAACTGAGCGTCTGGCCGCGGCCGGGTGCGGCGAAATCGAGCTTCCGATACCCCCAGAGCGTGACCGCTGTCGTTGCGAGGACGACGACGGTAAGGATAAACGGTGCGAGGATACCCAGACTCGCTGGGATGAACAGCCCGACCAGCCCTGCCGTCAGCAGGGCCACGCCGAGAACGAAAAAGTGAGTTCCGGGGGCCAGCGCTTCGCCCACGATGAGGCCTGCACCGGCCAGAAACAGCAGGATGGAGAGCGACATACCTAACAGTGGTTCGGCCTGCAGTAGGGCAACCGCCGCCAGCGGGTTCACCATGCCCTGACTTAGTGTCGGAGCAGGATTAAGTGTCGGGGTCGGAAGCGACACGACATAGACACCGGTACAGCCTCAGGTGTCGCTCGTCCGGACGAAGAACCCATACAGCACTGCGGTTCCGAGTGCAACGGACAGGACCACGCCGCCAAGTATGGACGGCGCGTACATATTCGCCCCGAGGAACATCCGTCCAAGCGCGAGAATCGCGATGCAGACCCCCAGTGCGACGAAGACCACGTTCTCGGGCTTCGGAGCGTCGGGCGTCACCTCCAGATCCGGAGCAAAGGAGCCGGCAACCGCACCCTCCTCGTCGTCGACCGCGTCCCCGTCGGGGTCATCCTCGACCGGGATTACGTCGGCTTCGGTTGCCAGTTCGTACTCCTCGGTGAAGGTGTCACCCGTAGCGGCCGCGTCGTCTTGTGCGGCCCCGTCGTCATCCATGGTCCGCGATACGTGCCGTGACTACAAAAGCGCTGGCGACTTGGATTACTTGATCCGCGTCCCCAGTGGTGCGTCCTCGTGGGTCGTCAGCAGGTCCGCCTCGTCGCCGGCAGCCAGCACCATCCCGTTGGATTCGATGCCGAACAGCTCGGCTTTCTCCATGTTCGCCAGCAGGATGACACGCGTGCCGGGGAGGTCCTCGGCGTCGTGGAGCTGTCGGAGGCCGGCGACGACCTGCCGTACCTCGTGGCCGATATCGACCTCCAGACGCAGGAGCTTGTCCGCGCCCTCGACCGGCTCTGCGCTGCGGATTTCGCCGACGCGCATGTCGACGCCCTCGAAGTCCTCGAAGCTGATGCGGTCCTCGACGAGTGGCTGAAGGTCGGCGGCGTCTGCGTCCTCGCTGTCGCTCCCGTCGTCGCCGTCGCTCTCATCGTCTCCATCGTCGCTCGCTTCCTCGACACGCTCTTCGAGTTCCTCATTGAGCGCCTCGATGTGGTCGTCCTCGACCTGCTCGAACAGCTCAGCGGGCTCGCCGAACTCCGCCGGCGGCGCGTCGAGCGCGCTGTCGAGGGTCACGTCCGCGACGGAGCCCTGTTCGCCCAGTTGGCCCCACAGACGCTCGGCCTTGCCCGGGAGGACAGGCTGCATGAGCACGGCGACGGCCTTTGTCAGCTGAACGCAGTCGCGGATGACCTGCTCGGCTTCCTCGGGGTCATCGTCGACGAGGTTCCACGGCTCGTTGCGCTGGATGTATTCGTTGCCGTAGTTCGAGAGCTCGATAGCGATTTCAGCCAGTTCACGAACGTCGTACTCGCGAACGGCGGTCTCGAAGTCCTCGATGGCCGATTCGATTCGCTCCGTCACGTCGTCGCTGACCGCGGCGTCGGGCGTCCCGTCGTAGTTGCGCTCGGCGAACAGCAGCGAGCGGTAGATGAAGTTGCCGACGTTGCCGACGAGTTCGCCGTTGACCCGCTCCTGAAAGCGGTCCCAAGAGAAGTCCACGTCGGTGTCGATCTGTGCACCGGTGGCGATGTAGTACCGGAACAGGTCGGGGTGGAAGCCGGCATCGAGGTACTCGTCGGCCCAGACGGCGCGGTTGCGCGAGGTTGAGAGCGCCTTGCCGTCGATGCCGACGAAGCCAGTCGCCAGAATCGACCGGGGCTCGTTGTACCCTGCGCCGCGAAGCATCGACGGCCAGAACACGGCGTGGTGCTGGATGATGTCGCGGCCGATGACGTGGATAATCTCGCCGCTGTCATCGGACCACTCGTCGGACCACTCGGTGCCGTGGCGCTCCTCACCGTCGACTTTCCAGACTTGCTCCCAGTCGTACTCGTCGTCGCCGACCCGCTCGGAGTACTGCTTGGTCGAGGCGACGTACTCGATGGGCGCGTCGACCCAGACGTACAGCACGAGGTCCTCGCCGCCGTCGGCGTCGTCCGGATAATCGACCCCCCAGTCCATATCCCGCGTGATACAGAGGTCCTGCAGTTCGCCCTCGACCCACTCGCGGGGCTGGTTCTGGGCGTTGTCGGTGCCTTCGAGGCGGTCGAGGAAGCCCTGAAGATACTCTTGGAAGTCAGCGAGTCGGAGGAACTTGTGTTCGCGGGTTCGGTACTCGGCGGGGTTCCCCGTCAGCGTTGACACCGGGTCCTCGATTTCGCCGGGTTCGAGGTGGCGCTGACAGCCCTCGTCACACTCGTCGCCGCGGGCCTGCTCCCCGCAGTAGGGACAGGTCCCCTCGACGTAGCGGTCCGGGAGCGGCTGGTCCTCCTCGGTGTCCCAAGCGACTTCGATCTCCTTCTCGTGGACGTGGTCGTTTTCGGTCCACGAGCGGACGAACTCCTGAGTGAGTTCGACGTTGGTCTCGTCGTCGGTGTGCCCGTAGTTGTCGAACTCGATGTTGAACTGCGGGAACGTCTCGGCGTAGGTCTCGTGGAAGTCAAGCGCGAACTCCCGCGGTGCGACACCTTCTTCAGCGGCGTTGACCGCCACCGGGGTCCCATGCATATCCGACCCCGAGACGAACGCCGTCTGCTGGCCGATGCGTCGCAACGCGCGCGAGAGCGCGTCGCCGTCAACGTACGTCCGGAGGTGACCGACGTGCAGGTCGCCGTTCGCGTATGGCAGCCCACAGGTCACGACCGCCGGCTGGTCCGTCGGAAACTCGTCGTTGCTCATACCTGTTCGTGTGCCACCGACGGGTCAAAAGGGGGTTGGTTTCGGCGTGGTGGCCGCGCTCCGGGTCACAGCAGCGCAAGCGTGCCGCCAGCGAGACCGAGCGTCACGACGAGTCGCCCGGCACTGCCGAAGAACGTCGCCGCTCCGAACCGGTAGTAATCGCGTTCGAGGACGGTGAACGCGTAGATAGAGAGCGTGTCGGGGAAGAACGGGACGCAGAGCGCGAGCGCCAAGCCAACGTAGCCGTACTTCTGTGCAAGCTGGACCGTCTTTTTTTCAGACCACTCGATGATGTCGAACCGCGAGCGCTTGATTCGGCGAATGAGCGGGCCGTACTCCTTGGCTTCCTGTCCGATGTGAAAGGCGACGAGACTACCGAAAGCCTTCCCGAGGCCACTGACGATGATAATCGCCACCAGATTCCCGTTCGTGGAGAGCCCGAGTCGGAGCGTTTCGGCTGGAACCAGCACGACTTCGCTCGGGAGCGGGAGAATGAACGCGATCAGAAACGAGTACACCGCGATGATTCCCAGTCCGGTCGGGCCGGTGGCCGTACAGACGGCCTCTTCCAGCGGCGAGAGTGGGGTGCCGGCGGTCGTACAGTCACCGATGAAGGCAATGAACGATGCGGTCGGTACTACCAAGTCCACGCCTCTCTGTAGCAAACAGGCACTTCTAAACCTTCGTATGTCTTCTCGGGAGTGCTCAATACCAGTCTGTTCGAGACCGAAGACAGGGCGTCAGTACCAATCGAGGTCCGCAACGAACGAGCGCAGCATCGACCGCATGACCTGCGGCACCACCTTTTTCCACGGGGGCATCGCGCTCGCCGATGGCGAGCGCTCAACCCCCGCGCAAAAACGCGGTCTTGCAGAGCGAAGCGAAGCAAGGCTCGAAAGACGAGTAGTGCGAGTCTTTCGGTGGTGAAAAAGGCCGACTGCTCGGCCGAAGCCTCGCAGTCGGTGAACGCCGCTCGCACTGCTCGCGGCGATATATTACACTCCTCACCGCCACGGCTGACCTAGTACCAGTCGAGGTCCGCGACGAACGACCGCAGCATTGACCTAGTGACGTGAGGCATACACACGACGCGCATCTCGCCGGCCCCGGTCTTCGAGACCCGCCAGCCGCGGTCCCGGAGCTCGTCGGTCATCGGCATCGAGAGGTCGGCCGCGACGAGCGGGAGTTCGGGGCCGACCACGTCGTGGCCCCGCGCCGACAGCTGGTCGGCCAGCCAGTCGGCGTTTGCCATCGACGTTTCGTACTGTTGTTCATAGCCTGCCGGCCACAGCGACTCCATCGCCGCAACGGCGGAGGCCACACCGGCACCCGACCGCGTGCCCGTCAGCGTTAGCTGGTCCGTCGACTCCAGATACGGCGTTTCGACGGCGAGTTCGTCAAGCAGCGAGCGGTCACGAGCGAGCAGCCCGCCGGCGGGAACCGCCGCCTGCCCGACCTTGTGCGGGTCAATCGTCATCGTGTCCACGGCTGCATGGCCGAAATGCCAGTCGTGGTCGGTAAACGGGAGGTAGAAGCCGCCCCACGCGGCGTCGACGTGGCAGAGGGCATCGACCGACTCGGCGAGGTCGGCGATAGCCGGAATCGGGTCGACGTAGCCGTACTCGGTCGAGCCGGCGACGCCGACGACACACACCGTGTCCTCGTCGACGAGTTCCGCCATCGCCGCCATGTTGGCGCGGTAGTTTTTCGCCGGCGCGGTCCGCAGTTCCACGCCGAGCACGTCGGCGGCCTTTGTAAACGAGAAGTGTGCGTGGACGGGCGCGACCACGTTCGGGTCGTCCGTGTCAGCGCGGTTACGGGCGATACGTATCGCTTGGAGGTTGGCTTCTGTTCCACCCGAGGCGACATAGCCCGCAGGGTCCGAGAGCCCGGTAATCTCGCCGAGATAGTCGACGGCCTCGTGTTCCAGATCGGCGACAGTTTCGTATGTCCCGGGGTCCCCGGGATTCGTCGCGAGGAAGCGTTCCGCTGCTTCGCGTGCCGATGGGTGTGGGACGGTACACATCGACGAGAGGACCCGCTCGAAGTCCTGTGGCGCTGCCCGCTGGAGCATCTATCGCGAGTATAGAGGGGGAGCGGTTTAGCCGTTGTGCTCGTGTGTGTCGTTGTCCGGCGTTTATTTTGTCGGTGGGGACGAGTCGGGCCAGTCCGGCTGCCGGAAATGGACGCTGGCGAACGCGTGAGACCGACTTACCAGTTCGACGGCCCGATCTTCTTCGTCGCCTTCGCGCGAAAGCCCGTGGGACCGATCAGTGACTCGAAGACGGTCTGGCGCTCGGTGTCGAGCGCGCCGCCGAAGGAGCCGACACGCATCGTCCGGTAGGTCTCGAACCCCTTGTCGTTGGAGTAGAAGTAGACGCTGCCGTGCAGGAGGCCGTGGATGAGTTCGTCTGACCGCACGTCGCCCGCGGGCCGGTCGAGCTTGACGAAGGCCACGGTCCCCCAGTTGACGACCGCCTCCCGAAGTCCCAGCAGGAACGCGACCTCGTGGTTCTGGGGCAGGCCGAACTCCGTCGCCCGTTCGAGGTCGGTCAGTGAATCGATGACGATGAGCGTCCCCGCGGCGTCGGCCACGCGCTCGCTGATGTCGGAAAGCAGTTTCTCGAAGGTCTCCTCGGAGGGCTCTGACTTGGGTGGCTCCGCGTCGGGCTGTTCGATGTCGTCGGCGCTCCGCCGAGCGTCGAACAGTGGCTCGGGGACCGGCAACAGCTCCATGAACCGCTGAGAGAAGTCGGCGACGGTCATGTGCTCTGTGAGCGTCTCGAACTGGTACCCGTCGAGGACGGCGTCGAGTTCGCTGTAGACGTGTTCGCGGTCATGCGAGAGCGTGATGTAGGTCACCGAGTCAGGGATCGCCTCGCTGCGCCGGGCGATGCCGTTCGGGACCATCTCGGGGCGGTGTTTCGCGAGCATCAGCGTCGCGAGGCTGGTGTAGGTAAAGGCGTCGCCGCCCGCGTCTGACGCCCCGGCCAACAGGACCGTGCTCCCGGTCGGAATCCCGCGGACCTGTCCGTCCAGTCCGGGGATGCCGAAGGGGATGTAGGACACACCGGAGCTGATACTCTTGGCTTCCGGTGTCGATTCGGGTGCCATACCGCAACGAGGCGAACGGCGCAAAAAAACCTGCTGGCTACGTCAGACCGCGGCTCAGCGGACCGATTCCAGCAGCAGCCGCTGTTCGACGCGTTTGACCTCGTGTTGGACGTCACGCACGGCGTCGATGTTCGGCGAGATGGATGTGACCCCCTCGTCGACGAGGAAGTCCACCATCTGTGGCTTCGAGGCGGCCTGCCCGCAGATGCTCGTGGCGACGTCGTGCTCGCGGCAGGTCCCGATGACCTGACTCATGAGTTCGAGGACGGCCGGGTGGAGTTCGTCGAAGCGGTCGGCGACGTTGCCGTTGTTCCGGTCGACGGCCAGCGTGTACTGTGTGAGGTCGTTCGTCCCGAAGGAGACGAAGTCGATACCGGCCTCACAGATGCCCTCGATGGACAGCGCGCTCGCCGGTGTCTCGACCATGACGCCCCAGTCGCGCTTTTCGGGGTCGATGCCGACCTCTTGCATCAGCGCCTTCGCCCGCAGGATGTCCTCGGCGTCGGTGACAAGTGGAAGCATCAATTCGACGTTATCATAGCCTAAGTCGTACAGGCGCTCGAACGCGCGGAGTTCGAGCTTGAACTCGCCGGGCCGGTCGAGCGAGCGACGGATGCCTCGATAGCCCAGCATCGGGTTGTGCTCGCTCGGCTCGTCCTCGCCACCCTGGAGCTGTCGGAACTCGTCGGAGGGGGCATCGAGGGTCCGGACCCGTACCGGGCGCGGGTAGAACGCCTCGGCCACCGAGCGGACGCCCTCGACTATCTCGTCGACGTAGGCGCGCTCGCCGTGGTCCTCGACGTAGCGCGAGGGGGTCTTGTCCGTCGAGAGAATCATGTGCTCGATGCGCAGCAGGCCGACGCCGTCGGCCCCTGTCGCGGCGGCCCGCTCAGCAGCCTCCGGGATGGAGACGTTGACCTTGACCTCCGTTCCGGTCATCGGTTTGACAGGCGAATGTGCCTCGACCGCCCCGGCGTCGCCTTCCTCGTCGGCCGTCTCGGGAACCTTGGCCCCTTTCTCGACGGTGCCCTTGTCTCCGTCGAGTGTGACCGTTTCGCCGTCTCGGAGCTTCTGTGTCGCGTCCTCGGCACCGACGACGGCCGGCACGCCGAGCTCTCGTGAGACGATGGCGGCGTGGCTGGTCATCCCGCCCTCGTCGGTGATGATGCCGTTGGCGCGTTTCATCGCCGGTACCATGTCCGGCGTGGTCATCTCGGCGACGATGATGTCGCCGTCCTCGACCTTGTCGAGGTTGTCGAGCTTGTCGACGATGCGGACGACGCCGGTGACCCGGCCCGGCGCGGAGCCGATTCCGGAGAGCCGGACCGACTCCGACTGGCTCTCCATCGCTCCGCCGTCCGCGACGCCCGATTTGGCCCCCGGTGGCTGGCTCTCGGCCTCGTTTGCCGAGCCGGCGCTCCCTTCGGGGTCGTCGATGGTGGTAATCGGACGGGACTGCAGCAGGTACACCTCGCCCTCGTAGACCGCCCACTCCACGTCCTGTGGCGTGTCGTAGTGGTCTTCGACTCGCTCGCCGATCTCGATGAGCCGGTGAATCTCCTCGTCATCGAGGACACGCTCGTTGCGCTTCTCCTCGGGGACGGAGCGTTCGATGGTCTCCCCGTCCTCGCCCCGAACACACATCACCTTCTTGTCGGCGACGGTCACCTCGTCGATGGTGCCCGTCTCGCGGTCGACGATGTAGTTGTCGGGCGAGACCGCACCGGAGACGACCGCTTCGCCCAGTCCCCACGCGGCCTCGATGATGGCCGTCGGGCCGCCCGTCGAGGGGTGGCTGGTGAACATGACGCCCGATTTCTCCGCGTCGACCATCTGCTGGACGACGACGGCGATGTCCACGGCGTCGTGCGCGAAGTCGTTCTCGTTGCGGTAGTAGATAGCACGCTGGGTAAACAGCGACGCCCAGCATTCCTTGACTCGTTGCAAAAGGTCCGTCCGCGAGACGTTCAGGTACGTGTCCTGCTGGCCGGCGAAGGAGGCGTCCGGGAGGTCCTCCGCGGTCGCCGAGGACCGGACCGCCACGTCCTCGTCGCCCATCTCGTCGTAGGCGGCCAGCAGGTCCTCACGGACCGACGGCGGGGTGTCCGTTTCCAGAATCAACTCCTGAGCGCGTTCGGCCGCCTCGGCCAGCGCCTGCGAGTCATCGCTGTCGACATCGACGGCCTCGAACAGCGGCTCGTCGATTCCAGTTGCTTCGATGAACGACCGATACGTGTCGGCGGTAACGACGAACGCCGACGGAACGGGCAGGCCCGCTCCGGTCAGTTCTCCGAGAGACGCCGCCTTGCCGCCGACCCGCGCTAGGTCGTCGGCACCGATTTCGTCGAGCCACAGTGTTGGCATGGACTCACTCGTATCATCTCCAACGACAATTAAGGAAGTTCCGGTTACGGCCGGTAGGAAAGCCGCTCTTCACTCGATATCGAGTGAATTAGACAGTCATGCCGCCGGTGCGGTCCCGCGGTCACGCCTCGATGATGTCGTCGTCGTCGACGGCGGGGACGGTCACCGTCCCGTCAAGCGCGGTCACGCCGCGCCCGCCGACCCACACCTCGGCCCCATCGGTATCGACTGACACCGTCCCGGGTCTGTCACGGAAGTGCCCGCCCTCGGCGATGATCTGCTCGATGGTGTCATCGAGCGCTCCGTAGCGACGAACAAACGCCGCACAGGCCCCCGACGCCGTGGCGCTTACCGGCTCTTCGGTCCGGCTCCCCGCCCGGAAGGCTCGCCCGTGGAACGTCGACCGCCGGGTCGCGTCGCCACCGACAGTGTCGAAGGTAAACGGGTACACGCCGACGGCGTCCACGCGGTCACAGAGCGAGGCGACAGCAGCCACATCAACGCTGAGACGACTCAGATGCTCGAAGTAGTTGACCGGAATCATGAGCCACGACTCACCCGTGTCAGCTGTCGCCAGCGGGAGGTCCGCACCCACGTCTTTGAGCGTGGCCGCGTCGAGTCCGAGCGCGGCCGCGACATCGCTGTAGGGAATGTCGACTTCTGTGATGTCTGCCCGCCCCTGTTCGACCCAGACCATGCCGTTCTGTTTGGTCTCGACGGCGACCTCGCCCCCGGCGGTTGCGACCGTCCATTCGGCATCGTCGATCTCGCCACGTTCGTAGAGCGCAGCGTGTGCAGCGACCGTTGCCGTCTCCGCCTGTGTCAGTTCCTCGGTCGGCGAGAAACAGCGAAGCCGGCGGTCGGCGTCCGCCGCTGGGAACACGAACGCCGTCTCGGTGGCCCCCAGTTCGCTGGCGACGGCCTGCATCTGGTCGTCGGTCAGTCCGTCGGCCTCGGGCACGACGCCGGCCGGTGTGCCCGCCGTCGGCTCCGTGGCGAACGCGTCGACAAGCAACGCCTGTCGGGTATCCATGGCACGGAGTTGTGCTGACCCGCAGATAACCTTTTCCGGAGCTAGCCGGGGGCAACCGACGGCAGGACACGATTCTGACGGACGACTTTAGTACAGGGGGCTATCACTGGAACGTATGAGCGACGACGTCGACCTCCCTGAGAGCCACCCCCGCTACGAGTCGCTGCTGACCCGCCACCGGATCGAGGCGGGCGTCGACCGCGGTATCACCTCCCGACAGGGCCTCATCGCCCAAGGGCGCGGTGAAGCCTTCGACTACCTGCTGGGCGAGCGCACCATCGACAGCGCCGACGCCGCAGAGCGTGCCGCCGCGGCACACCTCCTCTCCGCCGACCACGCCGTCGTCTCGGTCAACGGCAACGCCGCCGCCCTCGTCCCCGGTGAACTCGTCGAACTGGCCGAGGTGACCGGCGCCGACCTCGAAGTAAACCTGTTCAACCGGACCGAGGAGCGCATCGAGGCCATCGCCGACTACCTCCGCGAGCACGGCGCGACCGACGTGAAGGGGCTGACCGCCGACGGGCGCATCCCCGGCCTCGACCACGAGCGCGCGAAGGTCGACGCCGACGGCATCGGCGCGGCGGACGTGGTTCTCGTCCCACTGGAGGACGGTGACCGCGCCGAGGCGCTGGGCGAGATGGGCAAGACGGAACTGGTCATCGACCTCAACCCACAGAGCCGCTCGGCCGAAGTGGCCACGGTGCCTATCATCGACAACATCATCCGGGCGATACCGAACATCACCGAGCACGCACGAGGCCTCCGTGGCGACTCCGATGCCCAGCAAGCGGCCATCGAAACGTTCGACGCCGACGATGCTCTGACTGCCGCCGAGCGGACGATTCGGGAGGGCGACCTCGAATGAGCCTGCCGCCGTACATCTACGCCGACCGTCGGGTACCTGACGAGGAGACCGTCAGAGAAACCCTCGACCAGCGGACGATGACCGCCTTCGGCGACACCGAGAAACTGGAACGACTCCATCGGGTGTTCTATCCGGTGTTCAAGGTCGACTACGAGTACGAGACCGGCGAGGGCAAACTGTTCGGCACGACGACGAAGTCCGAGACAGCGTTTCTCGACGGCCTCTGGGCGGACAACGACCGGGCGGTGTCCCAGTACGTCGATGACACCGACGCGGTGGTCCGCCGAGCGACGGGCGACTACGACTTCGGCCGCAGCGACCCGGCGCTTGGCCGCTCCGTCCTGTTGCAGTTTCAGGTCACCGACGACGACGCCCGGTCGCTGCTGCCCCAGCGTGTCGCGGAGTACCGCGAGCAGCGCCACGACTCCGCCGCGGGCGCGGCGAACGTGTTCCTCCGAAAGCTCAGAGAGTCTTACGGGCTCCCCGGGGATTTCGACCCCGACGGGTTCGACGGTGTGACCGCCGTCGAGCGCCTGTATCTTCCCTTCTGGCTCGCTGAGTACCACTCGCCAGACAGCACGGACGTCAAGCTCGTCACCTTCCGGGACCCTGATGCCCCGACCGACGACTTGCAGCGCCACGGCTGGCTCGCAGAGTTCCTCAGCGCCGAGCCTCGGCGGCTGGCCGAGTACGGCTACGAGGTCAACCCTGACCGGCTCGAACGGAACATCCGCGAACGGATCGACCAGCCCGACGAACCCGGCTCGGCTGGAACGAGCCGGAACTCTAATTCCAGCCGTGGCAGTTCCGGCGACAGCGACGACGGAGCGCCCTCGATAAACCGCGAGCGACCCTCGGACGACGGGACAGTGGTCCAGCCCGACGGCGTCGACATGCAGGCCGACGGGCTGGTCGACCCCGACCCGACCCGGAGCTTCGCCGACGTGGGCGGAATGTCGGAGCTGTTGCAGACGCTGAACCACAAGGTTGTCCGGCCGCTACAGGACCCGACCGCCTTCGAGGAGTACGGTATCGGCGTGGTCAACGGTGTCCTCTTGCACGGGCCGCCCGGCTGTGGGAAGACACACGTCGCCGGCGCGCTCGCTGGCGAAGTCGACCACGCCTTCATCGAGGTCACGCCCGCCGACGTGACGAGCAAGTACATGGGTGAACCCGCACAGAAGGTCGAGGAACTGTTCCAGATCGCCCGCGCGAACGCCCCCTGTATCCTCTTCATCGACGAGATTGACGGCATCGCCGGCGCACGCGACGGCGACAGCAACATGAACAGCAGCGAGCAGCAACTGGTGAATCAGCTCCTCACCGAACTCGAAGGGATTGCCGACGAGGACGTGGTGGTGCTCGGCGCGACGAACCTCGTCGAGGACGTGGACGACGCGATTCGCCGCTCGGGCCGGTTCGACGAGCGGGTCGAGGTCCCGCCGCCGGACCCCGCGGCACGAACGCAGATTCTGGAGATACACCTCGCCGGTCGGCCGACGGCGGACGACATCGATTTGGCCCCCATCGTCGAGGAGACGGCCGGCTTCGCGGCCAGCGACATCGAACTCCTCGCCGAGGACGCCGCCCGGAAGGCGTTGCGGGCCGACGCTCCCATCGGGACGGACCACCTCATGCAGGCTGCCACAGAGACCGACACCAGTATCCCGGACTGGGTCGACCCCGAGATGGTCGCCGAGAACGGCGTCGTCCAGCCCGACGGCGTCGACCTGCAGGCCAGTTCGCTCGTCGAGACCGACCCCGGACGCGACTTCGGCGATGTGGGCGGAATGGGTGAACTGAAGGCCCGACTGGAAGACACGGTCATCGACCCGCTTGAGAACACCGACACCTACGCCGAGTACGGCATCGACGTGCTCTCCGGGCTGTTGCTGTACGGTCCGCCCGGCTGCGGGAAGACCCACCTCGCCGGCGCGCTCGCGGGAGAACTCGACCATAGCTTCGTCGAAATAAGCCCCGCAGACGTGACCAGCAAATGGATGGGCGAGCCGGCCCGCAACGTCGCCGAGGTGTTCGAGGTGGCCCGCGCGAACGCCCCCTGCGTGCTGTTTATCGACGAAATCGACGGCATCGCGGGGTCGCGGCGCGGCTCGATGAACACGAGCGAGCAGCAGCTGGTCAATCAGCTGCTCACAGAACTCGAAGGCGCGGCGGCCGAGGACGTCGTCGTGGTCGCGGCGACGAACTTCGTCGAGGACATCGACGCGGCGCTCCGGCGCTCGGGCCGCTTCGACGAACGTGTCGAGGTCCCGCCGCCGGACGCCGAGGCCCGCAAGCAGATTCTGGATATCCACCTGCAGGAGCGTCCCGTCGCCGGTGACATCGACTGGGACGCCATCGTCGAGCCGACGGCCGGCTACGCCGCCAGTGACCTCGAACTCCTCGCCGAGGACGCCGCGCGGCACGCCTTGCGAGACGGCTCGGACATAACCCAGGCGCACCTCGAAACTGCCGTCTGGGAGACGCATTCGAGCATCGCCGACTGGGACGACCGGGACCGCTATCAGGGAGCGGAGGGGACTGCTGACCTCGGACTTGGACCGTAGTCCGCCGCGCTGCGCGCTTTCCACTAAATCACTCTAGTTCAGCGTCGAGCGCTCCGGCGACCCGCTCCAGAAACGCCGGTGACTCGACGAGTGCGCTCGCGGCCTCGATGTCCGCGTGTATCGGGCGGTCCTCGGTAAGCGCCGGCACCACCGAACGGACGGCATCGTAGGCCTCTGCCGACCCGACGCCCAGTTCGAGGTCGTCATCGACGAAGTCGGCGGCCTGTGCTCCACAGCACAGCTCGACGCCGAGAATCGAAGCGGCGTTTCGCGCTGCGTTTCGGGCCAGATAGGCCGACTGCGCGCTCATGCTGACGTGGTCCTCCTGATTGCCGCTGACGGGGGTGTTATCCATCGAGGGCCGGCCGAAGGACCGGCATTCGTTTAACAGCGCCGCAGCGGTGTACTGTGCAATCATGTAGCCCGAGCGGACCCCACTTCGCTCGGTGAGAAACGGCGGGAGGTGTGGCTCCTGTAGATTCGGATTGAGCATTCTGTCGGTCCGGCGCTCCGAGATGGCCGCGAGTTCGGTGAGCGCGTTCGTCAGATAGTCGAGGCGCATGGCGAGCACCGCCCCGTGGAAGTTCCCACCGGAGAGCACGGCCGCGCTGTCGGAGCCGGTGGCCCGGTCGTCGACGCTCACAACCCCTGCCTCGCGGCTCGCCTCACGTCGCTCGCTCCCGCTCGCTCGGCCCGAGGACTCACTGCGCTCGCCCTCGCGGGGAAACACCAGCGGATTGTCCGTCGCGCTGTTAAGCTCGACCTCGACAGCCTCCCGGAGGTGGGCGACGGCGTCACGGACCGCGCCGTGGACCTGCGGCAGACAGCGCATCGCATAGGCGTCCTGCACGCGGTCGCAGTTCCGGTGGGACGCAATCACGTCGGAGTCGGCCGTCAGCCGCCGGATGTTTCGCGCACTCGCGGCCTGTCCGGTGTGGGGCCGGACGGCGGTGATGGCTTCGTGGGATGGCACCGTCGAGGAGAGGGTCACCTCCGTCGTGAGCGCGCCAGCGATGTCGGCGGCGGCGACCAGTCGTTCGGCGTCGGTGAGGAGGAGGGCGGCAACGCCGACGCTCAGCTGCGTCCCGTTGATGAGCGCCAACCCCTCCTTGGCCCGGAGCGTCACCGGTTCGAGGCCGGCCGCGTCGAGCGCCTCGTCGCCGGGCAGTCGGTCCCCCTCGACCTCGGCTTCCCCCTCGCCGATGAGCACTAGCGACATATGGGCGAGTGGCGCGAGGTCGCCGCTCGCGCCGAGGCTGCCCCGCGATGGGACAACCGGGTGAACACCTGCGTCGAGCATCGCCACCAGCAAATCGACGACCGACTCACGGATGCCCGAATACCCCTTCGCCAGCGTGTTCGCCCGCGTGACCATCATCGCCCGGACTTCCTCTGTCGTCAACTCCCGGCCGACGGCGGCGGCGTGGCTCCGAAGGAGGTTCCGCTGGAGGGAATCGAGGTCCTCGTGTGGGATGCGCTCGTCGACGAGGTCGCCGAAGCCGGTGGTGACGCCGTACACCGCCTCGTCGCTGTCAAGCACGCTCTCGACGCGCTCGCGGGACTCACGAATTCGCTCACGGGCGGTCTCGGCAACCGTGACGGTCGCACCGTTCCGGGCGACGGCGACCACCTCGGCGGGTGTGAGCGACTCGCCGTCGAGGACAACGTCGGCGGTCATGGTTGCATATCCCGGTCGTATGACTCATGTGTTGGGGTGCTGACGACCGAGCCGTCTTTCAGGACGGTGTCGACGACGTTGGTCCCGTACTGGTAGGGAATGTGGACGTGACTCGGCGCGGCAAGGACGACAACGTCACCGGGCGCACCCTCCCGGAGCGTCCCCAGACCATCGGTCCTGTCCAGTGCGAGCGCGGCGTGTTTCGTTCCCGCAATCAGGGCTTCGGCCGGCGTCAGTCCCATCTCGACGCAGGCAAGCGACAGCGCAAAGCCCATGCTGTGGCTGTGGCAGTTCGGATTGAAATCCGTCGCGACGGCGACCGACGCGCCCGCGTCGAGGAATGCCTCGGCGTCGGCGTATTCCGCTCCGAGGCCGAACGCCGTCCCGGGCAGGAGGACCGGTGTCACGCCCGACTCGACAAGCGCATCGATGTCGTCGTCTGTGGCGTGCAAGAGGTGGTCGGCACTGGCCGCGCCCACGTCAGCCGCCAACTGGGTCCCGCCGATGTGGGCCAGTTCCTCGGCGTGAACCTTCGGCGTCAGCCCGGCGGCTGCGCCTGCTTCGAGGATACGCCGGGACTGCGAGACTGAGAAGACCCCCTCCTCGCAGAACACGTCGCAGAACTCGGCGATGTCCTGCGATTCGACGGCCGGTAGCTGTTCGTCAATGACTGCCGCGGTGTAGTCGTCGGCGTCCCAGCCCTCGGGAACAGCGTGTGCGCCCATGAACGTCGGGACCACGTCGACGGGATGGACGGTGTCGGCGCTGTCGATAACCCGGAGCATCCGTAGCTCCGTCTCCGTGTCGAGCCCGTAGCCGGACTTCACCTCGACCGTCGTCGTCCCGTGAGCGAGCATGGTGTCGAGATGGGCCAGCAGGTTCGACAGCAGCGTTTCCGCATCTGCGTCCCTGACCGCTCGGACCGTTCGGAGGATGCCGCCGCCGTCGGCGAGGATGTCCTGATAGGACTTCCCGCGCAGTTTGGCAGCGAACTCGTCCGAGCGGTCGCCGGCGAACAGCGCGTGGGTGTGGGGGTCGACGAAGCCCGGAACGACGGCCTGCCCGTCGGCGTCGACAGCGTGGCTGGCGCTCTCCGGCGGGTATTCGGCGGTTACCTCCGGTGTCGGACCGACGGCGGCGACAGTGCCGTCCACGATGGCGACTGCGCCATCCTCGTAGGTCTCCAGACCGTGACCGTCCGCCGCCGGCCCCGTGACGAGTTCGCCTGCACCGTAGACCACGGCATCGAGGCTTGTCATCGGCCACCTCCCAGACCGCTGAGGAAGTGCGCGACGGCACGGGCCCCGGCGCGGGCGGTCCGGTCCCCAGCATCCAGCGGCGGTGCGCACTCGACCACCTCGAACCCGGCGATACGGTCGTCGGATGCGATGCGGCCCAGCATCCGGAACAGTTCTCGCGTCGAGAGGCCGCCCGGTGTCGGCGCGCTCACGCCCGGTGCAGCCGCGGCGTCGAGTACGTCGAGGTCCAGACTCACGTAGACAGCGTCTACGTCACCGAGCGCGGCGAGCGCGTCATCCACCGCGCCAGCGGGATCACCGGCCACCGACTCAGGCGGCAGGACTGTCCCACCCTGCTCGGCGAGGTAGTCGTGGTACGCTGTCGAGGTTTCGAAGTGTCGTGCACCGACAACGGCCAGCGTGTCGAGGCCCGCATCGTGGAGTTGCCGGTACGGTGTCCCACTGGTCGGTTCGTCCCGAACGGCGCGGCAATCGAGATGGGCATCGAAGCTGATCGCGCCGACGGTTTCGTGAGCCAACAGCGGCGCGGCGTTCGGGAACGTCAGTGAGTTATCGCCACCGAGAAACACCGGCACCGCGCTCGTTGCATGGATCTGGGCCGTCACCGAACGGACGGCACTCTGGACCCGTTCGACGCCGCCAGCCGGAACCGCAATGTCACCGAGGTCGGCGACTGAGTGGACCGGTCCGCGTTCGATGTGCTGTGTCTTCGTACCGCCGAGTTCGCGCCGGAGAGCCGCTGGGCCGGCACGCGCGCCCGGCCGCCCGATGACTGCGCCGTCGTATGGCTCGCCCACCAGCACAGCGTCGTACTCGTCAGCGGTCGCGAGCGTGGCCGGCTCGACGATTTCACCGAACTGCTCGTCGTTCGGGTCGCCGGACGGGCCGGTCCACGGCGACGGGGCTGTCAGGTCAGTCATCGGCCACGGTTGCGGTCGCGCATTGGGACCGCAACGTCGTTCTCGTCGGCGGCGTCCTGTGCGACCTCGTAGCCGGCGTCGACGTGGCGAATGACGCCCATCCCGGGGTCAGTCGTGAACACGCGGCGGGCCTTCTCGGCGGCGAGATCGGAGCCATCGAGGACAACGTGGTTGTTCGTGTGCAGCGAGTTACCGATGCCGACGCCGCCGCCGTCGTGGACGCTGACGATGTCCGCGCCGGCGGCGCAGTTCAGCAAGGCGTTCAGGATCGGCCAGTCGGCGACGGCGTCGGTCCCGTCTTTCATCGCCTCAGTTTCGCGGTGTGGCGAGGCGACGCTCCCGGCATCTAGGTGGTCTCGCGTGACGACAACGGGTGCCGAAATCGCCCCGTCAGCGACGAGTTCGTTGATACGGAGCGCGAGGCGGGCGCGTTCGGTCAGCCCGTCCTCGGTCGCATAGCCCAGCCAGCACACGCGCGAGGGGAGCCCTTGGAACGACACCTGCTCCTGAGCGAGGTCGATCCAGCGGTGCAGGTCGTCCTTCTCGGGGAACAGCTCTTTGATTGCGTCGTCAGTCCGATGGATGTCTGCAGGGTCGCCCGAGAGCGCGGCCCAGCGGAACGGCCCCTTGCCCTCACAGAACAGCGGGCGGATGTACGCGGGAACGAACCCCGGGAAGTCGAACGCGGTGTCGAGGTCGCGGTGGTCCTCGACCTGTCCACGGATGTTGTTGCCGTACTCGAAGGCGATAGCACCCCTATCCTGCAGTTCCAGAATGCCCTCGACATGGCGCTCCATCGTCTCAAGACTCTCCGCGACGTACGTTTCGGGGTCGCGTTCGCGGAGTCGGTCGGCTTCGTCGACGGTGTAGCCAGCAGGGTAGTACCCTTCGAGTTCGTCGTGCGCGCTTGTCTGGTCGGTGACTACGTCGGGGACGAAGTCCCGTTCGAGCATCGCCGCAAGCATCTCGGCAGCGTTCATGTGGACGCCGACGCTGTACGGCTCGTCGTTTTGGGCGGCCCTCTGCGCCCGCTCGATGGCCTCGTCCAGATCGTCGGTCTTCTCTTGGCAATACCCGGTTTCGATACGCCGGTCGATACGGTCTTCGTCGACCTCGGCCGCGATGCAGACGCCGTGGTTCATCGTCACCGCAAGCGGCTGTGCGCCGCCCATGCCGCCGAGGCCACCGGTGACGACGATTTTGCCGCGCAGACCGTCGTTGTCCGGGTAGTGCTCGCTCGCGAGGGCGGCCAGCGTCTCGTAGGTTCCCTGAATGATGCCCTGCGTACCGATATAGGCCCACGAACCGGCGGTCATCTGGCCGTACATGATCTGCCCCTTCGCTTCGAGTTCGTGGAAGTGTTCCCAAGTGTCCCACTTGCCGACGAGGTTCGAGTTGGCGATGAGGACACGCGGGGCCTTCTCGTGGGTTTCGAAGCGACCCACCGGCTTGCCGCTCTGGACGAGCAGCGTTTCGGTGTCGCCGAGTTCACGGAGTTCGTCGACGATGGTGTCGTAGGCGTCCCATGACCGGGCCGCGCGCCCGGTCCCGCCGTAGACGACCAGTTCTTCCGGCTTCTCGGCCACTTCGGGGTCGAGATTGTTGTTCAGCATCCGCAGCGCGGCCTCCTGTCGCCACCCTTCACACTCGATGTCGGTGCCGGTGGGCGCACCCTGATATTCCTGCCACTGTTCGGAGGGCGGACCGATGCCGTCCGTGTCGCCGTCGGGTGCTGATTGATGTGCCATACCACAACAAAAGACTGCGAGCGTGATAGCGACCCCGCACCGTTCGGAACTGTTTTTAAATAGCCATGAGTGGCGGTAGCTATGTACGAGGCCGTGTTCCGCGTCTACGGCGATGGGGCCTACGAGGTGGCGACGGACGGGACGGGGACCATCATCGAACTGTGGTGCAACGACCACAGCGACCTGCTGCACGTCAGCGGCCGCGACGTGGACGACGTGCTTGCGGAGGTGCGGGAGACGGTCGGTATCGGCGAGCGCCTCGCGAAAGGCAACGAGCAGGTGCTGGTCACCGAGGACTGCCTGAAGTCCCATCTCGATAACAACGTGGAGCGGTATCTGGCGAGCGCAGGCTGTCTCCTCGTGCCGCCGCTGAAGTACGCGGAGGGCGGGAAGCTGGTCCGGGCGCTCGCACTCAGCGCCGACTCGCTGTCAGCGGTGTACCGGGCGCTGGCTGCCGAGTTCGACGTGACGGTCGAGTCCAAGCGCGAGGTGCAGTCGGTGACACCGGACGCGCCGCTGTTGACGGTTGACGCGGTGTTGCCGGACCTCTCGCCGCGCCAGCGCGAGGTGTTCCTGGCGGCATACGAGGGCGGTTACTACGAACTGCCCCGCGAGACGACGACCGAAGCCGTCGCGGCGCGCGTGGGCGTGGAGCGCCGAACCGCGGAGGACCACCTGCGGCGGGCGGAGAAAAAGCTAGCCGAGGCGCTGGTGGAGTACTTATAACAGGCCGAGGGCGGCCAGCGCGTGCGTGATGCCGGCGATGAGCGGCACGAGGATGACCGTTCGCATGACGAACAGCGCGACGAGGTCACGGAAGCGGATGGGCACGTCGCTGAACATATCCATCGTCATCGGGCCGACACTGGAGAAGAAGATGAGCTGAGAGACGGCGAGTACGCCGACGAAGAACTTCGCTTTCGTCGCCGTCTCGGTCACCAGCAGGACCGGGACGTACATCTCGGTAATGCCGACGATGGTCGCCGGCGCGATCACCTCGGCGTTGGGGATGCCCAGCGCGGCGATGACCGGCGTCAGCGGGCGACCGAGGATGTCGAACACCGGCGTGTGCGCCGACAGCAGCGTGGCGGCGAGGCCGACGGCGAGGATCGTTCCGAGGATGAGGCTGGTGAGCTTCAGACCGTCGACGAACCCACGCTTGGCAGCCTGTGCGAACGTCTCGCCCTCCTTCGCCTTCCCGACGGCTTCGCTGATTGCGAGCCGGACGTAGTCCGTTGGCGACCCCGAAAAGGCGACTTCGGGGTCCGGCTCTGCGATGTACTCCGCGGGCGTCGTCGAGATGGGCGGCAGTCGGACGAGGATGGCCCCGGTGATGACGACACAGAGGAAGTACGCGCCGAAGATGAGCGGGAACTGCGGGAGCATCTCGAGTGTCGCGGCGACGACGCCGACGAACCCGATGGAGACAGTCGAGAAGCACGTCGCGATGGTGAACACGTCGCGCTTGTGGTAACCGCCCTGCTCGAAGACGTTTCGCGTCACGTAGAGGCCGACGCTGTAGGAGCCGACCCAAGAGGCGAGGCTGTCGAGCGCCGCCCGACCGGGCACTTTGAACAGCGGGCGCATGACAGGGCGGGCGAGCGTCCCGACGAACTCCAGCCCGCCGAGTTCGACGAAGATAGTGATGAAGATGGCCCCGATGGGGATGATGACTCCGACGCTGTACACGAGGGTCCCCCACATCAGGCCACCGGTGCTCGGCGTATGCAGCCACTCGGGACCGAGCTTGAAGAACATCACCGGCGCGAGCAGCAGGCCGGCGACCCGGAGCGCCCAGAACACGCCCGAGGTCTCGAAGTACGACAGGTCATAGCCCGCGATGTCCTCGTCACCGACCATCGCCAGCGTCGTCACCACCCCGCCTGCGACGATAATGGCGAACGAGTAGACGCCGACGGCGGTTGGGAACGTTCCGGTGATCGCGCTGACGACGATGTCGAACGGCACCGTGACCTCCCCCTGATACGGAACGGGGAGAAGGAAGAACACACCGCCGACGATGAAGGCGACGAGGAACTTCAGTATCGGCCGCGCGTCGTACTCATGGAGGTCGATGTCATCGATGTCTCTGGCGCTCGGTTCCGTGTCGACCGTGTACGTCCGGCTTGTCTCGGTAGACATTAACATACGTTACCCATGTTCAACTGATAGTCCTGAAACCGCCGTGTGGGGGTGGGTTTATAAGTAAGTCGGCGTATCCGAGCGACGTGCTGCATCAGAACGACTTTGTACCACCAAGAAATATCACTAGGTGGTATGAGCGAATCAGATTCATTCGAACAGTTCAGCGACGTCGGCGAGGCGGAAGTCACACGCGCCATCGGGCAGGAGTGGACCGAGGAGTTCATGGACTTCTCGGACTCCGATGTCATCATCGTCGGCGGCGGCCCGTCGGGGCTGATGGCCGCGAAGGAACTCGCCGAGCGCGGCGTGCAGGTGATGGTCGTCGAGAAGAACAACTACCTCGGCGGCGGCTTCTGGCTCGGCGGCTTCCTGATGAACAAGGTCACGGTGCGGGACCCGGCCCAGCAGGTGCTGGACGAACTCGACGTCGACCACAAGCAGTCCAAGGACAGCGAGGGCCTCTACGTCGCTAACGGGCCGGAGGCCTGTTCCGGCCTGATCAAGGCAGCCTGCGACGCCGGGGCGAAGATGCAGAACATGACGGAGTTCACCGACATCGTCATCCGCGAGGACCATCGCGTCGGCGGCATCGTGATGAACTGGACGCCGGTCCACGCGCTGCCCCGCGAAATCACCTGTGTCGACCCCATCGCCGTCGAGGCCGACCTCGTCATCGACGCGACGGGCCACGACGCGATGGCGGTCAAGAAGCTCGACGAGCGCGGCGTCCTCAACGCGCCGGGCCTCGAAGACGAAGCCAGCGGCATGGACCAGACCGACGACGACACCTACGGCGCGCCGGGCCACGACTCGCCGGGCCACGACTCCATGTGGGTCGGGGAAAGCGAGGACGCTGTCGTCGAACACACCGGTCTCGCCCACGACGGCCTCGTCGTCACCGGCATGGCGACCGCAACAACCTACGGCCTCCCGCGCATGGGTCCGACGTTCGGTGCCATGCTCGTCTCCGGCAAGCGCGCCGCACAGGTCGCGCTAGACGAACTGGAGGTCGATGCGGACCCGGTCGACGTCACAAGCCGCGACGCCGCATCCCCCGCTGACGACTGAAATCCTCCCACGCCCCTCTGGTTTTAACCTACTTATTTTCCTCCATATAGTTGCCCATTCAGGCCGAAATATCGCGTTGAAACCAACAATTAAGCAATAGTAGCTCGAAGATGTTAGTGATTGACAACCAATGTCAGAAGAGATGCAGCGGAGCGACAACCACAGGTCTGACGAGTCAGCCGGCGGTGAGATAGCGGTCCAGCTCTGGAGCCGGCGGCCGGTCTGTGGCCCTCGAACGACAGCTATCGACCAGTTCACGGAACTCGCTACGATGGGAGCTATCGATGATTTCGATGTCCAGACGTGGCCCGAGGAAATTCCGGTGTCGCAGGAGGGCGAGCACGGTGAGGTGTTGGCGACTATCGACCGATACGAGCAGTGGGCGACCGAACGTGGGCTGAGTCTCCGACCGCCGTTCGAGACGCGAACGTCGTCGCTACTGGTCGGCGGGAGCACGGAGGTGCTGCGGCTACCGATGCTGGCCGTCGCGGTGTACGCGAACGATGAGCTGGTCGGAGTGTATCCGTGTACAGACGGGGAGACGACGTGGTCCGTCACGGACTGCATCGACGCGCTCGCGGCCGAATCGACTCCACTCCCACACGAACCGGAACTGTGACTCCCACTGGAACGGCTCAGTCTGTCCGGTGGCGGCGTCCCGTATAGCACTGAACTGAGGTTTACGTTTCCAACCGGGAGCACCACGGTAAGCAGTCCACTCTGGTTCTCCACTCGACGGCCCATCTCTCGATACGGAAGAGTCCCCGAGACATAACTGGTATTACCTACCGATACCACTGGCCAATACAATGGAGTCCGTCACGCTGTACCGCGCCCCGACGACAGTCGCCGATGCCGACGCCATCGCCGACTGGCTCGATGCGCGGGTCGACGCCGAGGTTGCCGTCCGGGACCGGTTCCTCTCACTGCACGGCGACTCGGAACTGGCGTCGTCGTTCGCACGGGCGCGGGTGCTCTCACCGTACGACCGCGAGACCGGGAACACGATGCTGGGAATCGTCCGCTACGAAGAGCGAGCGCTGGAGTCGCCCGAGCGGGCCGGCGGTGTCATCTACGACGGGCAGGCCGTCCAGCGCGCGCTCCACGACCGAATCCCTGAGTCCGAGCGGTCACTCGCCCACCTTCACGTTCCGCTGCTGGACCGCGTCGTCGGGACCTGGGGCGACCACGACGGCCGCTGGCACAAGCGCGTGAACGTCCTCGGCCAGCCCGCGGTCGTCTCGGTACCGGGGCTGTACGAGGCCCCCGCAAAGCCCGAGCAGTACTACAAGGAACAGCAGAAACACGCCCTGCTCGGCGGCGGCGCACCGCCCCGAGAAGTGCTCGAAAACGAAGTCGAGGGCGAGTTCCTCGTCGAGGACGACCCGCGGACGACCGACGCCATCAAAGGATACGTCCTGCAGGCGTACCACTACCTCGACACGGGCGAGGCGTTCTGCGACGAGGAGACCTGCCGACTCCACAACCCGCACCGCCAGCCCGGCGTCGTCGCCGCGCAGTTACGGGGCACCGAGTTCTGCCCCCGCCACGCGGAGCGCTATCGGCGCTAGACCGTCGGACCGAAGTCGTCCATGACGGCGCGGACGAGTTTCGCCTCGGCGCGCTGGAGGTGGTCGCTGACCGTCGCGGGAGCACACCCCAGCTCGGCGGCCACGTCCTCGTGGGTCGCACCGCGAGGCCGGTCGTAATAACCCAGGGCGAGGGCCGTCCTCACGGCCTCGCGCTGACGCTCGCTGAGTCTGGACGCCGGCCGCGCCAGTCCGTCGCTGACGGCGCTGATGCTGTCCAGCCGTACGTCGATGGGCGCTGGCGCGTCGTCGAGGGCGTCCTGCAGCGGCCCCGCTTCGCCGACCACGCGACAGGAGACCGTGCCGTCGCGATAGATGAGCGGCTTGAGGACGACGATGCCGAGCCGAGTGCCGGCGTCGTGTATTGCGTCGAACATCGGCATCGACAGCGGCCGATTCTCGACGAGTGCGTACGTCCGTCGCCGCTTGGCCCCCGAGAGCGTCACCGATTCGACGCCGGGCGTCGAGGGCGCGCGGTCGACGAACCGAGTCGCGTCGCCATCGATGGCGAACAGCACGGTATCACACCCTTCGGGGGTGCGGTTCCAGTCGACGATGCGCGACTCCTCGATTTCGGGGTCGTTCGCCAGCAGGTCGAAGAACTCCGGCGCGTAGTCGGGCGGTATGCGAGCGGTGACCCGGAGATGTTTCATGCCCGAAGTGTGCCGGAACCGTCACATAAACCCACCTCTCATACGTCACAGAACGCTCTCGGTACCGGCGAACGACGACTCTGACGGCGATGACGAAACCGAACCAGCGACGTGTCGCGAACGATCCCGACCGGCCGGCCACCGCATCGACGGCGGCGATACGCGTTGACGGCCTGCGTGTCACCTACGCGGACGGAACGACTGCCGTCCGGGACGTGTCGCTCACCGTTCCTCGCGGCGAGTTCTTCGGGTTCCTCGGGCCGAACGGTGCTGGCAAGACGACCGCCGTCAAGGTGTTGGCGACGCTGCTGGAACCGACCGAGGGCGAAGTCGTCGTCAACGGTCACGACGCGACCGCGGCGCAGACGGCGGTCAGGGAGACCATCGGATACATGGCACAGGACGTGAGTGTCGACGCGGAACTGACCGCGCGGGAGAACGTCGCGTTCGCCTGCGAGGCCTACGGCGTCCCGCGCGGTCGGCGAGCGGAGCGAATCGCGGAACTGCTCGAACTCGCGGACCTCGGTGACGTCGCCGACACGCCCGCCGAACGGTTTTCCGGCGGGATGAAGAAGCGACTCGACGCCGTGACGGCCCTCGTCCACGACCCGGACCTCGTCTTCCTCGACGAACCGACGACGGGGATGGACCCGAAGGCGCGAAACCGCCTGTGGGATCACTTCCGCCGACTCAACGAGAGGGGGACCACGATATTCCTCACGACCCAGTATCTCGAAGAAGCCGACGCGCTCTGTGACCGCGTCGCCGTCCTCCGGGACGGCCGCATCGCCGCGACGGGGTCGCCCGCCGAACTGAAGCGCCGCGTCGGCGGTCAGATCCTCGAAGTCGACGTGGACGGCGGCCGTGAGACCGCCGAAACGGCGGCCGACGTGGCCCGCGAGGGAACTCGCTTCGGTCCGGACGCGACGGTCGAAACCGTCGACGACACGGTTCGGGTGACGACGACGGACGCCGCCGAGCGCGGCACGGACTACCTGCTTGCGCTCCGCGAAGCGGGCGTCGCCGTGACCGGGTTCGACGTGGACGAACCGACGCTCGACGACGTTTTCTTCGCCATCGCAGACGGGCGAACCGACGGCTTCGACGCCGGGCTCGATGACGAGACGGGGCCGGGATCGTCCGGAGGGACACGATGAGTTCCACGGGCGTCGACACCGGTCAGTCGCGGTCGGCCGGAAACTCCCTCGTCGGAGACATCTGGGTCAATTTCAAGCGGTGGACCCGGAAGGCGATTCGGAATCCGACCGTCGTCTTTCTCGAACTCTTCATGGCGGTGTTCTCCCTGCTGATGTTTACGGCCGTCTTCGGCGACGTCGGCACCCTCGCTATCGAACGGGCCGGATTCGAGGGCGTCGGGTACCTCCCCTTCGTCCTCCCCGCGGCCGTCGTCCAGGTGTCGATGTCGTCCTCGCTCTCCTCTGGCCTCGGACTGGTCGAGGACCTCCAGACGGGGATGTTCGAGAAGGTGACCGTCTCGCCGATGCGCTGGACCGCCGTCTTCGCCGGCAAGGCCGCCGCCGAACTGTTCCGCCTCGTCTGTTACGTGTTCGTCATCTTCGGCCTCGGACTGGCGATGGGTGCCACCGTCGCGACCGGACTCGTGGGGCTGTTCGGCATCGCCCTTGTCTGTGTCCTCTTCGCGCTCTGGTACATGGCGCTCTCGAACGCCGTCGCGGTGGTGACCCGGGACGAGGAGACGCTCGACGCCGTCGGGAACCTCCTCCTGTTCCCGCTTCTGTTTCTCTCCTCGGCGTTCCTCCCCGTGTCGTCGCTGCCAGCGGCGGTACAGGTGGTCGCCACGGTCAATCCGGTCACCTACGGCGTCGACGCGATTCGAGCGCTGGTCCTCGGCCGGGACGTGCTGACAGTCGTCGAGGTGACGGCGTTCGGCGGCGTCTCCGATACCCTCGTGCCGGCGCTCGCGGTTCTCTGTGCGCTCGATGTCGTCTTCGGTGCCGTCTCCGTCTGGCTCATGGGCCGTGCGACGGGATCCGAGGTGGCGTGACCGGGCCGCTCTGACCCGCCCGCCGAATCCGCTGGACGCGTTTCGGCCCTCCCAGTGCCCGCCGGAACCCGCGTGCGCTACGCGACGGTCCCGCTGAGCAGGCCGACGAACCCGCCGCCCATCGTCTCGTAGCGCCGCGCGACCGTCCGCTCGGTGAGTCGCTCCCGGGCCGCGGCCACCCGCCGCTCGAACGCGCTGGCGTGTGACCGACGCGAGAGCCGCGCACCCGGTGCCGAGAGCCTGACGACCCCCTCGAACGCGACGTTCAGCGGCGCGGCGAGCGCGCTCGGACTCCGCTGGAAGTTCAGCAGCGCGACCCGCCCTCCCGGGCGGACGCTGTCGCACCACGCGTCGACGGCCGCCGCGGGGTCCTCGAAGATGCCGGCCACGAACGTCGCGAGCACGGCGTCGGCGTCCCTGATCGGCGGTCGCGCGGCGTCGGCCCGAACGTAGTGGACTGTCTCGCCGGTCCGGTCCGGGTGTTCGGCGGCCCGGTCCAGCATCTCGCGAGTCACGTCGACGCCGACCACTCGCCCCGTCGGGCCGACGCGCTCACGGAGCGCCGGGACGTTCGCGCCAGTGCCACAGCCCATTTCGACGACGGTGTCGCCGGGGGCGAGCGCGAGCGCGTCAGCGGTTCGTTCGCGCCACGACGAGACGCCCGGCGCACTCGCTACCCAGTCGTACAGCCGCGCCCACCGGCCGTAGAACGACTGCGCGTCGGTCACAGGATTTCGCGTGCCGTTTCGGCGACCGACACAGCGTCGTCCCCGAGCAGGTACACGACCGGCTCGATACCCATCGCGCCGGTGTGATAGAGCACGTCGGCCGCCGGGTCGTCAGCCAGCGCGGCCGCGACGGCCGGCTCGACGCTCTCCTCGGCGTCGAACTCGACCACGGTCAGTCCCGCATCCCGCAGCGCGGTCACGACGGACTCGTCGTACCGGACGTTCAACACCGCGCGGGCGTCGCTCCCGGCGGTCCGTACCGCCAGCAACAGCGTCGCGACGTGCTCGCTGACGCCGAACTCCGGGTCCGCCGGAATGGTCGCTCGGCCTTTCACGTCGAGAATCCGTCCCGGGACGGCCGCCACGTCTTCGATGCTCTCGGCGTCTGGGAGACACTGGACGAGGTTCGATCCGACCGCCGGAATAAGCGTCGCGAATCCGCTGGTGTTTTCCAGCACGCTGAGTCCGCGCCGCACCGACGCGAGCGTCCGCTCGGCGGACCGCAGCTGCGAGTCGGGGTCGTGGATGGCGAACTCGTCGTCGTAGTCGCCAAGCTCCGGGACCGCGTCCTCGTGTAACTGCGCGAGGACGCCGCCCTGTTCGAGTTCGCGGACGAACACCTCCGTTTCGACCAGCGCCTGCACCGGACTCATATCGCCGTCTGCCAGCCCGTCAGCCAGTCGCTCGACCAGCTCCTCAAGTCCGCGGTGGGCCAGCAGGTCGTCGTGGCGCGCCACGTCGCCGTGGACGTACTTCGAGACCGCGCTCTGGCTGATGCCGAGCAAGTCCGCGACTTCGGACTGTGTCAGCCCGCGCTCCCTGAGGGCGTCGGCCAGCAGCGAGCGAAACGTCGGCAGGAAGTCGTCGACGACGATCTCCTCGATGAACCGCATCTATTGGTCGCCCCCGAACTCAACTGAGTGCCTCACCGATATCGTGATGCCACGCATGGCGGGCATCACTGATCGCCTCCGAACTCACGATCTCCCTGTATCTTGCTCGCCTGCGGCCCGGACTGGCCCTGATACTTCGAGCCGCGCTCGGCCCCGTACGGGCGGTCAGCGGGCGTCTTGAGTTCGGTGAAGGTGAGCTGCGAGATTCGCATCCCGGGTGTGAGTGCCACTGGAGCGGTGCCGAGGTTCGACAGTTCGAGCGTAATCTGACCCTCGTACCCGGGGTCACACAGGCCAGCCGTCGCGTGGACGACAATTGCGAGCCGGCCCAGCGACGACCGGCCTTCGACGTGGGCGATGAGGTCATCAGGGATGGCGACGCGCTCGTGGGTCGTCCCCAGCACGAAATCGCCGGGATGGAGGATGAACTCGTCGTCCTCGGCGACCACAGTCTCGTCGACGTAGTCGGCGACTTCGTCCTCGGAGTTCGGGTGGATACAAGGGATGTTGGCGTGCTGGAACTCTAGGAACTCCCGTCCGAGACGGAGATCGACGCTGGCCGGCTGAATCTGGATGTCCGGGTCGTCGAGCGGTTCGACGACGAGGTCACCCTGTTCCAGCCGCCGGAGAATATCCGCATCTGAGAGTATCATGAGAGTGGCGTGTGCGGCCGGAAGCCTAAACTCCCCGATTCTCAGGAGAGGACCACGGGCAGCGTCGCAGCGATGACGGCGATGGCGACTGCCGCGTATCTGCTAATCTCGTGGACGACTCGGAGGCCGCTAGCCCAGACAGCTGCCTGCCAGACGGCAGTGCCGATCTGTATTGCAAGGAACACGAGTCCAGAAAGCCCGTTCTGTAGACCTCGGACCTGTTCGAGTAGGACCGCCGGCGAGGACGCGGAGAGGTCGGTGTTTGCAGCAAAGAAGACGAGTGCAGCACCACCGGCGACGACGCCGACCACGGACGGGAGTAGCCCCCAAGCGGTGATCTCTGCTGTCTCGCCGAACTTGCCGGAGCCGCCGGCTAGCTTTGCGCCGACATACAAACCGATCATCAGTCCGATCCAGACAATAACGAAGCCGAAAAACAGCCCCGGAAGGGCCTCAGTCGCATAGTCCCAGATAATCGACCCGAGTTCAACAGTTTGTGTCGCCGGCTCGTCACAGCCGGAAACGGTTATTCCGCCGACACCGCCGTCTTCGCACATCTGCTCTGGCGGCCGTGCGGGGTTGTCTCTCTCCACGGTTCCGGTAAACTGGGCGGCGAACAGTCGGAGCGCGACTCCGAGAACGACTGTGACGGCGACGGCGATACCGAGAGCAAGGCCGCCGCCGCGGAATCCGTTCAGCCGGTCTCGTCGCTGTTCGAAGAACGCGCCCGGTCGCAGGAGGAACGCTCGGATAGAGGAGGGCATCTCCGGGGTGTGCTCGGCCACGGCGTATGTACTCTGTGGTATGTGCAACCGTGGAGGGAGTCCGACGGGCGTTTAAGTACGGGTGGCCATGTAATCGTATGAAGCAGGCTATCGTCGCGCGGGCCGACCTCGGTATGGGCGAGGGCAAGCTCGCCGCCCAAGTTGCCCACGCCTCGCTGTCGGCCTACGAGGACGCCGGCCCGAAACCCCGCAAAGCCTGGAAGGGCGCGGGGCAGAAGAAAGTCGTCCTGAAGGCCACGAGCGAGTCCGAGCTGTTCGAACTCGCGGACGTGGCCGAGCGCGAAGGCCTGCCGCATGCGGTCGTCCGGGACGCCGGCCACACACAGCTCGATCCGGGGACCGTCACGGCGCTCGCCGTCGGCCCCGCCGAGGACGAGCTGGTGGACCGCGTCACCGGCGACCTGCCGCTGTTCTGAGGGCAGCGGTCCGCGATACGGTTATATAAGAGCAACCCTAACCTCAGGTGAACAACAACACCACACATCATGCAAGGAAACGAACAACAGGCCTACGACCGCGGGATTACCATCTTCTCCCCGGACGGACGCCTCTATCAGGTCGAGTACGCACGAGAAGCTGTCAAGCGCGGGACCGCAAGCGTCGGGGTCCGCACCGCGGACGGTGTGGTCATCGCCGCCGACCGCCACGCCCGCTCGCCGCTCATCGAGCGCGACAGCATCGAGAAGATTCACGAGATCGATTCCCATGTCGGTGTCGCCAGCGCGGGCCACGTGGCCGACGCCCGCCAGCTCATCGACGTAGCGCGCCGGCAAGCGCAGGTCAACCGCCTGCGCTACGACGAGCCGGCCTCCGTCGAGTCGCTGACCAAGGAGATCACGGACTACATCCAGCAGTACACCCAGACCGGCGGCGCACGCCCGTTCGGTGTGGCGCTGCTGGTTGCTGGTATCGAAAACGGCGAGCCGCGCCTGTTCGAGACAGATCCGTCCGGGACGCCCTACGAGTGGCAGGCCGTCGCCATCGGTGGCTCTCGCGAGGACATCCAGTCGTTCCTCGAAGACGAGTACGCCGAGGAGATGGACCTCGAAGGCGGCATCGAGCTCGCGCTCCGGGCGCTGGCCTCGGTCAACGAGGACGGCCTCGACGCGACCGGCGTCGACATCGCCACCATCGACGTCGAGACCGAGCAGTTCGAAAAGCTCGCCGAGGACGATATCGCCGAGCGGCTCGATGAGTTCGAACTCGGAGGTGCGGAGTAATGCACGACCCCGAGAACCGACTGACCGACGCCTACGAACCCGAAGTCGGCAATCTGCCGAACGAGGACGGCGGCCGCGACGAGGAGAACGTCGTCAAGACCGGGACGACGACGGTCGGCCTTTCGACGGAGAACGGCGTCATCATCGCGACGGATCGACGCGCCTCCCTCGGTGGCCGCTTCGTCTCGAACAAGCAGGTCCAGAAGGTCGAGCAGATTCACCCGACGGCCGCGATGACGCTGGTCGGCAGCGTCGGCGGGGCCCAGTCGTTCATCCGCTCGCTGCGCGCGGAGGCTGACCTCTATGAGGTCCGCCGCGACGAACCGCTCTCGATTCACGCACTGGCGACGCTCTCGGGCAATTTCGCCCGTGGCGGCCCGTACTTCGCCATCAACCCAATCGTGGGCGGCGTCGATGAGGAAGGTAGCCACGTCTACAGCGTCGACCCCGCTGGCGGCGTGCTCGAAGACGACTACACCGTCACCGGCTCCGGGACGATGGTCGCGACGGGGACCATCGAAGGGCAGTACGACCCCGAAATGAGCCTCGACGAGGCCCGTGATCTGGCCATCCGCGCGGTCAACGCTGCGGCCGAGCGTGACACCGGGTCCGGCAACGGCGTCGTGCTCGCGGAAATCACCGACGAGGGCGTCGACATCGACGCCTTCGACGACTACGAGTCGGCCGAGTAACCCGGCCGTTCCGGTCTTCGCTTTCTCCAGTTGTCGCCGGGTAGTCCCTACTCACGCGGCACGACCCGCATCGGATAGTCCGACTGCCGCATGATGTCCTGCGCGACACTGCCGAAGATGAGCCGGTCGGTCTGGCTCCGCTTGCGGACGCCGATGACGAGTTCGTCGGCGTCGACCTCCGCCGCGATGTCGAAGATATCATTGGCTGGACTGTTGCCCCGGATTATCTGGTAGGTCTCCACCGACACCCGGTCGCCCAGCCGGTCCGAGACGACTTCGAGTGCGGCCTTCCCGTCGGCGACCGCTTCCGACGACGTACTATCGCCGCCGCGCTGTGAATTGACTGCGTAGACGCTGTCGTCCGGGTCAAGGACGCCTTCGAGGTACGAACACAGCGTTTCGCTGACTGTCTCGGAGTTTGTCGCGAGCACGAAGGTCTGCATATTCGATGTCCTTCACGCATCATGATAAGTATGTGTCTTGTTACCACGAAGTGCCGTCTCTTCAGGCCCTCGCGGTCGCCGGGCTATTCGGTCAGGACCAGCCAACCGACGGCGAGAAAGACGGCGAGCACGAGCAGAATCGACCCCCAAGCCAGCGCCGCGAACGCCGTCGACCCGAGTGCGGCGAGGGGGAGGACGGCTGCTGGAGTCACTCTTCGGACCCCCCGTCAGCCACTGGGTCGTCGAGTGCGCGGACCTCCCGCCCGAGGCTGTCGAGGTCAGCGTCAGCCCCGCCCAGCAGCGTCGCCGCGACGGTGAGGGCAGCCGAGACGAGCGTCGCGCCGGCAAAGGCAATCAGGAACGACGGGGCCGGCAGGACGCTCCCGACGCCCGGTATCGTGGCGACGAGGCCACGGAGTGACGGGAAGTAAGCGAACCCGACAAGCAGGCCCGCCACACCCGAGACTAGCGCGCCCGGCCCGGTGAGCCGCTCGGTGTAGAGGCCGGCGAGGAACGGAACGAAGACGCCGGCGGCCAGCAGGTCAGCTGTCAGAAATAACTGGAGCACGCTGTACCCCTGTGCGCCGATGAAGATTGCACCGAGTGCGACAGCGATGGTCAGCCCGCGGCCGCCCAGCCACAGAGTCCGCTGGTCGGGGTCGTCGAGCAGTCGAGCGAGGTCAGCCGTGACGACGCTGGCGATGGCGTTGAACATCGTGTCGGCGGAACTCATCACCAGCAAGACGGCGAGGACGACGACAGCGAGGGTCACCCACGTCGGGAACGCCTCGGCCACCACGAGGAAGAAGGCGATGCTCGCAGAGCCGGATTCGGTGAGGCCCAGTCCCGTGGCGGCGATGCCGAACAGGCCGGCGAGCAGCAGCATCGGGACGACGACGACGGCGGCGATGCCCAGTCCGCGCCGCAAGGCACCCTCACCGTCGGCGGCGTACACCCGCTGCCAGACACCCTGATTCAGCATATTTGCACCGAGGAGGGCGAAGGCGACGTACAGCCCGAACTCCAGACCGGGACCGAATCCGGGGTCCAGAAGCGTCGGGTCAGCCGAGACCACTGTCGCGTGGAGTTCGCTCGCGACCCCAAGCGAGAGGAGCGCGCCGCCGAAGCCAACGGCCAAGAGCGGCAGGATGACCAGTGTCTGGATAGTGTCGGTGACGATACTCGCCAGCAGACCGCCGTAAGTCGTGTAGACGAGGACGAACCCGCCGATGAGCAGCGAAGTCTGCCAGAGGGGCACGTCGGCGACGAGCGCGAGCGCACCGGCGATGCCGGTCATCTCCGCGGCGAGGAAGATGAACATATAGAACACCGAGACGAGCAGGACGAGCAGGTACATCCCGGACCCGAACCGAGCGTAGGCGAACTCCGTCAGCGAATGGCCCGCGGGCATCACCTCACGGATGCGAGCGCCCACCGGAATAAAGAGGAGGAGCGGAATCGCGCTCCCGATGGCGTAGCCGAGCACGGCCGGTAATCCGCCGAAAGCGGCCCCCGCCTCGGCGGGGCTCAGCAGAATCCAGACGCCCATCATGGACGCGATGACTGTCGCGGCGAGCGTCCCGCTACCGGCCGATTCGCGGGCCGAGATGTACGTCTCCACCGAATCGATGCGGCCGCGAGCGGCGAAGAGACCGACGCCCGTAAACACGACCACGGTCGCCGCGGTCAGGCCGAGAACGACTGCCGAGGAAACCATCTATGGGCTCACCTCGCTCTCGGCTGTCGCCGGCGTCTCTTCGTAGGCCGTCTCGAAGAACTGCCGTTCGAGCGTGACCGTGCGGTCGAACAGCGACGCGACGCGGGCCTCCCGGCGGGGCGAAAGCGTCGGCCCGACGGCATCGAGTTCGCCACGGAGCCACTCGACGAACGCGACGAACGAGTCGACGGCGTGGAGGTCCACCCACTCGGCGAAGTAGAAGGGCAGTCCCATGCCGGCGCTGGGCAGGCCGTCGCCGTCTGGGTCGCCGTGCGTGTCCGCGGCCGCTGTCGCCCACGACTCGTATATCCACTCCGCCGGGACGAGGACGGCGAGCGTTTCGGCGTAGCCCCCCTCCCGGGCGGCGCGACCCAGCAGGTCGACGAACGCCGCAGTCGTCTCTGTCATGTCCGGGTTCTGCCAGCGCGATTCGTCAACGCCCAGCGCGTCAAACGACCGCTCGAAGTAGTCGTCCTCCTCGTCAGTCACGGTATCGAGAAACTCGACGAAGCGACGCTTGGCGGCCATGTCCGGGGCCTGCCCGACCGCGTGACCGAACGTGCCGACGAGCTCGTCGACGAACGCGTAGTCCTGTCTCAGATACGCCGCGAACGCGTCCTCATCGAGCGTACCGCCCCCAAGTTCCGTAACAAACCGGTGTTCGACGGCGGCGTCCCAGTCCGGCTGACTCTGGTCGCGGAGCCAGTCGGTGAATCGGGGATCAGTGACGCGGTCGGCGTACGCCGAGTATGTCTCGGCCGTCATAGCTCCCACCCCTCCTGCGTGTAGGCCATCTCCCAGAACCGGTGTTCGAGCTTCGCGCTCGTCAGAAACGCTTTTTCCATGGCATCGTGCTGCCCGGAATACCGCTCGCCACAGCGGTCGACGTACGCCCGACACCAGCCCGTCGCCTCGCGGAAGTCGTCGCTTGTGTACATCTCGATAAAGGGCGTGTACTGGTGCTCGTCGTCGGCCAGATCGGCCATGTGCTCGGCCACGTCAAGGTATCCCTGCATGCAGGGATACAGCGCAGCGGCGATCACCGCCTCGTGACCCTCGTAGGCCGTCCGGACGAGGAAGTTCGTGTACGCCAGACAGGTCGGGGCTTTCTCGGTCGCTTCCAACTCACGCTTCGAGATGCCGTAGTCCGACGCGAACTCTCGGTGCAGGTCCATCTCGGTGTCGAGCACCTGATGGGCGACCCCGAGCAGGTGCGTCATCGTCGACTCGTCGTTTGCCGTCGCGCCGGCGAGCGCGAACAGTCGCGCATAGTCCTGTAGGTATCGGTAGTCCTGTTTCACCCAGTGTTTGAACGCCGCTTCGTCGAGCGTCCCGTCGGCCAGTTCGCGGACGAACGGGTGGGTCTTCTGTGCGTCCCAGATATCCTCGCCGATGTCGAGCAGGTGGTCGCTAAACGCCATTTGTGGCCAAGACAACAATCTCCGTCGTATTATATTCTGCTAATACAACCAAGTTATAGCTCCCGAGGAGAGTGACATACAGCGAATTTCGGGATCGGAGCGTCTCGGGGCTGTCTGGCTGCCTGCACCCACAACGACGCGGTCGACCGGCGCTTTCGTAGTCCAAACTGCTAAACGAACCACGACCGTCACTCATAGCAATGACACTGCAGTTGCCGAGCGAAATCGTGGTCGAGCGGTTCCTCCCGACCGCCCGGGCGATGCTTGCCACGGAACTCGACGAGAAGGGGTGGACCCAGCAGGAGATCGCCGCCCAGCTCGGAGTGACGCAGGCCGCAGTAAGCAAGTACGGCAGCGGCTCGGTCACCATCGAGGAACGGTTCCGGGAGGACGCTCGGATGCAACAGACAATCGAGCGGATCGCCGACGGACTGGCCGCGGGCGAGATGGATGAGTTCGCAGTGCTGGGCGAACTGCTCGCTCTGGTGCGGGAGTTCGAGGACCGGGGCCCCATCTGTGCGGTCCACGAGGAGGAGATGCCGGCGCTGCAGGGGATGGGCTGTGACCTCTGCGTTCGGGGGACGGATACCGCGGTGCAAGCGGAACGGGCCGTGTTGTCGTCGGTGCGGCGAGCGACGCGGCTCCTGTCGGACAGCGATATCGTCGTCGACGCCATCCCGAACGTGGGGATGAACGTCGGGATGGCGCTGCCCGATGCCGAGGACGCGCTGGACGTGGCGGCCGTCCCCGGCCGGATTCACGATTTGCGTGGACGGGTCAACGTCCCGTCGAATCCCGAGTTCGGCGCATCGGAGCACGTCGCGCGGACGATACTGGCCGCGGCGGCGGTCGACGCCTCGCGCCGAGCGGCGCTCAATCTGACGACTGACGAGGCAGTTCTCGATGCTGCCCACGAGCAGGGGATCGAGCCGCTAGAGTTCGACCCCGGCTATGAGGACCGGGACGACCGGCTCGAAGCGGCCTTCCGCGACCGCGGCGAGGTCCCCCGCGTCATCTACCATAACGGCGCGTTCGGTATCGAACCGATAACCTACGTCTTTGGCGAGTCGGCAGTTGAGGCCGCCGAACTCGCGGTCGAACTCCTCGATGCAGCTGACGCCTGACACCTCTCGGCCGTCGAGACTGTCAGAACCAACCGGTCTCGGGATCGACGGGATTTTCGGGCTCCTCGCCCCGCAGTACCCGGATAACATCCTCGGCCACGGTCTGTGTCAGTTCGACCCGGGATTCCTCGGAGTACCACGCGACGTGGGGGCTACAGACGACGCTGTCGAGGCCGTGGAGCGGCGACTCTCCCGGCGGCTCCGACTCGCGCACGTCTAACCCGGCCCCGCCGAGGTCACCGCTGACGAGCGCGTCGTACAGCGCCGTCTCATCGACGAGCCCGCCCCTGCCCGTATTGACGAGCAGGGCGTCGTCACGCATCCGGTCGAGCGCGTCAGCGTCTATCATCCCCCGCGTCTCGTCGGTCAGCGGAGCGTGCAGCGAGACGATATCGGAATCGGACAGCAGCGTTTCGAGCGTGACCGACTCGACGCCGAGGTCACCCATCCGATACTCGGGCGCGTACGGGTCGTAGGCGATGACATCGACATCGAAGCCACGGAGCTTCGCGGCGAACCGACTGGCGAGCTTGCCGAAGGCGACGAGGCCGACGGTGCTACCGGCGAGGCGATGCATCGGCTGCCCGACTGCCCACTCCCACTCGCCGCTCTTGACCGACCGGTCGAACGTGGGTATCTTCCGCAGGCAAGCAAGCATGAGTGCGAACGTGTGGGTCGACACCTCCTCGACAGAGTAGTCCGGGACGTTGACGACCGCCACGCCGGCCTCAACCGCCGCCCGCACGTCGATGTTGTCCACGCCGATGCCGGCTCGGCCCACCACTTTGAGCGAGTCGGCTGCCTCGATAACTTCGGCCGTGACCTGTGTTCCGGCGTCGACGATTACCGCGTCAGCGTCTTTCACTGCGCGTGCGACGGTTGCCGGATCTTTCGCCTCTGTCGTTTCAACAGTCGCATCAACCGCGTCCAGCACCGCCGCCCGTGTCTCCCCGTCCATCACTTTGCTGTCAGAGACAACGACTTTGTATGACATACTCTGGCTTGCTTCGGCCACGGAATAAAATCATTGTCAGGACGGGTCCAGTCATCGGAACCACACCACGGACTGTGCCTGCGCAACGGTGACTGGTGGGGAACTGACAGAATAGTAGCAAACTTTTATGATACATTCGCGAGGAGGTGGCAACAGTATGTCGGCTGGTAACACAAGTGAAACAGTGCTCGAACGTATCGGCTATCGACTCTCGGCATGGGTGGAACGGTGGATGCCAAGCCCGTTCCTGTTTGCGCTCATCCTGAGTTACGTGGTGTTCTTGGCCGGCGTCGGTCTCACCGGGTCCGGGCCCATCGAGATGGTTGGATTCTGGTACGACGGCTTCTGGGCCTTCCTGACGTTCTCGATGCAGATGGTCCTCATCCTGATGACGGGCTTCGTCGTAGCGTACCATCCGCGCGTCAACGCCGGTATCCGCCGGCTGACTGAGCTTCCCAACACCGGGAAACAGGCGGTCGTCCTCGTCGGACTGTTGACGATGCTGCTGGGGTGGGTCCACTGGGGACTGAGCCTCATTCTGGGCGCGATTTTCGCCCGAGAAATGGGCAAGACCGCCCACGAGAACGACATCGATGTCCACTATCCGGTCCTCTGCGTGGCCGGCTATCTCGGCCTCGGTCTTACGTGGCACTGGGGACTGTCCGGGTCCGCACCACTCCTGCTTGCGACGGAGGGCAACGAGTTCATCCAGCAGGGCGTCATCGACGTCGTCGTCTCAGCCTCCGAGACCATCTTCCACCCCTATGGCCTCATTCTGACTGGCCTCTCGATAGCCTACGCGCTCGTTGTCCTCTATGTCATCACGCCGACCGGTGATCAGGCACGGGGCATCACGCACTACATCCCCGAAGACGACCTGTTCGAGTCCGCGAGCGACGGCGGCGTGGAAGCGACTGCGACCACCCGGCAGGTCCCGGCCGAGCGAATCAATCACAGTCGCGTCCTCGGCGGGATTATCGGTCTGACCGGTATCGCGCTGGTCGTCTCACAGTTCGTCCAGTCCGGCATCGACGCGCTCGGACTGAACATCGTCAATTTCGGCTTCCTGACGATTGGCATCTTCATCTACATGGACCCCCAGACCTACCGGGAGAAGTTCGGTGAGGCGGCGACCGCCGCGTCGGGCATCGTGTTGCTGTTTCCCTTCTTCGCGGGTATTCAGGGGATGATGGCCACTTCCGGACTCGCGCAGTTGATGGCCAACGCGCTCATCTCGGTCTCGACGCCCCAGACGTTCCCGGTCATCGCTTGGCTCACCGGTGCGACAGTCAACATCTTCGCGCCCTCCGGCGGTGGCGAGTGGATCATCCTCGGCCCGCCGATTCTCGAAGCCGCCCAGAACCTCGGCGTCCCGGCCGGGCAGGCGACGATGGCCTACGCCGTCGGCGACGCCCACACGAACCTCCTGAACCCCTTCTGGGCGCTGCCGCTGCTCGCCATCACCCGCATCAAGGCCCGAGAGATGTTCGGCTACGCCATCGCGATGCTGCTCGCGCTCACGCCGTTCCTAGCGGTCGTCCTGTTCGTCCTCCCGTACTGAGCAGGGCTGTACTCCCGGCGAACCGACCGATTGCCCCTTTTTCCAGCATTAATACCCCGGGGGAACTGTATCCGACAATGAGGGTGTCATAGAACTCTTGTCACACCGTGATGATCGTGCTTCCCGGATTGTCTCCGCGTTCGTAGTTGGTGATAGCGACGACGAGGCGAAGGCACAGAGCAAGAAACACCTGCGATCGTGCGTGGACGCGGCCTCGGGCGTGCGTTCGCCCGAGGCCGCAGTCCTTCACTGATTCGTTGGTTCGTTCGACGCCAGTACGGCGGTTGTACGTCTCGTCTAGGATTGATTGCTTCAGCTGGACGCCCTCACTGTGTTCCTCGATGCGGTCTTCGATCCTGTACTCGATGTCTTTCGGGTCATCAGTGTTTCGCGCGTTGTACGGAGCGACTGGCACGACCCCTGCGGTCAGCAGGTGGTCGTGCCAGTCGAGCGTGTCGTAGGCGCTGTCACCAACCATCCAGATTGGTTGCTCAACGGCGAGCGCGTCACGTGTGACGCGCATCGCCGTCTCTTCCGGTGCTTGTTTGCTCTCGGTGAACTCGGCTGCAATCGGGATCTTTTGCCCGGTCGAGACGATCGTGCAACCGTAGCCGTAGTAGTACTCGTCGTCGGTTGGATCGTAGCACTTCGACGCGTCTGGATCGGTGGGCATCGCCCTCACGTCGGTTGAATCGATACAGTAGGTCAAGTCGAGCAGGCCGCGTCGGGCGGCCTGCTCGACGAGTCGGTCAAAGACCTCGTTGACGACGTGTTCGAGGTCGGTGAGAAAGCGATCGACCGCGTCTCTCGACGGCGGTCGATCGAAGCCACAGCTCAGCCAAACAACCGTGTTCCGAAGCTCCCGCTCAACCGGACGAATGCCGTAAATGTCCTTGTAGTAGCAGTGGAGAAAGCCACGCATCAGCTCTGGTGGTTCGTGGTCTCGTGTTCGCCCCGTCTTTGCCGGGGCGAACACGTCGAACCCTTCGAGAAACTCGAAGGAGAGGTGCTCAAACAACGCTAACGTTTCCGTCTCCACGACATTGAAGAACGACTCTACCGAAGGATCATCTTGCAGGGTCGCTGGACTCATCCACCTCAGCGTTCACCCTGCTCTTTGGTGTGCTACTCGTTCTATGACACCCTCGACAATGGCAACTGAGACAGGGGCCGACGAGGACGTGGACCTGCTCGACTCCTTCCGGCAGTTCTTCGCGCTGGAGCGGGACGTGCTCGTGCTGTCGCTGTCGATGCTGGCGTTTAGCCTCGCGTTCCAGATGACGAGCCGGTACATCCCCCAGTACATGCGCGTTCTGGGTGCCAGTGCCGGCGTCATCGGTCTGTACGGTAGCGTCGGGAACTTCATCAGCGCGGTGTACCCATACCCCGGTGGGGCGGTATCAGACCGCATTGGCTCGCGGCTCGCGTTGACCGCCTTCGCGACGCTGGCGACGGTCGGGTTCGGCATCTGGTATCTCGCCTCGGTCATCGGCGACATCACGCTCGGTACGACGACGTTGCCGGCTTGGACGCTCGTGTTCGTCGGCCTCTTTCTCGCACAGGCGTGGAAGTCCTTCGGGCTGGGCGCGACCTTCGCCATCGTCAAACAGAGCGTCCCGCCGGGGCGGCTGGCGATGGGGTTTGCCAGCACGGAGATGTTCCGTCGCATCGGCTTCCTGCTCGGGCCGCTGGCCGCCGCCGCGCTGCTCGCGACGACCGCGACGTTCGTCGACGGCTTTCAGCGCGTGCTACTGGTCGCGTTGGCCTGTGGTATCGCTGCGACCGTCGCACAGCACTTCCTCTACGACGCGAGCGAGGACACGCTCGGGAAGTCCTTCGAAGGCATCGATCAGATACTCGCCGACTTGCGGACGATGCCGGCGACGCTCCGACCGCTGCTGGTCGCTGATACGCTCGTCCGCTTCGCCAACGGCATGGTGTACGTCTTCTTCGTCATTGTCGTCACTGAGTTCCTCTCCGTGGGATTCACCGGCTTTGGCGTCCAGCTACGGCCCGACGCCTTCTTCGGTGTCTTGCTCGGCGTCGAGATGGTGATTGCCATCCTCTCGATGGCCCCCGTCGCAAAGCTCACCGAATGGGCCGGGCTCAAGCCCGCCGTCGCGCTGGGCTTTCTCGTCTACGCGGTGTTCCCGCTCCTACTCATTTTCGCACCGGCAGACCAGTGGGTGCTGGTGTTGCTGTTTGCGTTCTCGGGGCTGCGATTTGCCGGCCTGCCCGCCCACAAGGCGCTCATCGTCGGTCCGGCGGAGCAGGACACCGGCGGCCGCGTCACCGGGACGTACTACCTGCTTCGGAACACGCTGGTCATCCCCAGCGCTGCGCTCGGCGGCTGGCTCTACGGCAGTGAATGGGCGGTGCCCGTTGGCGACGTGGTAGTACAGGCCGGTCCAGAACTGGCCTTCGGCGTTGCAACTGTCATCGGTCTGGTCGGCGTTACCTACTTCATCGCCTTCGGCCGGGAGTTCGGGGCTTACGAGTGAATTCGCCGTGGTGACTACCACTCCTCGCGCGGGGGGAACTCGTCGCCACAGCGCGGACAGTACCGCATCGGTGCGCGGGACTCCTGACCGTCCCTATCGAACGTTATCTCTCGGCCACAGCTCTCACATGCTAGCTTTGGCATCGTGGTGCTCTCCGGTCGCCTGCATAGCCACGACCTACTCACGAATAAGACGTGTGCCATGATAACACTAGGTGCGACGTAGAACGATGGCGAGTCCGCAAACGCCAACCCTAAGCGCCGACCCGCAAACATCCAGTCAATGCAAGCGGCCCACCCAATCGAGCGGGCGGTCGGGATGGAGTACTACGTCAGCGACGCCGACGGGGTGGGCGGCCACCTCCGCGCCTCGCCCGCGGACTTCCGCGTTCGAGAACTGGAGGCGTTCGATACCGAACCAGTCGACGCCGACACCGGCGCGTATCCGCATCTCGTCTTCCGGGCAGAGCTTCGGAACTGGGAGACCAACGACTTCGCCAGCAAACTCTCCGACCGACTGGGCATCTCCCGCGAGCGGGTGTCGTGGGCGGGCACGAAAGACAAGCGCGCGGTCACGACGCAGTTGTTCTCGGTGAAGGGTATCGCGGCCGAGGACCTGCCGGAGATCGGCGGTACAGACATCGAGGTGGTCGGCCGCGCCGGTCGCCCCATCCTCTTCGGCGATCTGGCGGGCAACGCCTTCGAGATTGTCGTTCGTGACACCGAGAACACCGACAACGCCGAAAGCGTCGTGGCAGATCTGCGTGCGTTCGCCACTGGGGACGACCCGCCGGCTGGCGGCGACCGCTCCACGTCGCCGAGCGACGGGCTGACACTGCCGGATGGCGATACGACGGTCGGGGTGCCCAACTACTTCGGCCAGCAGCGGTTCGGCTCGCGGCGACCGGTCACCCACGAAGTCGGGCTGGCAATCGCCCGCGGCGACTGGAAGGACGCGGTCCTCGCCTACGTCGGGAACCCGCACGAACGCGAACCGGAGTCGACCCAAGAGGCGCGGGCGTACGTCGACGAGACCCACGACTGGGCCGGCGCGCTGGACAAACTCCCGGGTGCGCTGGGTTACGAGCGCTCCATCTGTCACCGACTGGTCGAGAACGGGGCCGACGAGCCGACGGACTTCCGCGAGGCGCTGGAGGCGTTGCCGTCGAACCTCCAGTCGCTGTTCGTCAACGCCGCCCAGTCCTACGTGTTCAACCGCATCCTCTCGGAACGGCTGGAGCGGGGGTTGCCCTTCGACCGACCCGTCGAGGGCGACGTGGTCTGTTTCCGGGACAGCGACGCACCGGAGGACTTCCCGATTCCGGACGCCGACCGGACCCAGCAGGTCACCGAAAAGCGGCTCTCGACTGTCGAACGCCACTGCGAGCGCGGGCGAGCCTTCGTCACCGCGCCGCTTGTCGGGACCGACACCGACCTCGGCGGCGGCGAGCCGGGCGACATCGCCCGCGAAGTCCTCGACGACGTTGGTCTCGAACAGGGCGATTTCGACCTCCCCGGCGCGTTCGACAGCGACGGGACGCGGCGCGCTATCCTGCTTCGGATGGCCCTCGGCGTCGAGCGCGATGGTTCCGACCTGACGTTCTCCTTCTCGCTGCCGAAGGGGAGCTACGCGACGGTCCTCCTCCGGGAGTTCCGGAAAGGCGACCCTGACGCATAGCGATTCGCACTGTCTGGGCAAATGCAGCGGAATATACAACGGTTAAGTCCGGCCACACACGCCATCTCGTATGGGCGAGCTACCGGACGAGTTTTCGTGTACCATCACTGACTGGGAATACATCTACGGCCTCTGTCGAGACGTGGCCGACGACGTGAAGGCCGCCGACTTCGAGCCCGACGTGGTCGTCGCGCTGGCTCGCGGTGGGTGGTTCGGCGGGCGCTGTCTCTGTGACTTCCTCGGGCTGGACGACCTGGCGAGCCTGAAGGTCGAACACTACGTCGGGACCGCGGCGAAAGGCGAGGAGGCACAGATCAAATACCCACTGGCCGACGGCGCGGTCGAGGGGAAGGACGTACTGGTCGTCGACGACATCGCCGACACCGGCCAGTCCATCCAGACAGCCGCGGAGTGCGTCCGCGACCGAAACCCGAGCAGCGTCCGGACGGCGACACTCCAGTTACTCCAGACCAGCGACCACCAGCCGGAGTTCGTCGGCGAGCGCCTCGACGAGTGGACTTGGGTCGTCTACCCATGGAACTTCGTCGAAGACATGGTCGAACTCGTCGCTGGCGTCATGGAAAAGAGCGATCAGGTGACCCACACCGAAGACGATATCCGTCAGCTACTGCGGGCGTACCATGGTGTCAGTCGCACGAACTTGGAGATCGCTCAGCCGAACCGACTGGGCGAGGTCACCACTGAGATGGAACGGCGCGGCGTCGTCGAATCGGTCGGCGACGGCTGGCAACTCACCGACGACTGAGTGGGTCAACGAAGTGGCCCGACAGGTATCGCTTGCAGCGCTAGTCTCGCCGCTCGCTATCGCTAGCCACGATAAAAATACGGTTAGCGTCGGGTACGACCGTCGTCCCGAACGTACTCCAACGCACTGACGAACAGCTCTTTGTCGACCCGGTCCCCCGATTCTTCGAGTCGTTCGCGAATCTTCGTCGGTGTCATGTGTGTTGGTAACATGGTTCTCGGCGGATATAATTCTTTCTCACCAGCTAACAGCTCCGCTGCAGAGCGGTGGTACTGAAATGACACAGTCGAAACGACGCGGCAGAAGCAACCCAAATCGCTGTACTGGGACGACACCCCCGTCGAGGGAATATATTTATTATCCTGCTTACCCAACGGAAACTATGGCCGCTTACGGCCGGCCGTCACTTCGAGACCTGTTCGATGAATCACCGACGCCGCACATCGCGCATCCGCCGCGGAGTCACCATCGAGACTTCTACATCGCCACAGACGGGTCGTTCAGGCCCCACAGTGGTACGACATCACCAGATAGCGAGTCGACCAGCCCGACAGGCGGGCTGGGTGTCGTCGTCGAGACTCTCGACGGTGAACGCGTCGTCAGATTGTCGGTCCCGGACACGTGTCCCGACAACAACGTCGCGGAGTATCGGGCGCTCCATCTCGGACTCGACGTGCTTGCGAGACGGGCCCCACCCAACGCCCGCGTCGGGCTACTCATCGACCACGACCAGCTCGCTGAGAACGTAAACGCGGAGGTGCTGGCCTCTCATGGCTCCGCCTACGACCCGCCACACTCCGTGTCGGTCCCGCCGGCGACGGGACTGCACTGGCGCGGGATTCAGGCACGCATCAACGGGTTCGGCGAGGTCCGTGCCGCGCGGATCTCCGGGGACCGCAACCCCGCCCATCCGCTGGCGAACGCACCGGACCAGTACGCACACGTCAATGGCGAGCCGGACCGGTGTGTTCTCCCTGACGCGCCGACCGTAAACGAACGCGTCCCGCCGCCGTCACGCGCGGAGCGTGGCGGGGCGTCGGACTAACGAGACGGACCGATACGGTATCGCACTTTTTCACATAGCCGTCGACAGTAGTACGTAGCTGCAGCACTCCTCATTCAGCACACTGCCGTCGTGCTTGAAATATCACATACGACCGCGACTCTGAGAGAAAACCAGACAACAGGCAGAGATTATCGCAACTGAGTGCTACGGACCTCTCCTTCAGTCGCTGTCCGCACAAGATAAACCTCATAAGTTATGGAGATAGTCGTACCTATTACCACGTACGTTTGAGGAACGTCACACAGAGCAAATTTTATGTATTAGAAATGATACAGTATGCAGTAGGAGGTGAGTAACGTTGAGTACCAGAACTAACGGACCGGACGGTTTCAGCGGACAGTACGTCGAGCAACTGTTGCCGCGTCAGTCACCGACGCGGCACGACCTCGTCCTCGCCGTCATCCCCGCGGTGTTCGTCCTCACGCTCGCCGCCGCGTTCGTTCTGGACCTCTCGCTTCAGGCGGCAATCGCTGGCGGATCACTTGTCGGCGCTGTGGCGGTCGTCGATGCACTCTTCCTCCACCCACCGACCCGCGGTCGACGGCGAGGCGATACGTGACATCGCGTTCCGGCGACGGGCCTGAACGCCATGTTTTCTGACGGGTGACTCCGTCTCAGTTCGAAAAAAGCAGTTGTCGGTACGTTCAGGCCGAGCGGCGCTACTCCTGCTGTGCGTCGACGACAGCGACGCCGGCGAGGTTCACGATGTCTTTGACCTCGTCGCCGCGCTGGAGGACGTGGACCGGCTTGTCCATGCCGACGAGCATCGGCCCGATGGCTTCAGCGCCGCCCAGTCGCTGGAGAAGCTTGTAGCCGATGTTCCCGGCTTCGAGGTTGGGGAACACGAGGACGTTTGCGGGGTCGTCGAGTTCGGAGAACTCGTAGGTGTCGGTGAGGATGTCCTCGACGACGGCGGTGTCGGCCTGCATCTCGCCGTCGACCGGGAAGTCAACGCGGTCATCGTCCTGCAGGCGGGAGACCGCCCGGCGGATCTTCTGTGTGCCGCTGGTGTCGACGCTGCCGAAGTTCGAGTACGACAGCATCGCCGCTCGCGGTTCGACGTTGAAGCGGCGGGCCAGTTCCCCGGTGTGGCGGGTGACTTCCTCCAGTACGTCCGTGTCGGGGTCCTGATTGACCGTGGTGTCCGCACAGAAGATGACGCGGTTCTTGAACGTCAGCATGTACACGCCGGCCGCGTAATCGGCGTCGTCGGCCGTGCCGATGACCTGTAGCGGCGGACGCAGGGCCGACGGGTAGTGATGGGTCAGCCCGGTCAGCATCGCGTCGGCGTCGCCCATCTCGACCATCACGCTGCCGAGGTAGTTCCCGTCCCGGATCAGTTCATCAGCTTCGCGGCGCGTGATGCCTTTCCGCTGACGGAGTTCGTACAGCCGGTCGGCGTAGTCGGCCACATCAGCGGTCTCGGGGTCGACGACGACGGGGTCGAACTCCAGACCGAACTTCCGGCGCGTGGACTCGATGCGGTCGGCGTCGCCGATGAGAATCGGCTCGGCGATGCCTTGCTCGACCAGCTGGTAGGCCGCGCGGATCATCTTCTCGTCGTGGCCCTCCGCGAGCACGACCCGCTGTGGGTCGCTCTTAGCCTTATTGAGGACGACGCGCATCATCTCGCGGGACTTGCCCAGCCGCGCTTCGAGCTCCTCGACGTAGGCCTCCGTGTCGATTTCCGTCCGTGCCGCACCGCTCTCGATAGCCGCCTCGGCGACTGCGGGAGTCACCTCGAACAGGACCCGCGGGTCCAGTGGTTTCGGGATGATGTAGTCGGGGCCGAACTGCAGCGGCTGGTCACCGTAGGCCTTGACGACCTCGTCGGGCACGTCCTGCCTTGCCAAGTCGGCCAGCGCGCGGGCCGCCGCGACCTTCATCTCCTCGTTGATTTCGGTCGCCCGCACGTCGAGCGCGCCACGGAAAATGAACGGGAACCCGAGGACGTTGTTGACCTGATTCGGGTAATCCGAACGACCGGTCGCCATAATCACCGTGTCGTCGCGGGCGGATTTGGCGTCCTCGTAGGCGATCTCTGGGTCCGGGTTCGCCATCGCGAAGATGATGGGGTCACTCGCCATCGACCGCACCATCTCCTGATCGACGATACCGCCGACGGAGAGGCCGACGAACACGTCGGCCCCGTCCATCGCGTCGGCGAGGTCGCCCTCCGGAATGTCCCGGGCGAACTCCTGTTTGAACCGGTTGAGTTCCTCGTGGGTCGCTCGCTCCTCAGTGATGATGCCCGAGGAGTCACACATCGTGATGTTGTCCTTCGAAACGCCCAGCGAGACGTAGAACTTCGCCGACGCGATAGCGGAGGCCCCGGCACCCGAGAAGACGACCTCCAGTTCGTCCAGTTCCTTGTCAGCGATGTCGGCCGCGTTGACCATCGCCGCGCCGGAGATGATCGCGGTCCCGTGTTGGTCATCGTGGAACACCGGAATGTCGAGTTTCTCGCTGAGTCGGCGCTCGACCTCGAAACACTCGGGAGCGGCGATATCTTCGAGGTTGATGCCCCCGAAAGTCGGCTCCATCGCCTCCACCGTCTGTATCATCGCCTCGGCGTTGTCCGTGTCGAGTTCCACGTCGAACACATCGATGTCGGCGAAGCGCTTGAACAGCACCCCCTTTCCTTCCATGACCGGCTTCCCGGCCTCCGGGCCGATGTCACCGAGGCCGAGCACGGCGGACCCGTCAGAGACGACGCCCACGAGGTTCCCTTTCGCGGTGTACTCGAAGGCTTTCTCGGGGTCTTTATCGATCTCCTCGCACGGCGCGGCCACGCCGGGCGAGTACGCCAGCGAGAGGTCACGCTGTGTGTTCGTCGGCTTCGTCGTCGCAATCTCTATCTTCCCCGGCGGCTTGCTCCGGTGATACTCCAGTGCATCCTCGTCAAGTCCCATACCCAGACGTCGAACCCAACTGTAAAAAAGACAAGTTTACCGTCAACGGACGAGCGGTACAACGACGGTTGTCGAATACCAGCTGATTGCAGCTGATTTTGCTCAGGTCGTGTCCCGCCAATTGGAAAACAGCCGTCGCCGGGCACACATCGCGATGAACCGACTGCGGGCCTCAGTTCGTGTCGGTGAGTTCACCGACTCGGTCAGTCAGTTCTGTGACCGCGTCCTCCTGCCGATCAGTGGCTTTGACGATCTCCTTCGTTGCCGCTTCGGCCTCCTGCGCGTGATTCTGCGCGTCTTCGACCATCGAAGTCACGTTCTCGATAGCGCTCGCCTGATCGTCGTTGGCGTCGGCGACCTCCTGAATGCCTCTGGTCGCCTCCTCGACGGCATCGGAGATCTCGTCTAGCGAATCCAGTGCTTCCGTGATCTCGGACTCCGCGTGCTCGACTTGCTCGTGGGTAGTCTCGACCATGCTCGCGGTTTCGTCCGCTTGGTCCTGAATCGTCGTGATACTCGTCGATATCTCGGAGGCGTACTCGCTCGTCTCGTTTGCGAGCGTCTTCACTTCGTCGGCCACGACAGCGAACCCGCTCCCGCTCTCGCCGGCCCGGGCGGCCTCGATGTTGGCGTTCAGCGCGAGCATATTCGTCTGCTCAGCCACGTCGGCGATTATCTCGACGATCTCGCTCACCTCGTCCATCTGGTCGTCGAGGGCGGTAACGGTGTCCACGAGATCTTCGCTCGTCTCGGCAAGCCCGTCGGTAACGTCCATGACTGCTTCACCGGCGTCCGACCCGTCTTCCGCGGCCGCTTTCGCACGCTGTGCTGCCGACGCCACTTCGCTCGATGTCGCGGCGACTTCCTCCATCCCGGCCCCGATATCTTGGATGTTGTCGGCCGCTTGGGTGAGGGAGTCGGTCTGTTCGGCAACTCGGCTTTCGACGGCCTCTGCGGAGGAATTCGCTTGCTCGATAGTGACTGCGAGTTGCTGAGCCTGCTCGTCCACTTGGTCCGCAAGCTGTTCGACCTGTTCGGCCATATCGTTGAGCGAGCCGACGACTTCGTACAGTTGGTCGTCGACGTACTCGCCGCCGTCGGTCCGGTCGAACGACGCCCGGGCGTCGAGGCGGCCGCTCTTGAGTGCAGCCATAGTCGATTTAACCTCATCGACCAGACTCGTCACGGCCTCATGGCGATTGGCCTCGTCAGTTCGGTCCTGAACCATTTCGACGACCGCGATGAGTTCGCCGTCGTCATCGTAAATCGGGGCGGCGCTGAACGAGATGCTACGCTCGTCCCCGTACTGGTCAGCCATCACGCTTGTATCGCGGTACAGCGTGAAGTCCTCGTCTTCGACCTTCGGCACGTCGTACTTGGTGTGTGTTGTCTCCGGTGCATCGAGAACTTTGTCGGCGAGCGTCTTTCCGCGCCGACCGTCCGGATAGAACGCCATGCTCGCCATCTCCATCTCCTTTGCGTCGGCCTCGGAGACGCCGGTGAGTCTTTCAATCGAACTGTTCCAACTGCGGATATCGCCGTTCGTATCCAGAACAAAGAGCGGCGTCCCGATGTGCTGCAGTACGTCGTGGTAGTCGAGTCGTCCGTCAGAGCCGCTGTCAGCCGCAGATTCGGTGAACGCATCGATACCCGTCTGAGAGACAGACTGTGTCGTCTCCAGCCCCTCCCGGAGCTCCGCCTCGACAGAGTCAATAGCGGCCTGTGCGTCCGCCCCGAGTTCGTCCCGAAGCTGATCGAACGCACCTTCGACGAGCGATTCGGTGACGAGGCCTTGGGTCGCGATGAACTCGCTCTGGCTGATCCCGGCGGCTTCGTATTCGTCGATCAGCATTCGGAGCTCGTCGGAGCCGAGTTCGAACTGCCGCTCGACGTGCTGGGTCCCGATGGCGGCCTTATTCGGGTCGTCGAAGCAATCGCCGAGACGTGGCGACTCCGGGTCCATAGCGTCGACCAGAAAGCGGGCCTGCCGGTCACTCGCGACGAATCCGCCGTCCGCCCGTCGGGCCGTAGCGTCTGAGGAACGAGACCCCCGGCCGTAGATGTAGGTGCGGATCTGCTCGAACATAAGGTAGCTATGTTCCATTCCACCACACCTGTAGATAAAGATGACTCCAAGAGTATCAGTAAAGATAATCGTATCCGTCTGCGAGGCGCGAAAAGAGAGCATAAGTACGTGCAACCGAAGTTCTATGTATGACCACCCGTTTCCGCCGACTGGTGGCGACAACGACGGTGCTGACGTTCGCACTCATCCTGCTCGGCGTGTACACCGGTGCCATCGGTGCCGGCCTGACCTGTGAGGCACGCTGGCCGTTCTGTGACGGCTGGATGGGACTATTCCCCGCAAACTGGGCGAGTTTCGTCGAGTGGTTCCACCGCTTAGTCGCAATGATTACCGGGTTCGGCATTCTCGGATCGACAATCGCCGCGTGGCGCGGTGAGTACAGCCGGCGGATCAAGCTCGCAACAGGCATCGCAACGGTCGTGCTCCCAGTGCAGGTTCTCCTCGGCGCAAACACCATCTTCAACTTCGGTGCTACGGCGCAGGTGCTCCACCACGGGGCCGCACAGCTCATCTTCGGCGCGATGGTCGCGGCGACGGCGTGGGCCTACACCGAGGCGGCGGAGTCACCATCGGTACAATCGGCCGAGACCCAGCACACAGCACGCGCTGACGATTGAACACGAGTACCACCCCCGTGGTTAACACGTAAGATATATTCCGGTCTGTCGTGTGGTGGGGATTATGTCAGACGACGGCCTTTCACGACGCCAGTATCTCTCCACGGTCGGTGGAACCGCAGTGACTGTCTCGCTTGCCGGCTGTTTCGGCGGCGGGGGTGGCGACGGCAGTACCGAAATCACTGCCGGCACCGCACCCGGGTTCCCTCCGTTCGAGATGAAGCAGGACGGCGAACTCGTCGGGTTCGACATCGACCTGCTGGAAGCGGTCGTTGCAGAGACCGACTACACCCTGACCGGCTGGGAGGAGTACGAGTTCAAGTCCCTGATTCCGGCGCTAACAAACGACAACATCGACGTGGTCGCCGCGGGGATGACGATCAACGACGAGCGCGACGAGACCATCGACTTCACCGATCCGTACTACAGTTCGAATCAGGCGATTGTCGTCCGCGAAGACGGCGACTTCTCGCCGTCGTCGCTTTCGGACCTCTCCGGACGCCCAATCGGTGCACAGAAGGGCACAACTGGCGAAACGACGGTACAGGACGAACTCATTTCGCCGGGGAACCTCGACGAGTCGAACTACAACTCCTACGGCAACTACGTGCTGGCGGTCGAGGACCTCCAGAACGGCAACATCGACGCGGTCGTCATCGACGAGCCGGTCGCTCAGACCTTCGCCGCCCAGCGCCCGGTCACTATCGCCTTCACGTACGAGACTGGCGAGAACTTCGGGTTCGGCGTCCGCGATGGTGACGACGAGTTCACGCAGGCTCTCAACGACGGACTGTCCACTGTCAGGGACGGAAGCACCTATCAGGACCTGACGAACAAGTGGTTCGGCCAGCAGTAACCGATGCCACCACTCCCGTTGCAGAGTGACTGGGCGTTCGTCATCGGGAACCTCGACCTGCTACTCGTCGGCACGGGTGTCACGGTCGCCCTGACAGCGGCGAGCATCTTGCTTGGCTTTCTGCTCGGGTTCCCGGCGGGAGCCGTCGAAGTATACGGTCGCGGCCCGCTCAAGCGCGCCGTCGAGACAGCCGGCGTCGTACTCCGCGGAACGCCGCTGCTCGTCATCATCATCTTGCTGTTCTTCGGGCTCTCGGTGTCAAGCAGCGCCTTCGTGACCGCAACCATCGCGCTCGGCCTCCGGAGCGCTGCGTATCAGTCACAGATCTTCCGTGGCGCGCTCCAGAGCGTCGATGAGGGACAACTGGAAGCCGCTCGCGCCGTCGGCATGGGCCGACTACAGGCGATCCGCAGCGTGGTCGTCCCGCAGGCGCTCCGCCGGAGCGTCCCCGGCTTCCAAAACGAGTTCACCATCGTCCTGAAGGACACGAGCATCGCTATCGTCATCGGTATCGGCGAACTACTGACCGTCGGCCAGAACCTCTATCAGGGCGGTCAGAGCACCGCCGCACTTGAGATTTTCCTGACTGTGAGCCTCATCTACTTCGTTCTCACGTTCGTGACGAACCGCTCGCTCGACTACGTCGACGACCACTTCAGCATCCCCGGAGGTGAGCGCGCGTGAGCACTCCGCTGCTGGAACTCGACGACGTGTACAAGTCCTACGGCGAAGAACAGGTGCTCTCCGGCGTCAGTTTCGAGATGGACGCCGGTGACGTCGACGTGGTCATCGGCCCCAGCGGCAGCGGGAAGTCAACGATGCTCCGCTGTGTGAACCGCCTCACCGAGATCAACGGCGGGGACATCTACCTCGACGGCGACTGCGTCACCGACGCCGACACCGACGTGAACGAACTCCGAAAACAGGTCGGGATGGTCTTTCAGGATTTCAATCTCTTCGCCCACCTCACAGCGCTTGGCAACGTCACGCTCGGCCTGCGGAAGGTCCGCGGGATGGACAAGCAAGCGGCCCAAGAGAGGGGCTACGAACACCTCGAACAGGTCGGCCTGCTGGATCAGGCTGACTCTTACCCCGCCGAACTATCAGGCGGCCAGAAACAGCGGGTCGGTATCGCCCGCGCGCTGGCGATGGACCCGAAGCTCTTGCTGTTCGACGAGCCGACCAGCGCGCTCGACCCGGAACTCGTCGGCGAAGTCGTCGATGTGATGCGTGACCTCGCCGCCGAGGGCATCACGATGCTCGTGGTCAGCCACGAGATGGGGTTCGCGCGGTCTGCGGCGTCGGACATCATCTTCCTCGACGACGGTGAAATCGTCGAACACGGCCCGCCGAAGCAATTGTTCGAGAACCCACAAGCGGCCCGGACCGGTGAGTTCCTCAGCCGTCTAGAGACGACCCACGAGGGGGAGTGACCGATGGGGACGCCGGAGTCCACGACCGGTGGACGGACGATTCGCGCCCGTGCCGCCGGGCTGACCGACCAGCCGCTGACGCTGCTTACTGTTGCGGTCTTCTGGACGTGGCTCGTCGTACGCTGGACGAACGACTTCCTGCTTGACGGCGCGCTTATCGAACGCAACACGTCGTTCTTCCCGACGGCACCGTTCGAGGCGGTCGCGGGGACGCTCGGTGATCTCGCGGCGAGTCTCGGTCCGGTCGGGTTCCCTGTCGGCTGGGTCGCCGGCTTCTTCGAGTTTCTGGCGGCGTCGATCCCCTACCTGCCACAACTGGCGACCGGCGTGTGGGCGACGATACTGCTGACGGTGCTGGGTATCGCCTTCGGGTTCGTCATCGCCGTCCCGCTCAGCGTCGCCCGAGTGTACGGCGGGAGCGCCACCCGCTCGGTCGCACTGGGCTACACTGAGCTGTTCCGCGGGACACCACTGCTCGCCCAGCTGTTCGTCCTCTACTTCGCGACGCCGCTGACGACGGTCATCCGTGAGCTGCCCACCGTTGGGAGCGGATTCATCCCCGCACAGGCGTTCTGGGTGGCTGTCATCGCGTTTACCTTAAACAGCGCGGCCTACCAGTCAGAATACATCCGGTCGGCGCTGAACTCCGTCCCGGAGGGGCAACTCACCGCCGCTCGTTCAATCGGGCTCTCCAAGGTCGATGGGATACGCCACGTCGTCCTGCCGCAGGGCCTTCGCTACGCGATTCCGGGCTGGTCGAACGAACTGGTGTACCTCATCAAGTACTCCTCGCTGGCGAGTTTCATCACCGTCCGCGAACTGTTCGAGCGGACTGATGCCATCGCAAGCGAGACCTACCGGTACACGGAACTGTTCGTCCTCGCCGGCCTGCTGTACCTAGCGCTGGTCATCTCGGCGTCACTTGTGATGGACTACGTCGAAGACCGAGTCGCGATTCCCGGCCTCGGGACGACCGGTCGGTGACTACATGAAATCAGAGAGGCCGGACTGCTGGTCGTCCTCCTCGGCCGCCTCGCTCGCTGCCTCCGTCTCGTCGTCGGTCGTGGTCTCGTCACTGACGGCGTCAGAGTCAACACTATCGTCGGCCGCAAGCGATACCTGCTGTTCGCTGCCTTCTTCGGAAGGGTCGGCATCGGTTTCACCAGCGCCACCTGCATCGCTTTCTCCGTCACCGCCTTCGACACTTGCACCCTCGAACGCCCCGCCGGAGTGTTCGACGGCGGCTTCCTCCTTGAGCGCCTCCGCGTCAGCGACGATGTCCTGCACCTTGTTCGTGTCCTTCCCCGACCCGGTGACGAAAGACACGTGTTCGGCCTCCATATCGTAGGTCGCCGCCATCGCCACCGTTAGCTCTCGGTTCCGGCAGTGGTGGGTCATCGTCGCGAGGAACGGCATGATCTCCCGGCGAGCGGTCCGCATCGAGACGCCATCGATAGTCGCGATTTGCTGGGCGACGTAGTCCCGGGTGTTACGGGTCCCCTTTGACCGCCCGAGTTTCGACCAGTAGCTCGGCGGGCCGTAGCGGGTCCAGCCGCCTTTCGTCCCGTCCCGCGCCGCGGCGACACCGGCGGTCATGTTATCGCCAGCGTACCGCCAGAAGGAGTAGTTCTGCGTCTCACGCACCCGGCCGAGCCACTGGTCGGCGTTCGAGAGGAACTCGTAGGCCCGCACCAGTTCAGTGCCCTCGTAGTCCTTTGGCATATTGTCCTCGATCCAGTTGATGAGGTCGTCGAGTGTCTCGTCCACGTCGTAGCTGGCCTCCAAGGCCTCCTGTGCGCCGGCTTCCTTCAGCACCACGTCGAGGTACTCGAAGATGCCCTCTGTCGTGTCGCGCTCGCCAGTAATTACGTCGTCAGTAGTGAGTCGCTCCGTTGTCTCGGCGATGGCTTGGAGATCCTTGACCGCACCCCGCAGGTCGCCGCTGTTTTGCTCGGCGAGTTCCTGCAGCGCGTCGGACTCGTACTCGACGCCCTCTTGCCGACAGAGGTCACGGAGGACGGGAACGATAGAGCGGGGCGAGACGTCTCGGAACTCGATGTCCTGACAGTTGTTCCGCAGGCCGTTCGACATCTCGTAGTACTCGTTGGCGATGAGCACCATCGGCTGGCTGGCCTCCTTCACGAGGGCGGTGATAGCCCGCGCACCGCCGCGGTCGGCGTTGCCGTGGATGTTGTCCGCCTCGTCCATGATGACGAGTCGGCGGCCGCCACCGCCGGCGGTCAGCGTGCCGGACTTGGCGGCTTCGCCGGCCACCCGATTGATAACGTCCTTCGTCCGGGAGTCGCTGGCGTTGAGTTCGATGGTCGGCCACCCCATGTCGTTTGCCAGCGCGTGGGCGGCCGAGGTCTTCCCGATGCCCGGGGACCCGTGGATGATGACCGCCTCGCGGTGGTCGTCCCACGTGTCCGCCCATTCTTTGAGTGCGTCGCGGGCCTTGTCGTTGCCCCGCACCTCTGATAGCGTCGTCGGGCGGTACTTCTCCGTCCAATCCATCAAATCATCCCCATACTATGACCATAGATATTTGCGTGTCGAATCATTAAGATGGAGTATGCCACGTGTTCGTGTAGTCGTTTCGGACGAGAAGAAACAACGCTGGCAAGATTACGTTGGCGAAACCCCTGAATACGACAGTGTTAGCGATCTTGTCCGCAAATCCGTCGAACAGGAAATCAGCACTGAATCCAACTCCGAGATAGATCAATACGAAGAACTGTACCAGATTATGGAGGCTGTCGAATCTTTAGAAAAGAAGAACTCTCGATTGCAAGACAGTCTTGACGCCCACAGACAGAATTCTATTACAAAATCAGACATGGACGAATTAGAGAGTATGATAGGAGAAGCTATCTGGGAATATGCCAATATGATTCGAGATCTCGATGGCAACCAAGACTCTTCGACGGAGGACACTGATGAAAAATGAATTCATAGCAGATCTTGGCCTCAACGAAGAGTCGAAGGACCAGTTAGATAGAGTCTTTACCAAAATTGACGCCCGTTTCACAGAGAATACGTATCGGAACCGGAAAGTGGTCATCAAACAGTTCACAGAATTTTCAATTGAAGACGATCTGAGAGATGTAGGAAGCGTAGAAGTAGATGACTGGGTGAGCCACTTACTCACTGATGATTACGCCCCCCGTTCTGTTAGAGGGAAAGCCTACGCTCTATCTGGAGTATTCAATGAGCTGGTCACGAGAAATTTTGTTGAGTCGAACCCAGTTGAAGACGTTTCCGTAGAAGACCTCGAACAGACGAGGCAAGACCAATACCACACAGAAAACAACAAAGGGCAGTACCTCTCCATCGAAGAATACGAAAAGTTGGTCAAGGCAACAGATAATGTCCGTGACAAGGTGATGGTACGCCTTCTATGGCAAACGGGCTGTAGAGTGAGTGAAGCTGCTGATGTTCGTATTTCAGATATAGATCGAGACAACCGAAGTATAACGATCAGGAACGCTAAGTCTGGAAAATACAAGGACACCGGAACACGCACAGTCTACTATGACCGAAAATTCAGTGTTCTACTCCGTCAATATATTGACGAAGGTTATCGAGAAGGCTTTGTCGGGTTGAGTGAAGACAAAGAAGATCACGGTCACTTGCTCGTATCGAACGAAAAATACAGCCTCAACAAAGAATACATCACTAAATTCATAGCAGAGATAGCTGAACGAGCAGGAATTCAAGACGTGATGTATGAGAATCGTGCAGGTAATGAGATGAAACGAGTCAATGCCCATTTACTGCGGAAATCCTACGGCGTCCATAGGACGAAAAACGGGATGCCCATAGCCTATCTGTCCGAACTCATGGGTCACGCAGATGTGACCGTTACCAAAGAAAACTACCTCCACTTCCGAGAAGACGACATAGAAGAAGCAGAGCGTACCTACGCTCCTTAATACGAGATCTTACGGAGAAGACCTTACCAAAATACTGGTTAGGTTCTGAAACAGGTTTGTAGACACTCATGGACGACGAAGAGATCCAGTCTCACTACCGGGAGATCATTCAAGACCTTGCTGATGACGAGATCGAATACATCCGTGTAGATCTTGACGCAATCGGATTCCCTGAACAACGAGAGGAGGAATTCGGAGAGATGGCCAGAGTAGTCACCGTCGAAGACGTGGAAGAGAGCAAGATTCTCCGTCCACTCATAGCGAATATAGCCCAATCCGAGGACGAGATCGAGAACCAGTACGGAATCGAAGTCCTTGACGAAGAAGAAGCAGTCCTCTACGGAATCTAACTCTCATTCTAAACCAATATTACCGCAAGTAATTTAGGATAGGGCGTTTATTATGTAGATAGACCAACAATATAGTGAGATATCATGAGCGCACAACAACAGAAACCAGAATCAGAGGACAAGACCGTGAAGATCTGTTCTATCCACGAGATCTTCTACGACCCAGCTAAGAGAGATCAGTGTCCACTCTGTGCTAAGACTCAGTGAAAACTCACTCAGTTCTATTTTTTATTTTTTGAATCGCCTTTGCGAGTTATTCTGCGAGAGGAAGGGTACATCAGAGAACCATTCAGTTGAGAGAACGCTTCTAACGGCAGAATAGTGTTCAGCCACGACCACAGCACCAGCAGCACAGCAATACAATATAATATATAATATATTACTACTAACACTTTACATACTGTTTACTAACAAGGGTGTTTTCCTATCCACGCTCTGGTGTGAATAGACCTTTAGGGAGAAATATACATACATCTAACCGGAAATGGTAGAACAAACGATATATCAGAATGGCGAATCGGATAGAAAACAACTGAAGATGCCGAAATACGCATATCAGTGGCTCAAGAGTGACGATGGAGACTCTATGACTAAGGGTCTGAACGCATTTGAGGCTCTATTCTTTGCTAACGAGGAGTACACGGACTCTCTGACTGAAACTGAGAATTTTGTTGATTCTCAGCTATCCTCCATAGCCTCAGTAAAAACCGTGAGGGCTCTTCAAAAAATAAAAAAGAGCGATCTGGTGGTAGACACAGAGAACGACGAAATGCAGGCTCATGTGAACGTACATCTGCCTCAGGACTTCGTGAATAACCAACTCAAGGTTCAACGAGGAATCGGAGAACACATCGCTGATGCAGTGGTCAACCTTGCTGAGTCTGCCTACACGGATAGGCTTGACCGGATTAAGTGTAAGCGAGAGATCTACCAGTACATCGATGACGGCACGTACCCGTCACACCCAGTAGCGCAGGCGGTCGTTGAAGGAGATAACAGTAGGTTCGAGGGTGTGATGACGGCATATGACTTCGTATCTGCCTACAGTGACGAAGACGATGGCCTACAGGTCCATGATGATCTCACTCTGGATGATCTGAGGAGTGTCGAGCATAGTAGCGATGGAGCTGGATTCTCACAAGGTGATGGAAAAGAAGATCGAGTAGAAGCTATTCAGATTGCTTTGGAGAACGAGATTGAGAAGGACGGTATTGATCCAACTCACTATACATCTAACCAAGTAGCTGAGATAGTGAGTAATATCTACGGCATCAAGACGGATGCTACAGTTGAGTCCTACGTTGATGACCTCGATATTCACTGGGTCACGATGGTCGATTTCAACGCCCGTGAAGTGGTGTTACAGTACAAGAAGGACAAGATAGACGAAATCGAAAATGCCGATACGAGGAACAAGCAGACGAAGCTAAACAAACTCAAAAACACGTCTGCGAGCGATCTTGTGCTGAAGGATGACGAGTACATCGAAGACACAGAACTACCTGCTGAGGTGGCTCTTGAGCAGTGGAACGCTATCCTCGATGCAACCAATAGTAGTCTCAGAAAGAGTGGCATCGGGAGTATTCAGTGGGACCTCCACGAGAAGTTTGAGACGTATGTACAGAATATGAAAATGGCTCCGTTAGAGAATATGGTAGAGCAGAATTGATTAGAGCGTTTCAGATTCGAAATTCCTTTTGAGGACTATAGTAGCGTACTATTCTCCAGAATTCGTAGAGCAGATTAGCTCTCCTCAATAGATCTGGTTCTGACTGGTGGTACAGCAATCACAATTTGACGTTAGTTAGGGGTTCGAGACGAAGGAGATCTTAGGTTGTCACAGCTGGTGTGGAGGCCTGTCACTGTCATCTGGTCTACGACACCTTCCCTATGGAAGCCAAAAATAACTGCACCACCAACGACAACAGACCAATATTCATTCTCCGCTAAAATCAAACACAATCAGCTCTTCCGGATCAGACCGCTGAACCGAGTCTTCTGGCTGAGGAAATAAGGCGATATCTGGAACGTATAGAGTACTGTTAACCATTTCTTTCTTCTTAGCGAAGCCAACATCAACGAGATCATTCAGACACCTTCTAACCGTTCTTTTCTGGACTGGATTCTTCCCGTTCTGATTCTCCATGAATTCATATAGTTCTGCTACGCTGAATCCACAGTGATTCTTTCTGTAATATTTTGATACTGATAACTGTACAATCAATAACCTCTTCCGAGTTTTACTCATACAAGAATGTAGAATCTCCTGTCCTAATACTATTTACACTACTTCGTAGTGCGAATATTATTAGGGTGTTCTAACCACTATTTATGTATGAATCTGATAGATTATTTAGATGAAAGCGCAGAGTACGATGAACAGAAAGATCTCTACGAGGATTTCGCACGTAGAGCCTTAGAGCGAGATGATTTAGAGGAGTACTATGCTTCTGCATCAGAGGATGATATCTTATCCTCAATAACGATGTATGATTTTGTCGTTCAAGACCACGCTGAAGCGAATTCTGAGGACGAGGAAGGAGGTGATGACCTATGAGCGCAACTAATCAAAATCATACGTTAGACGACTTCATAGACCATTCTTCTGTATGCCCTTCGTGTGGCGTCGATAACTCACCGGAAGTGAGTGTTCCTGAAGATTCTCCCGTTGGAAGGTGTATGGATATTGATTCAGATGCAATGGTGTGTAGTGAGTGTTTCAGTAAGAAATCAGGCGTCTATAGGGCAGGTGATCGGGATGTCTGGCTCTGGTGAATCGCTGGAAAGCGTCGACTTCGACCGTTAGAACTAGTGGAATGAAGCGGGAAACCGCCGATGGTTCATGTCGAAAATTTCCCGCTTCACGAGCAATGTCGTTCAGTTAGCTAAAAATGCTGTTGGTGAGCGAGGCGAAGTCGCCGCCCCCGAAGGGGGTGGCGGCTTCGCCGAGTATGCGGTGGTGTCGCTGCACTGTCTGCGGGTTTACCTAGGAAAGTCCTACCGAGAAGCACTTGATTTGCTGAGCGAGATGCCACAAATACTTGGGAAGATCGGCCTTGACGCGGCCGATCTCCCCGATCACTCCACGCTAGTCAAGTGGTTTGACAGAATCAAAACCGAACTCTGGCGAGTGCTGCTGCGCCTGTCGGCGCAGCTGCACGAGCCAAGCGATCACGCCGCTATCGATGCGACGTTTTTCGACCGCGAAAACGCTAGCAAACACTACTGTCGGCGGACGAATTACCGGGTTCAGACGCTCAAAGCGACAGCTCTCGTCGACACAGAAAGCCAAGCGATTCTAGACGTTCACTGTACGACTGAGAAACGCCACGACACACAGCTCGGCTGGCAGGTCGCCCGACGCAACGCGGGCGACCTCGCCAGCCTCGCTGCGGACAAAGGCTATGACTGGATGGATTTACGCGAAAAACTCCGCGAAGAGGGCGTAAGACCGTTGATCAAACATCGTGAGTTCCAGCCCATCGATCACGCGCATAACGCGCGGATCGATGGACCTCAATACCGCCAACGAGCGATGTGTGAGACCGTTTTCTCCACGATTAAGCGCACGCTCGGCGACACCGTGCGTGCGCGAACTTGGTACGGCGAATTTCGTGAACTCGTCTTGATGTGTGTCGTTCACAACATCAAGCAGTCTCTGAAACCGTGAAATCAAGCTACGTCTGCTGATTCACCACGGCCGGATGGAACAGTTCATCGGTGTCGTCTCACACGACCTCAGAAACCCGCTCCACGTTGTCGAGGGGCGGCTCGAACTCGCGCGTGAGACCGGCGACCTGTCTCATCTTGAAGATGCGGAGGAAGGCGTGGCTCGCATGGAAGCGCTCATCGATGATCTGCTGACACTCGCCAGAGAGGGGTACGCGGTCGAAGATCGAACCGCCATTTCGCTTGAGACCATTGTCGAACGGACATGGGAGATGGCCAGAACGGCTGACGCGACGCTAACGGTCGAGGGGTCTGCCCCGGTGTTCGGTGACCAGAACCGCCTCAAACAGGTGTTCGAGAACCTCTTCCGGAACGCGGCGGACCACGCGGGCGATGACGTGACCGTCTGGGTGGGTCCGCTTCTCGACGACGAGGCAGCCGAGATAGATGGGGACGAGCGAACCGAGGGCCGCGTGACCGGCTTCTACGTCGCCGACGACGGACCGGGAATCCCATCCGAGAAACTGAACGATGTTCTCTCGGTTGACGGCCTCTCAGACAGTGACAACGGCCTCGGCCTGTCTATCGTTGCCCAGATCACCGACGCTCACGGCTGGGACATTTCGGTGACCGAGAGCAGGGCCGGCGGCGCACGATTCGAAGTAACCGACGGAACGAAACCGGTCTCACCGTTTCACTCTTGGTAGCGCGGCGGCGACTGGCAGGGTCCGAACCGGGTGTCCGTGCTGTCCGTGGCGGGATTGACAGATTTATTTGCTCGCCCACTATATGATAGCTCAGTGCAGACTCCGGAACAGGACATCGAAGCCGTGCTAAAAGAGTCAGGCCCGGATTACGAGGGGTTCCAGTTCGAGGCACCGGGTGGGGGCCACCAGAGCGATGTCTACATGGTAACGCTACGCCACAACGGCGAGACGTACGAGGTGGTCGTGAAGTTCAAGCCACAGGGCGATGTCCCGTTCGCGGTCGAGCCCTGTCTCCACGACTTTGTCGCCGCCCGGACCGACGTTCCTGTTCCACGCATCCTCGTCTACGAGGACGACCCTGATGCCGACGTACCACCGTATTTCGTGACCGAACGCATCCACGGCGAGAATCTGGCTGAGGAATTTGCCGGGCTTTCGACCGAGGACCGACGGCGAGTGCTAGCCCAGTCCGGACGGATCCTCGGCGACATGCACTCCGAGATCGGATTCGAGGCGTTCGGCCGACTCACGCTCCACGACGACCGGATCATCGTGAGTGACTGGATGGGTAGCTGGCGGGAGTACTTCGAGCGCCTCACCAGATCTCACCTCTCTCACCTCGATGGGACGCCCTTCGAGGACATGACAGACCGAGCGTGGGACTGCATCGAACCGGCTCTGGATATGGTGCCGGAAGACGGCGTCCCGCGTCTGGTACATGACGACTTCAGGCCGGCGAACCTGATGTTCGAGCGGACGGCGGACGCACCGATTACGGCCGTCCTCGACTGGCAGGACGTGCTCGCGGCACGGCCGGAGTACAACCTCGCACAGACCGAGTTCCTTTTCATCGACTCGTCGTTTCAGGACCCGGAACTGCGTGACTCGCTCCGAACGGCGTTCCACGAGGGGTATCAGGAGATGCGTCCGATGGAGTTCGGCGAAGGCTACGAGCAGCGACGACCACTCTATCAGCTCTCCACGCTCCTGTGGCGGATGGCCGGCTTCGAGGCCGTCTTCGCCGACGAGTCCGGCCTCGCTGTGGCTCGTGCTGAAGCCCAGTACCGCCAGCAGTTCGAGCGACTCGTCGAAGAGATACAGGCGGATTAGGCCGTTTCGGGAGACTGGCCGCCGTCGACTAGTTCCCACACAGAGTCCCAGTCGAGTGTCGTCTGTGCGCCGGGTGACCGCGTTGCGAGCGCGCCACAGGCATTAGCGACCGCGAGCGCCCGCTCTGTATCGGTCTCCTGTGCACTGGCGAGAAGGTATCCCGCGGCGAACGCGTCTCCCGCGCCTGCAGTGTCCACAGATTCTATGGGATACCCGGCGTTCGTGACTGTCCGGTCGTCGGTATACGCTGTTGCGCCGCAGTCCCCGTGTTTGACCACAACTGTCGGCACTGTCTCGAAGAGCCCGCTGTCTCTGGCATGGTCGGCCTCCCGGTCGTTGCAAAACAGGATGTCCGCATGTGAGAGGACTGCCGAGTAATCGCGGTACGGGAGCCGCCGGCCGGGGTCGAAGCTCACTGGGATGTCCGCGGTCGCGGCGTCGCGTGCGAGCGTCGCAGCTGTTGCAGGATCTTGGCCAGTCAGGTGGAGGTGGTCCGCCTCGGCCAGAGTCTCAGCCGGGAGGTCCGACGCGCAGAACGCCTCGTTAGCCCCGTCGTTTCCAAGCACCGCCACATCGCCGTTCTCGTCTACGATGAGATACTTCACCGCCGTCGACTCGTCCGACTCGACCAGTAGCGTCTCGACGCCGGTTGCTTTCAGTTCGCGCCGGGCCATATTTCCGTGATCGTCTTGGCCGACACTGCCGAGGACGAGTGGGTCCGCATCAAGCCCGGCGAGTGCGACGGCCACGTTCGACGCGCTTCCGCCGCTGGACTGCGACCGGTCGGTGATACGGCCTTCGCCGTCGGGCTCCGGGAGGTGGTCGACGTGGAGCGTCACGTCCCAGTTGATGTGGCCGGCACAGATGACGCGCATGCCAACCGCTGGGAGGGGCGCTGTGATAGCAGTTTCCCACTGAGATATATGCAGCATATTTAACATTGCCCGGGACAGACCGGCGCACATGGCAATGGTCCCCGATACTGTCCTCCCGATGAGTGGTTGGGCCAGCATACGACGACTGCAGGTAGAGGTGACTGCGTGATGCGCCACGGTGTGGCTGTCCTCGCCTGCTTAGTCGTCGTCGGCTCCCTTCCGCTGTCAGTGGCCGGCGCGAGCGTCAACGCGTCGATATCGAACGTCGAGGTGTCGCCGTCGTCACCCGCACCGGGTGAAACCGTCACGTTCGAGACGACGGTTCGAAACCTCGAGAACAGCGACGCTCCGCTCGAAATCAACGACATCGCGATCCGGAAATCCGGTGGGAGAGGTATCACAGAGTACGAGCGCGTCTCGAATCTGGGCTCGATTTCGCCGGGCAGCACACTGGAAGTGCCCCTGACTGCCTCCTTCGATTCGTCCGGAAGCAAGGACCTCCGCGTCATCGTATACGGCCGCGACCGCGGGACTGGCGACAACGTCGAACTCAGATATCCGGTGAAGCTCAACGTCGAAGAGCGTCACCCACAGGTAGATCTCACGGCCAGCGACTCTGTCGCCGGCGTCGAATCGACCGGGAACGTCACCGTCGCAAACGGGCTCGACTCCCAGATAACGAACGTCGAAGTCGTTGTCAAAGGCGACGACGTCGAAATGACACAGAGCCGAACAGTGGCGTCAAGTATCTCTCAGAATGGTTCCATGACCGCCCCGTTCCGATTCCGGCCTGAGTCCGCTGGCGAACACTCGCTGACCGCAACGGTCCACTACACGGTCGCTGGCGACACCACGCGCACCACGACCCGGACGACGGTCATCGAGTCTGATCCACTCCGGAACAGTGTGGAACTCGACACGACGGCGGTCGGTAGCGGCACCGACCGGGCGCTACGCGTTGCTGTCTCTAACGGGGCTAACGCTCCGATATCGGACGTCATGGTCAGTGCAACGTCGGAGAACGCGTCGTTCCAGCGTGTACTGCTCGAGAACATCTCAGCCAGTACGACCCGTCAGGTGCGACTGAACGCCACGATGGATGAGCCTCGTGCGGATGTCACTGTTACGGCCAACTACGAACTCGGGACCGAAACGGAGCAGACGACCGCCGAAACAACGCTCCGGTCCGTCCCGGGAACGATAGATCTCACCGGTCTCGACGTGATTCGGCAGGGGGGACGCCTCCAGATTTCCGGGAGTGCGAGCAACGTCGGCTCAACGGATGCTGACAGCGTCCTCGTCAGTGTCGTCAACACCGAGAACGTCACTCCGGCGACGCCGAATCGCGACTACTTCGTCGGCACGGTTCCGTCCAGTGACTTCGTCTCCTTCGACGTGTACGCCCGGACGGAGGGGAACGTCACGTCGGTGCCACTGGAAGTGACCTACCTCGTCGACGACACGCGGAAGCGACAGACGTTCGAAGTAAATACCGACCAGATGGGCGGTGTGGCACCACAGCCCGACCAGAACGGCGACAGCGGGAGTAGTGACCAGAACAGTATGCTGCCGGTGTTCGTCGCTGGCGGGCTGGCGCTACTGGTCGTCGTCGGTGTCCTCGTGCGCCGCTACCGAAGCAGTGACGACGATATCGAGGTATGACGGTTATCGACGCACAGGGGCTGGTCAAGCGGTACCGCACCGGGGGCCAGACCCTCTATGCACTGGCTGGTATCGACTTCGCCCTCGAAGCCGGCGAGTTCGTTTCGATTATGGGGCCAAGCGGCAGTGGCAAGACGACCCTGCTGAACATCCTCGGGCTGCTGGATACGCCGACCGAAGGAACCGTTCTGCTGGAGGGGCAGGACGTGACTGGACTCGGCGACAGCAAGCGGACCGCGCTCCGCAAGCGGACGATCGGGTTCGTGTTCCAGCACTTCTATCTCCTGCCGACGCTGACTGCCGTCGAGAACGTCGAGGTCCCCCTGCTGTTGGACAGTGACCCGAAGGTCAAAAAACGGGCCAGAACGCTCTTAGAGCGGCTCGGGCTCGGAGACCGACTCGACCACAAGCCCGACGAGCTATCGGGCGGCCAGAAGCAACGCGTCGCCATCGCACGCTCGCTCATCAACAGCCCGAAGGTCGTGCTCGCCGATGAGCCGACGGGCAACCTCGACAGCGAAACCGGGCGACAGATACTCGACGAGTTCCGCCGTATCGCCGACGAAGACGACGTGGCAATCGTCGCGGTCACCCACGACGACTTGGTCAACGAATACGTCGACCGGACCGTCCATCTGGTCGACGGCACCATCGGGAGGGAACGCAAGAATGGCGGGTAGGTTCTTCCCGGCCGCGCTGATGGCGCGGCGCAACCTCACACGGACGAAGATGCGGTCACTGCTGGCGTCGCTGGGTATCGTCATCGGTGTCGTTGCCATCGCTTCGCTGGGGATGTTCGGCGTCGCACTCCAGTACTCATTTACCCAGAACCTCGGCAACGTCGGAAATCAGCTTACGGTATACCCGAACTCCGGCGAAAATATCACCGAGCTCAACGAACGCGATATCCGTTCGATTCGCAGAGAGACGAGCCCAACAGCGACTGTCTCACCGGTAAAGACGCGCGTGGAGCCGGTGTCGTACAACCGCGAGGACGCGGTACGGGAAACGATATACGGCGTCGAGGATCCGGCAGCACTGTACGAGGCCAAAGAGGGACGGGTATCGCCGTTCCGATCCGGTGCGCTCGTCGGGTCAGCAGTCGCGGAGGAGCACGACCTGCATCCGGGAAGTCAGATCACTGTCAACGGGACCAGCGTCCGTATCCGGGCCGTGCTCGAAGAAGGCGACCCGTTCTCCTCGACGAACCCCGATAACCGAATCATCATGCCGGCTACGTCGTTCAGCCAGCGGGGGTACTCGGAAGTGTACGTTATCGAGTCCACTGGGACGCAGGCCAACGAAACAGCCATGGGGATACGCGACTCGCTCAACGACCGCGAGCAGCGGGTCTTCGTTCAGGAACTAGGCTCGCTCGTCGACACCATCGAAGAACAGTTCCAGATCATCAACACCGTTCTTGCCGGCATCGCATCGATCTCGTTGCTCGTGGCCGGCATCTCGATCCTCAACGTCATGCTGATGTCCACTGTCGAACGCCGGGAAGAGATCGGCGTCCTCAGAGCAGTCGGCTACCAGAAGCGGGATGTCCTCAAAGTGATGTTGATGGAAGCGACGCTGCTCGGGTTCCTCGGAGGCATCGCTGGCGTCATTCTGAGTGTCGGTGCCGGACTGGCAATAAACCACTATGCCGTCGGCGACGCGATGGCCGTCTTCAGGCTGCCAAACGCTTGGTACGTCGGTGCAGCGTTCTCCTTTGGGGTGCTGACGAGTATCGTCAGCGGGCTGTATCCGGCTTGGAAAGCAGCGAGCGAGGAACCGGTCGACGCGCTACGCGGTTAAATCGTCGCGTCGACGCCCGGTTCCAGCAGCGGGTCGGTCCGGTCGACCGACAGGGAGTCGAACTGTGCAAGCCAGTTTTCGTCGCCGCGCTCGAAGGCCTCCAGCGCGTCACCGACGGTGTAGGTCCGGGCGTCGTCCGAGCACGGGAACACGCCCTCCAGTTCGTCACCGTCGTAGATCGCCAGCGAGACGACCGGGAAGACGACAACGTCGTCGACGCGATCCATCCCGACGTAACTCCGATTTCGCCGCTCGAAGGCCGGTTCGAGCGAGTGTCCGTTCTGGCCCGCCCAGTCTTTGAACTCTTCGTAGGTCTGGATGGCTTCGTCCCGCTTGTCTTCCGCCATTGTCCTGATCCGCTGCCACTCGCCAGCGACCATCGACTCGCTGAACACGCCGTTGGCCTCCAGTCGCTTTACGCGATTGAGTACCTGCTGTTGTGCGTCGAACGTGCCGTAGGTATCTCCACGAAGATACAGTTCCGCCCGAAGATGTGTGTCCCCTGTCATAGCTTTCTCATCGCTAGCTTCTCCGGAGACCCTGAAAACTCTTTCCCAGACTCATGCGCTACCATACAACACACAATCTATACCAAGAACCAACAGTATGAGTCGCTCTATACGGATAATATGGAGTATTTACCTGACTGGGGAATCCCCTTATACTATTAAGATTCCAACAGCTATTTTCCTCTTAGGTCGATGTTAGTTTCGATATCTGTCGAACAAATCTGACGTGCATTCCTTCTAGTTGAGACGGAGAATTCATAGATTTATAAGAAACCGAATATTTGTCTGTCCGAGGCATTGGTGCTCAAACAGCCCCGTGACGACCGGTTCGAGATTTCGCTGGCTGTGTGTTTCACAGTTCTTGTTCGACCCCGGACCCAGTAGTGACATCATATGTCTCTGTTACACTTGCCGGTTCAGGGACAGATGCGCCCGAGAATATTCGATAGCTGCCGAAATTGGCGTCGGTCGATGTCGAAAATACGAGTAACCGAACCCGTTTGTTCTACCGGCCGCTCGCTAATCGGCAGCGGGTATCGAAGTATAGGTGTCTTGCGGCTCACTCTGTTCGCCACTCGACTATTCGAGAGCCCCCACACGTTCGGGATCTCGCTGCTCGCGGTTTTACCGCACGCTATTTCGAGGGCCGTTCACTGCGTTCGCGGCCCTCGCGGTTCGCGGCTCACGCCGTTCACCGCTCACATCCCGCGGTTCTCGCTCCCGCTGGTCGCTCAAACCGCGCTAGTCGTCAGCGTGCGCTTCCGCACCACTCGCAACAACATCAATCTCGCCAGCGTCCAGTTCTTCTTCGATTTCGCGAGCGGCCTGCACCATATTCTCCATCTTGCCGCGGGCGACCTCGCGGGGCAGGAGCTTCACGCCACAGTCCGGGGAAACGGTGAGTCGTTCTGGCGGGACGACTTCCAGCCCTTTCTTGATGTTCTGCTTGATCTCTTCGACGGATTCGACCTCTGCCGTGTGTGCATCCAGCACGCCCATCGCGAAGTCCTTCGTGAACTCGTGCTCTTTGAACACGTCGAGCTGGTCGTAGTCGCCGTTAGCGAGTTCGAGGTCGTACTCGTGGACGGGGTAGTCGAGAATCTCGGGGTAGATTCGTGAGTAGTCGCCGTAACAGACGTGCAGGCCGAGGCGCACGTCTTCGGGGATCTCGTCGACGATGCGCTCCAGACACTCGCCGACGATGGCGTGGTCGTCCGGCGTCGTGGCGAGGGCCGGCTCGTCGATTTGGATGTAGCGAGCGCCGGCCTCGACCAGCGCCTCGATTTCCTCGTTGACGAGGTCGGCCAGTTCGTAGGCCAGTTGCTCCTCGCTGTCGTACACTTCGTTGAACGACCAGTTCGCCAGCGTGTACGGGCCCGTAATCGGGACTTTGACCGGCCGCTCGGCGACCTCGTCGGTGAACTCGAACTCCTCGACGAGCCACTGCTCGCCGTACTCGACCTCGTCGGCGACGCTTGGCTTGTCGAAGTAGTTGTGGCCCCACACCTTCACGCGGCCGTTGAACTCGTAGCCGTCGATGCGGTGGGCGAAGTACTCCACCATCTCGTTGCGGCGCATCTCGCCGTCACAGATAACGTCGAGACCCGCTCGCTCGTGCTCGTGGGTGATGAGCCGCGAGGCGTCGTCTTTCGATTCTTCCCACTCGTCTTCGCCGAAGTCGGCGTCCTCGTCCTCGAACAGCTCCCGCGCCCGGTCGTGCCACTTCGGCTTGGGGTAGGAGCCGACGACGGTCGTCAGCAGGAAGTGGTCGTTCGGGTGGTCCGCCGGTTTGAACTGATCTCGTGGTCCTGTCATCGTTATGCCTCCGCCGCCTCCAGATCAGCGGCGTTCGCGAGCGCTTCGAGTTTGTCTTCGAACTTGTTCACCGGGAGATAGAACGTTTCCGTGTTCGCCGTCGCGTAGACGGTGTCGTAGGCGGTGTTGGTCTGCTGTTCGAACCAGTCGATACGGTCCCGAATCGTCTCTGGGGACTCGACGAGCGTGTTCTGGCCGTCGACGACACCAAGCGCCACGTCGTCTTTCGTGCCGTACTCCTGAACGTTGTAGACGGTCTGGTCGTGGCTCGAAACGAGGTCGAAGCCGATGGCGTCCACGGCGGCGTCCATCAGGTGCGCGTAGGCCTTCTCCTCGATTGCGCCCCAGTAGGTGTGGGCGACGACCTCGGCGTCGGCGGCCGAGGCGACGGCATCGATTGCCGCGGCGGCGCGTTCGTCCTCGCCGTCAGCGGGGGCGTTCTCGACCAGCGACGGTTCCAGCAGGAACAGCGTCTCGACCTCGGGGAAGGCGTTCACTTCCTCGACGAGGAAGTCGGCGATGGCGTCGAGGAACTCGGCGTCGTCGCCGTAGTGCTCGTCGGTCGCGAGGTCGGCGAGCGAGTAGGGACCAGGCAGGACGGCCTGGAGCCCCGAGTCGACGAGGTCGGCCGCGGCACCGAGGTCTGCGGCGACGTCGCCGCCGTCAGCACTGAGGTCACCTTGCACGACCGGCTCTCGGTAGAAGTTGTTGTTGTCGTAGTAGCGGACGATGCCTTTCGTCTCCACGCTGTCGTGGACTGCAAGCGGGTGTGCGAGCATGTCATCCCAGCGGAGTTGGCCCTCGACCACGCGGTCGAGTCCGGCGTCTTGCTGGATGGAGATGACGTCCTCGCGTGCCTCGTCGTAGGCCGCGACGACCTCGCCGGACTCGTCGCCCGAGATGAGATCGGTCTTCTGATGGCCTTTCAGATCTGCCAATTCGTCTTTGGCCCAGTCCGGAAGCGGAAAGAGCCCAGGGGTCGTGGCGATTACCTGTGTCATTGCCGTTGGGTAGGAAATGACGGGCTTTAATATTTCCTATTCGATTTAATGCTTGTCGGTAATCAAGCGCGGTAGAACCGCAAGACGACGAGCGCCTCGTATGGGTGTTTCTCACTCGCAAGCTGCTCGCTCGCTAGGCCGTGTTCGGTCGCGTACGCTCGCACTGCTTCCGGGTCCGTGAGACTGCTGACGAGCATGAGCGCCTCGCCGCTCGGGGTCAGCACGCGCTCGACGGTTTCGAGAAACGGGTCGACGAGTCGGCGGCCGTCGTCGCCGCCCGACAGCGCGTGTTCCATCCAGTCGTCCCACTCCTGTTCGGGTGGCGTCGGCAAGTAAGGTGGATTGAACGCCACGAGGTCGAAGGCGTCTGCCCGGAACGGCTCGACGAGGTCGCCGCGAACGACCGGGACGCCGTTGTCGGCCGCCTCTCGGCAGGCCAGCGGACTCACGTCGACACCGACCGCCCGCGCACCGGCGTCTGCAAGTGTCGCGGCGACGTAGCCGGAGCCTGTCCCCACATCGAGAACGGTATCATCCGCGTCCACTCGCTCGCGGGCTGTTCTGGCCAGCAGGTCCGAGTCCTCGGCGGGCTGGTACACCGATTCGACGCCGCGCTGATCGGCCAGCGATGGACGGTTCTCTGTGTCCTCTCGCTCACCGGACTCCTCACCCATCTCAGGCCTCCGGTTGGCCGACCTCGTAGGCGAGCGTCGCCAGCGTGGCGAAGTCGGCCGGCGTCAGCTTCCCGGCACGGGCGCTCATGAGGTCTTCGTCGGCGGCCTCGACCACCGCGTCAGGGTCGCCCAGCCCGGAGATGTGGGCCGTGTTGCGGACGGCGTTGCGCATCGTCTTCCGGCGCTGGGTGAACACCGCCTTCAGGAAGTCCATGAAGAAGTCGTCGCTGGGAACGGTGTAGTCGGGTTGTCGCGGCGTCGTCCGGACGAGCGCGCTCGTGACGCGCGGTTGCGGGTCGAACGCTTCTGGCGGCACTGTCTCGACCACTTCTACGTCGGCGTAGTGGCCCGCCGTGACCGACAGCCGGCCGTAGTCGTCTGTCGCCGGGTCGGCGGCCATCCGTTCGGCGAACTCCTGCTGGAACATCAACAAGAGTGGGCGCTGCTCCGGCAGTAGCCGGAAGGCGATCTCCGACGACGCGCCGTACGGTAAGTTCGAGATGCTAGCGGTGAACTCGGGTAAGTCGACTTCGAGCGCGTCGCCCTCGACAACGGTGAGGCGGTCCGCTGCGATTTCGTCAGCGAACTCCTCGCGGAGATGGGCCGCGAAATCCGGGTCGCGTTCGATTGCGGTCACACGCTCGGCCGTCGCGAGCAGGCGGTCCGTCAGCGCGCCCGGGCCCGCACCGATCTCCAGCACGTGCGAGAGGTCAACGTCCGCATCTATTGCGTACTCCGGAATGCGGTCCAGTACCCGGTCGTCGACGAGGAAGTGCTGGTCCTGCCGGGTGTCGGCCCGTTTGCCGGCCCGCCGGACGAGCGCGTCGGGGTCCCGAGTCCCTGTCTCTGTCGTAGTCATTAGCGAGCCGTAGCGGGTCGCGGTAGAAAAGGGTCGCCTTATACTGGTGGCTGTAAGTTCAGCTGATTGCAGCCGACCGTCTCAGGAGGACTGTTCCTCGCGCCGGACGAACAGCCGGTATTTGAGGTCGTCGTCCTGTAGCTCTTCGAGTATCCGTTCGACGAGCGTCTCTTTGGGGCTGTGGAGGCCGCTGACGCGCTCTTCGAGGTCTTCGAAGCTCTGGAAGGGCTTTCGCTTTCGCTCGTCGAGAATCGTGTTCCGGAGCTTCTTCCCGATGCCCGGCAGGAGGTTCAACTGGTGGAGCCGAAGCGTGATCGGTTGGGCGTCGTTGTAGAAGTCGACGAACCGCTGTTCGTTCGCTTCGACAATCTCCTCGACGGCGTAGTCGAGCTCCGAGCGGGCACCGCTCGGGATATCCTCGAACTCGACTTCGGTCACGCGGCCGAACTCCGTCAGGTCAACGCGGTCACCGAAGGCGATGTCAACGTCCTTGTCGTCGAGCTGCAGCTCGTAGATGTAGAACTCGTCGATATCGAGCGCGTACGCGAGCGGCTCCTTCTGGTGTTGTGGCCGGTCGTCTCCGGGCCGCCCGTGTGGGAGGACATCGAGGACAGCCGCCATCATAGAGTCGCCGCCGCTCTCCGATTCAGTCATGTCCGGCAGTACGAGCACAGCACACTTAATGCCGGTGGATACCCCGAACCGCTTCACGGGGCGCCGTCGCTGTCTTTGTGTTCGACGGCAGTGGAAAGCGACCACTGTCCGCGTGGCTGGTCGTCGTCGAAATCAGAGAAGAGCGGCGGCAGCCGAACTGACGGCGTCGTTACGCGTACTGCTTGACGATGTTGATGATATCGTCGAGTTCGTCGCCGTCGAGCGTGTACCGCTCCTGAGCGAACACGGCGCGGAGCTCGTCGCGGTCCAGCGGCCGGAGGTTCGCGATCTTGTAGGCCGTCGGCGTGTCGACCTTCTCGAGTTCTTCGAGCTCTTCGACCAGTTGCAGCGACTCCTCGGGGTCGAGGAGGGCAAACCGGTTGACGTGCTCGATGGCTCGCTTGAGCTCGTAGCGCATCTCGCGGTCCTCCTCGGCTGCCCGCTCCATCTCGAGGTCTTCGAGTATCTCCTTGGTCTCCGCGACCGTCAGGAACTCCTCACTGACTTTTTCTTTGAAGATCGTCATTCTTGCCGGCGCAGGTGCGCAGCGGTGACGATGATGGTCTTTTCCTTGCCACCGTCGACAATGTCGACCTTGTACGCGTCACCCTGCGTCCCTTCGACGGTTCCGGTCTGGCCGTCGAACCGCGGGTGGAAGCGGCCGTTGGGCACGGACGGGTCGATCTTGAGGTGGACTTTCTCGCCGTTGTCGAACTCTTCGACGGCGCGCTGGGGCGGCGACGTGCCGCGGTCGCGGGGCTTGTTCTTGAGCTTGCCTCGTGTTCCTTCGAGAGGTCCGTTTGAACTAGGCATTCTTGCTCTTCGCTAATCCGGTCGCCCTAATAAAACGTGCGTTCCGCGACCGTCGCTGGTCACGCTCTTGCAGTCGCTACAGACCCGAGTGGAAAACTACAGCGGCGAGTCGATTACAGGCGACCGGTGCTCTCGACGGAGACCGACTCGACGTCGTCGACGTTCGCAAAGGCCTCTTCGACGGCTTCCGTGCCGCCAGTGTCGTCAGGGACGATGACCGTCGGCGTCAGCGCGACGAGGCCGAAGGCGACGTCCTCGCGCTCGAACCCGTTGATCTTCGTTCCTTCCGGAAGCACGCCCTCGAGACGCTCCTGCAGGTCGTCGAGGTCGACTTCGGGGCTCTCCGGCATGACCTTGATCTTGGCTGCTACTTTCCCCATTGTTATGGCCCCATGAAGCCGCAGTCCGGGCACTTGTAGAGGTTGCTCTGCTTGCGGCAGGTGGCACAGCGGTAGATCTGCTGACCACAGTCCGGGCACTTGAACGCAGCGGCGTTCGTGCCGGCGATGTTGATGCCACACGAGACGCACTTGCGCGCCTGTTTCTGTTGGCTCTCGCTCATACCACTCCGTATCCGACCGCGGCTTTTAACGATTGCCAAACGCGACCGCCACCGCGAGGGACTGCCATGGCCCTAGTTCCCGGGCAGGATGTCACCGAGCGCAGCGCCGATTGCCATCGGGACGAACGCCACGGCACAGATGCAGGCAGACTCGTAGACGACTACGGGGTCAGACGACCACTCGACTAGCCCCCAGCCGGTAAGCAGCGCGACGGAGACGACGAGTGCCGTCCCGGTGACGCCGACGAGTCGCCGCGGGATGAGTCCGAAAATCGGGTTCGCCACACGAACGTCCTGAAAGTCGGCAACGTATAGAATCGAGATGACTAGCCCGATGGCGATGACCACTGTCGCGGCAAGGTACAGCGGGTGCTGGGCGATGTGCAAGCCGGCGTCGACCGTCCCGCCCTCGACAGCCATCGGAATCCCGAACAGCAGTGAGCCAAGCAGTGCCTCCGCGAGGTCGGACCGACCGAAGCCCCAGACGACCCGGCCGAAGGTCGCGGCCTCGTGGTCTTGGGAGTCCGCGGCCGCACGCATCGCGTCCCGGACCTGCTGTCGCTCGTCCTCGGAGTCGACGAGCTGCTCCAGTTCTTCGAGTTCGTCGAACAGCGTCGCGAACTCGTCGTCTTCGTCGCCCAACTCGACCGGAGGTCGATCAGTTTCACTCATCGTCGGTCAGATTCGCTGTCTCGCGTCGGTACTTCTGGGTCCGGTTCGGCACCGGTCGTGGGGGTGCCGTTTTCCCAGACGTAGAACCCCTCGCCAGCGACAGCGCCTCGCTGTCCGTCGTCGACCTTCTGACGGAGCAATGCTGGCGGTTCGAACCGCTCGTCGAGCCGGTCGGCGAGATTTTCGAGCGCCGTCAGCACCGTTTCGAGCCCGTGCCTGTCGGCGCGGACGAGCGGCCCGTCGCGGTTCGAATCACCACGCTCGAACGTCTGGTCGATGTCGCGAACTCCGGCGACGCCGTCTTCCACCATCCGAACAGCTTCGGCGATGGTCGCGAGTTCGAGGCGTAGCGCGGCAAACCCCGGCGTGTCGCGGACGATGACCGGCGACGCGTCCAGACTTTCGACGAAGCCGGCGACTCGATCGCGGGTCGCCGCCGTCGTCTGCTCGGCGATGACAACCTCGGCGATAGCCCCATCCGGCGGGTCAACGAGGTTGAGGCCGACAGCCCGGCCGGGGTTTCGCAGTCCGGTCGCCACCGCAGTCACCGACAGCGATGTGTCGCTGACGGCAATCAGCGTCTCCGCCTCGACCATCGTCTCCGTTTCGGCGACGACCTCTCGATGGGCGTCTGTCCCACCATCGGTTGCGTCGATGACGATATCGCTGCCGCTGACGGCGCTTTCGAGTCCAGTAGTCCCGTCGATACCGGCCGACACGTCCCCGTTGAGCGCGCGTCTGATATCGTCAACCCGGTCCATCACGTCGGTCGCGTCCGTCCCGCGAAGGCGCACCGCGTGGCCCGCGCGGACACAGCGCTGTGCGATATCCCGCCCCCGTTGCCCGGTCCCGAGTACGGCCACAATCATGACAGTACCACCGCGCTCCCGGGGTTAATCCTTTACGCCACTGTTTGTCATAGCCTTGTCTTCGGCCTGTACTGCTTGTTAGCTGGCTAGCTGGCCTGTGGTCCCGGCAGTACGCTTTTTTCGGCACCGGTTGTATCGCCGGCCATGGACATCGGTGTACTAACCGTTCCCCTCGGCGGACAGTCGCTCGATGAGGCACTGGCGTACCTCGACGATCTGGGCGTCGATGCGGTCGAGCTGGGGTGTGGCGGCTTCCCCGGCGACGACCACCTCGACCGTCAGGTGTATCTCGACAACAAGGAGAAGCAGGCCGAGCTGGAGGCGCTTCTCGACGAGCACGACCTCCGAGTGAGCGCGCTAGCGACCCATAATAATCCGCTCCATCCCGACGACGAGCGAGCCGCCGAGGCCGACCGGGAACTCCGGGAAGCGATTCGGCTGGCCGACCAGCTCGACGTGAACACCGTCACGGGCTTTTCCGGCCTACCCGCCGGCGGTCCTGACGACGAAGTTCCGAACTGGATTACCGCGCCGTGGCCGACCGAACACGCCGACGCCCACGAGTACCAGTGGCGCGTCGCCGACGAGTACTGGTCGGACCTCGCGGCCCACGCGGGCGCACACGATGTGGATGTCGCCATCGAAATGCATCCCAATATGTTGGTGTACGAACCCCGCGGTCTGCTCGAACTGCGCCAGCGGACGAACGACCGCATCGGCGCGAACTTCGACCCGTCGCATCTGTACTGGCAGGGCATCGACGTGACCGAGGCTATCCGCCTGCTCGGCGAACACGACGCCATCCATCACTTCCACGCCAAGGACACGAAGGTGTACGAGTCGAACGCTCGGGAGAAGGGCGTGCTGGACACTGCGCCGTATACGGACGAAGCGGACCGGTCGTGGCTGTTTCGCTCCATCGGCTACGGCCACGGGGAGTCCCACTGGAAGGACGTGGTGTCGACGCTGCGGATGGTCGGCTACGACGGCGCGCTCTCTATCGAACACGAGGACTCGCTCACCAGCGCCCGCGAGGGGCTGGAGAAGGCCGTCGACGTGCTTGACCGCGCTGTCTTTGAGACCCAGCCCGGCGACGCCTACTGGGCAGAGTGACCGATACGGCCGATAGCGCGGCGCTTTCGGGCACGTATGCTTACCCGTCGTTGTGAGAGCGGTTTCTTTATCATAGAACAGGAGATAGGAATCACAACCAATGAGTGAGGAACACGACGAGCCTAATTGGCTTGATGCAGTGCGGTTGGAACTGGAGCGGTATGAAGAGCAGTACGACGAAATCGTGCTCACTCTGGATGAGCTCTATGAGTTCTCTGAGCACCGGCTTTCTTCCCAGTTTCCGGATAACGATCATGTGAGAGCGAAGATTCGACAACAGCTCCAGCGTCTGCGTGACCAAGGAGAAGTCGAATTTCTTGATGACAAGGGCACGTATCGAATCAACGCTGGGAACGACACGCATGAAATAGACTGAGCTATATTTATCCACCAGCTGAATATCCGTCTCGACTGATCCGTCAGACCTGATTTGAATCGCTGTCCATTCGAGAGATGCATGCCGCATTGATCGGACAGGCGCTATTGGCCGTGAATGTTCACAACGACTGTTAAGTACTGTCTGTGAGATACTACGACTGGATTACCGTATCCAGTGACACCCGATGGACATCGAACTTACACACAAGCCCTCGTACACGCACGTCCGCGCCGACCTCGACAGCGGCGAATCGATACTCGCCGAACCCGGCGCGATGGTCAGCCACTCGCCAACCATCGAAATCGAAACGACGACCAGCCGAGACGGCCTCCTCAGCTCCGCCAAATCGATGCTCGGCGGCGAGTCGCTGCTCGCAAACGAGTTCACGGCCCAAGGTGGCTCCGGCACTGTCACCCTCGCGCCGCCGACGCCCGGCGACGTGCATCATCACGAACTCACCGGTGAGACGCTGTACGCCGTCGACGGGGCCTTCCTCGCGTCCGACCCCGACATCGATATCGACTCGGAGTTCGGCGGTGTCAAGTCGCTACTGGCCGGCGCGAGCATCACGCCGTTGGCGCTGAAAGGGACCGGGAACGTCCTCATCGAGGCCTTCGGCGGGCTGGAAACTGTCGAGCTCGACGCCGGCGAGTCCTACACAATCGACAACGACCACGTCGTCGCTTGGGAGGAGTCAGTCAAGTTTGACGCCCACCGTGTTGGCGGCCTCAAGTCGACGCTACTCAGCGGCGAGGGCCTCGTGATGGACTTCACCGGTCCCGGAACGGTCTGGTATCAGACGCGCGGTCTCGACTCGTTCACATCGGCTATCGCTGATGCGTTGCCCGGAACGGGTGACAACGACGGCGACGCGTCCGGTCTGGACGACTTCATCTGAATAGCCGCCGGAGAATATCCGTTTTAGGAGAGCGCTTGCGTGATATCCGTCGAGGACACCATGCCGACGTAGTCCTGATGCTCGTCGATGACCGGGAGGTGTTTGATGTCGTAGGTCGTCATCATCGCGGCGGCCTCGCCCAGTTCGAGCGAGGTCGTCACCCGCTCGACCGGCGAGGTCATCACGTCGCCCACAGTCGCTGACGAGAGATCCTTCCCGGCCGCGACGGCGTCGACAATATCGGTGGTCGTGATGATACCCGCCTGCGCCCCCGGAACGAAGATACCGTTGATGTTCTGCGCTTGCATCTGCGTCGCGGCCGCTTTGACGGTTTCGTCGGCGGAAATCGTCTCTAACGGCGTCGACATGATGTCCTCGATGCGGACGGTGGTTTCAGTGGCCATGGCGGAGCAACGCGCGCATCCGGTTTTGTCTTTTCCCTCGGTGGGGTCCGTCGCTCTGCCGTCACCCCGAGCGTTATTTCGGCCCCGAGTGAACAGGCGCATATGACACTGGATGTTGGGATGCTCGGCTATCGGTTCACGGCCACCTTTTTCCCGCTCGGGTGGCCTTCGGCCACCACTCGCGGCAAAAACGCGGTCTTGCTGAGCGGAGCGAAGCAAGGCTCGAAAGAGGAGCGACGCGAGTCTTTCGGTGGCGAAAAAGGCCGCTCGTTCGCTTCGCTCACTCGCGGTACAACTGAGGTGAAGGCATGACCCTTGACATCGGCATGCTCGGCTACCGCTTCATGGGCAAAGCCCACGCGAACGCACTGGACCGCCTGCCCATGTTCTTCCCCGAAGCACCGGCTGTCAACAAAGACGTGCTCGTCGGGCGCGACGAGGACGCGCTGGCCGAGGCAGCCGACCAGTTCGGCTTCGACCGGACCGCGACGGACTGGCAGGACATCGTCGACGAGGTGGACGTGTTCTACAACCTCGGCCCGAACCACGTCCACGCCGAGCCGTCCATCGCGGCGCTTGCGGCCGGCACGCCGACGTTCTGTGAGAAACCGCTTGCGCCCACGCTCGACACGGCCGAGGAAATGGCTCAGGCCGCCGCCGACGCTGGCGTGCCCGCTGGCGCGGCGTTCAATTACCGTTTCGTCCCGGCGATCCAGTACGCGAAGGGACTCATCGACGACGGGGAGCTCGGCGAAATTCACCACTTCCGCGGCCAGTACCTCCAAGACTGGCTGGTCGACCCCGACGCGCCGTGGTCTTGGCGCAACGACGCGGAGATGGCTGGCAGCGGGGCACTGGGCGACCTCGGTTCGCACACGGTTGATCTGGCGCGGTTCCTACTCGGCGACGCCGCCGGGGAGATAACTGACGTGAGCGGCCACCTCCGGACATTCACCGAGGAGCGCCCAGTGGAGGGGAGCGAGGACACGCGCCCGGTGACCGTCGACGACGCCTACAGCGCTCAGATCGAGTTCGAAAACGGCGCAATGGGAACGCTGGAGGCCTCCCGCGTCGCCAACGGCCACAAGAACGCCCACACCATCGAAATCGAAGGGTCGAAGGGCGCGGTGAAGTTCGACCTCGAACGCCTGAACGAGCTGCAGGTGCTCACCGAAGGCGACCGGGGCTTCCAGCAGGTGCTCGTCACGGACGCCGACGACCCGTACGTCGACCACTGGTGGCCCCCGGGCCACGTCATCGGCTGGGAGCACACGTTCGTCCACGAGAACTACGAGTTCCTCTCGGCCGTCGCCGAGGGTGGCGAACAAGAGCCGTCCTTCGCTGACGGACTCGCCGCACAGCGTGTCCTCGACGCCATCGAACGGAGCGACGAACGCGGCGAGTGGGTCAGCCTCTAAGGCCGCGAACCGAAACCCCCTTTCGGCGGCCACTGGTAGCTGGTGGCATGATATCTATCGCACTGGCCGGCAAACCGAACGCCGGCAAGTCTACTTTCTACAAGGCGGCGACGATGGCCGACGTCGACGTCGGGAACTACCCGTTCACGACCATCGACGCCAACCGCGGCGTCAGCCACGTCCGAACGGAGTGCCCCTGTCTCGACCGAGAGGAGCGCTGTGGCGACGACAACTGCCGGGACGGGAAGCGCTACGTCCCGGTGGAACTCATCGACGTGGCCGGTCTGGTTCCCGGCGCACACGAGGGGCGCGGTCTCGGGAACCAGTTCCTCGACGAGCTATCGACGGCCGATGTCATCCTCAACGTCGTCGACGCCTCCGGCGGGACCGACGCCGAGGGCGAACCCGTCGAGGTCGGCGAGCACGACCCTGTCGAGGACGTTCACTTTATCGAGGAGGAGATGGACCTGTGGCTCGCCAGCATCGTCGAGCGCAACTGGGAGTCCATCGAACGGCAGTCCCGCTCGCCGGATTTCAAGCTCGATGAGTCGCTCGTCGATATGCTGGCCGGCGTCGGAGCCTCGGAACTCGACGTGGCGCGGACGCTGCGGGACTTGGAGTACCCCGAGGACCCCATTGCATGGTCCGACGAGCACCGCGAGGCGCTGGCGACGGAGATCCGTCAGCGAACGAAACCACTCGTCGTCGTCGCGAACAAGGCCGACATCGCGCCGGAAGAGAATATCGAGGCCCTGCAGGAGGCTGCCGACGTGGTCGTCTCCGCGACGGCCGACGGCGAACTCGCCCTGCGCAACGCCGCGGAGGCCGGCGTCATCGACTACGACCCCGGCGACCCGGACTTCGATATCGTCGGCGACGTGAGCGACCAGCAACGCGAAGGACTGAACCGCATCCGCGGCATCATGGGGGAGTACGGTGGTACCGGCGTTCAGGGTGCGCTGGATACCGCCGTCTACGACCTGCTGGACCACCTGACGGCCTACCCTGTCCAGAACGAAACGCACTGGACTGACGGGCAGGAGAACGTCCTCCCCGACGCGTTCTTGCTGCGCCGCGGCGCGACGCCCAAGGACCTCGCCTACGCCGTCCACTCGGATATCGGCGACGGCTACATCCACGCCGTCGACGCCCGCGAGAACCGCCGTATCAGCGACGAAACGGAACTCGAAGAAGGGTCGGTCATCAAAATCGTCAGCGACGCGAACTGACGCGCCTGGCCCGCAACCGCTCTCTCACTGTCACTCCGGCAGCAAGTCCCGCAACGTCGCCCGAATGTCCTCACTGCCGGGGCTCTGTGGCACCTGTCCGAGTACGTCCCGTCCGAGTCGTTCCGTCGCCGCACTCACCGAAAGGGAATCCAGCAGATTCCCGTACTTCAGCGCTAGCCGCGGCGATACGTCGAACAGCAGGTCGCGCTTCCCGATGAGCGAGTGGGTTATCGACAGGACCTCGACGGCGTGACCGACGTACCGCTCTCTAGCGTCGTCGTCTCCGGAGTCAGCTAACGCGGTCAGGAGGAACCCTTCTAGTTCGTCTTCCCGGTCGTGGAGCGCGGGCGGGTCCGCGAGCATCGTCGTTCCGTCGGGCCGTTCCGGGAGCATGCTCCGGCGGGGCGCATACGAGAGGACTGCCCCGGTGGTGGGCGTGGTCGCGGCGGGCAGCGGCACTTCGAGTCGCTTCGACGGGTTCGTATCGGTGAACACGACGTGGAGGTTCGCCGGCTCGCCACGCACCGGTTCGTCCCAGCCGTCGGGGGTGTGCGCGTAGCCCCGACGGAGTGCCTCCCGTAGCGTTCGCGGAATCCGCCCGGACTCGCCCTGCAGTTCCAGATGAAGCACAACGGGGCCACGGTCGCTCTCGTCGATGAGCGACCACAGGGCCGGAAGCGCGTCCGCAGCACCAGCTGAGAGTTCGTAGCAGGCGGCGTCACGCTCTGCGGCCAGCAGTCGGGCGAGCGTGCTGCCTCGCCAGCCAGTCAGGTCAGCCACGTAGAACCACGGGAGCGCGTGTATCGGGCCGACGGCAGCGTCCCCGGCCGCCGCGTCGATAGTCGCCGGCAATGTTTCGAGATAGCTGTCGATAGTGTCTAGCTCGGACGCGAAATAATCGGTCGCCGCCGCGGGCAGATCCGTCTTCCGGCGGCGATGGTCATCGACTGAGGCCATACCAGCTGTAAGCCCGAGTACCGGAAAACGGTGGCGAGAGACTGACGGGGTGCACTGGGTCCCCCACCTCACTTTCTGTTCGTTTCCGACCGACGAAGGGAAACCCGTTTTTTGCCCCGTCCCGAATCAGGTGTATGAACGTACGGACGATAGCCGATCTGGGCCCCGACGAGCGGGCCGCCTTCTTCGACCGCGACGCCGGCGTGGATGCTGTCAGAGACGACGTGGCCGACATCGTCACACAGGTCCACGAGGAGGGTGATGTGGCCCTCCGACGCTTCGCCGAGGAGTTCGACGACGTCTCAGTAGGCAATATCGACATCACCGACGCCGCCGAGCGGGCCTACGAGGAAATCGACGACGAGGTTCGGGACGCCATCGAGGACGCCGCGGCGAACATCCGCGCGTTCCACGAGCAACAGGTCCCCGAGGACTGGCGCGGCGACTTCGAGGGGCGGGAACTGGGCCGTCGCTACCGGCCGCTTGACAGCGCCGGCGTGTACGCGCCCGGCGGGACCGCAGCCTACCCTTCGAGCGCGCTGATGGGCGTCATCCCGGCGAAGGTCGCTGGCGTCGAACACGTCGCTGTCGCCACCCCACCGGCCGACGAGGTCAATCCCGTGACGCTGGCGGCTATCCACGTCGCCGGGGCCGACGCCGTCTATCAGGTCGGCGGCGCACAGGCCATCGCGGCGCTGGCCTACGGAACTGAAACCGTGAGCGCGACGGACATCGTCGTCGGCCCGGGCAACCGCTGGGTCACGGCGGCGAAAGCCGAGGTCCGCGGCGATGTGGCTATCGACTTCCTCGCCGGCCCCTCCGAAATCATGGTCGTCGCCGACGGCGACGCGGACCCGAATTTGGTCGCGGCCGACCTCGTCGCACAGGCCGAACACGACGAGAACGCCTCGGTCGTCGCCGTTACTGACGACGAGGCACTCGCCGAGAAAGTCGCGGCCGCCGTCGACGAGCAGGCCGACGGCCGGGAGCGCGAGGCGGTCATCCGCGCCGCGCTCGACAACGATGCCTCCGGCATCTTGCACGCTCGTTCGATGAGCGAAGCGGTCCTCTTCGCCGAGGAGTACGCCGCCGAACACCTCTCGATTCAGGCCGCCGACGACGAGGCCTTGCTGGAGCGAATCCCCTCCGCTGGGTCCGTGTTCCTCGGCCCGTACAGCCCTGTTGCGGCCGGCGATTACGCTACCGGGACGAACCACGTCCTCCCGACCGGCGGGAGCGCGCGGGTCACCGGCGGTCTCTCCGTGGACACGTTCGTCCGGTCGACGACAGTCCAACGGCTCTCCGAGGACTCGCTTGACGATATTGCGGACACGATTACGACGCTCGCCGAAGCAGAGGGACTGGAAGCCCACGCTGAGAGCGTCCGCAAGCGGTTCGAGGAGTAACGCGGTTCCGGGGCCTTCTCGCCGGTCAACGCAGGACCTGTTTCTCCGTGCTGTCCTATCGGCGTCACTGTTAACACGTTCGGGCGTCCACGTAAGTGTATGAGCAGCACAGCGGACGACGGCGACCCGAACCTCGGGGGCGAGGACGTGGCCGTCACCGAGCAGGCAGCGGGAGAGGCACTGGACCTCCTCGAAAGCGAGGGAATGGATGTCGAGGAATCCGGACTTCGCTTATACGTCCAGCAGGGCGGCTGTGCCGGCCTCTCATACGGGATGCGGTTCGAACACGCACCCGAAGAAGACGATGAAGTGTTCGAGCGCAACGGGCTCCGTGTGTTCGTCGACGACGCCAGCATCGACTACATCGAGGGATCGGTGCTGGACTACGAGGGCGGCCTGCAGGGGGCCGGGTTCCACGTCCAGAACCCGAACGTAGTCAGCGAATGCGGCTGTGGCGAGTCCTTCCGGACGTAGCTACTCTTCGAGTTCGAACGCCACGACGACTTCGGCCTGATACTCGCGGCCGTCGACGCCGGCGATTTCGACGCCGAGTTCCTCCACTTCGACCCATTTGAGATTGTCCAGTGTCGCCTCCGCACGCTCGATGGCGTCGTCAGCGGCTTTGTCGAAGCTTTCCGGACTGGTCCCGATGAGTGTGATCTTTTTGAAAACCATCTGCGTGCCATTTGTTCACACGGCCTTGTCATAAAACTACGGACAGGTCACTGCGACTGCCGGTCGAGCAACGTCTCGACGTGACTGACCACGCCGGTGAGGTGTGCGGTCCCCCAGATAGCCACGATAACCGCACCGATAGCGTCGAACACGAGATCGAGCATCGTATCGCTGAGCCCGAACTGTGTCAGAATCGTGTCGTTCCCGGTTGCCGACGCGGCAAGGGTAATCGAGAACTCGATGACCTCCCAGAACACGCCGAAGGCCATCACGAACAGCAGGAGGAACACGAACATGAACCGCGAGGGAATCGAGATCTCGTCGGTGTGCTCGTCGAGCGCACGGACGGTAGTGTAGCCGACAGCGGCGACAACCGACGACGAGAGGGCGTGGGTGAAGTGGTCCCACCACCAGATGGTGACGTAGAAGTTCTCCTCGGCTCCGGGAAGGCCGACGGTGCCGAGCGCGTGGAAGAACGCCGCCGACGTGATCCAGAGGGTCAGTGCAGGGTCGAGTGCGATTCCGTAGTCCCGTTCCAACAATGCGGGGAGTTGCGTGACGAGGATGGCAACGGCCGAATTGACGATGATGCCGACGTTCCCGCGCTCGATACCGACCGCCAAGAGCCCGATGAGCGCGAGCGACAGGACTCGGGAGAGCAGCTGTTGCGTCGCTGTGCTGACCCGGAGGCGGTCACGGACTCTCATACGCCCGACTGGACCTCCTCAGGGACGCGACTGGTCCCGGCCTGCTGCCGGACGTAGTACGCGAACACCATGCCGGCTCCGATGCCGGCGATAGTCGATGCGACGAACTCCCACATCAGCGCCTCCTCGATGACGTGTTCGGACACTGTCGGGTCGAGGATGAAGGTCGTCCCGAGAAACCGGTCGGCCACCCAGCGAACGACCGCCCAGACGCCGGCGGTGGCCATCGTGGTGATGGCGACGAAAACGACGGCGAACCGGGGCGTCATCCGGACGGGCGTAAAGAGCTGGAGTTCGACGGCGAGGATGAGCGCGATGGCGGCAACCGAGAGGTAGGTCGCGAGATTGCCGGTCATCGAGAGCGTCGCAAACAGGCGGCCGACGACGGGCAGCGCCGCCAACAAGAGAATCTCCCATGGGAGCATGGCGTCTCGGTTACGCAACAGGGCCGGCGGAAACAGCGCCAGCGCCGAGACAGCGGCCGCAAACCCGGCCCACAACAGGTCGCCTTGGACAGCACTTGTCACCGAAACAGCCGCGAGCATGGCGACAATACACCACGCAGCGAGGGCGTTGACGCGCCTGTCCCGGAGCAACTGCGCTACGTCTCGGCTCATATTGCTTCGTGCGTCGCGACTGGAAAAACCCTATCGACCGATGCCGGTGGTGTGGGCTGTTCAGATAGCCCCATACGCCATGGCATACGCGAGCGCAGCGATGGTTACCGCTGCTAGGCCTGTCACGATCGTTTCCAGCCAGTCGACGTCATCACTGAAGGGTCGAGTCGGCGCCCCGACGACGCCCAGTGCGAGGACGCTGAACACGAAGTGCGCCGACCGTTCGAGCGTCGGCGCTGGCAGGAACAGGACGGCCGCCCCGTAGCCGAGTCCCAGCGCGGCTCGGGGTCGGACGAGTTCGGTCAGCGTGTATCCGCGGAGGTGGACGTACGTCCAGACGGCGAGCCAGACCGTCGCCAGCTCGATAGCGAACGCCGCCAGAAGGTGCGTGGTCGGGTCGGGGTGGAGCAGCACCCGCTCGGCGACGAGCGTCACGTCGAAGGGGTACAGGAACGGCGGCGGGCCGCCGGTGAAGAGATCACCGAACGGGTGGGTAAGCAGTCCCAGTAGCGCCAGCCCGGTCACCGTCCGAGGGCTGATCTCACGGGACTGTGCCACTGTGGCGACACCGAGCACAGCTAGGACGAACACGAGCATCACGAGTCCGGCGATAGGACCGCTGAGAACGCCAGTAAGAACAGTCAGTGCGACGCCGACGGACAGTGATGCAAGTCGCGCGGCCCGTGAGTCAGTTGCCCAGAGGCCGGCCGTGACTGCGAGTACGACCCCCAGCACGAGCGAGTGCGTCGGCCCGCGGTGGACGACGTTCGCCGTCTCCCAGAATCCGTCCGCCGTCAGGTTCTCGGCGGCCCCGACGAGCAGCCCGAACGGGGCGTAGACGATGTCAACGTCAGGAGCTGCGGCGAACAGGCCGGCAACGACGCCCAACTGGACCGCTCGCTCGCGGGAGAGTCCCAGCCACCACGCGGCGAGGGCCCCGAGGGCGAACGCAAACAGCGCGTGCCCGACGAACATACATCGAATATGGTGGCGAGAGGCTTAAACACCACGTGTGAACAGATAGCGCGGGTCCCGGGTCCGGTCAGGACTCGGATCCGACTTTCGTCCAGCGTTCTTCGATGGCCGCGTTGGCTCTGACGACAGTATCGCCGTCGACCCGGAACCGCGTCTTTCGGAGTTCGATAGCGGCTACCTCACCGGTGGTGTCGCCGGCTTTGACAGTGTCGCCGGGATTGAAGTCGGGGTCCCGGAGGAGGTAGACGCCGGCCACGGCGTCCTTGATCATCTCCGAGAGCGCGTAGGAGACGCCGAGCGCGAGGAACCCCGTCGCCGTGCCCAGCGAGGCGGCGATGGCGGTCAGGCCGACGATAGAGAGGAAGGACAGCGCCACACCAAACCACAGGAACGCGAGGACGATGACCGCGAGAAACTGCCGATAGACCGGCGATTCGCCGGGCAGCGACCGCTTCAGGACTGCTCGCACGACGAACATGATAGCTTTGATGCCGACGGCAGCGACCGCGAGAAAGACGACACCGGTTATGAGGCGCGGGAGCGCGTCGACGACGTTTGTGACTAGCTGTTCGAGCGCTCGATTGATGACACCGACTTGCACGCCGGATGGTGGGCGGAGAGCCCCCTAAGTGTTGGCGTCGGCCGGTGCGGGGGTGTCGCCGGGATGCCGGACAACCTCGTAGTCACCGTCATCGGTGACGCCGATAACGGCCCAGTCGTACGATACGTCCCGCCGGTCGAGACGGCGACTGAGGTGCGTCGCTTCGCCTGTCGGTGTGACGAAACAGCGCAAGTCGCCGCCGTCAGGTATCGGGTCCTGCGAGTCGAACACTGAGACAGTGACAACGCGCCAGTCGCGTTCCGCTCGCAGTTCGGTGCCAGTGCGCGACACGGTGTATCCGAGATCATCGAATATCGACCGGGCCTGCTCGTCAAGTGATGTGGTAACGGCCCCCATCTGAGAGTCGATACCACTGGCTATCTCATAAACGTTCCCACTAGACACGTAGCTGACAGTTCACCCGAAGAGACGACTATGGAATAAGCGGTGCTGTCGGTGGCAGCGGAAACAACAGGGCCTCTCGGTGGCCGATTCGACCTTCCTCCGAGGAAGGACAGCAGGAAATCTCAGTCGTCAGACCTGACTGTTACTCGTGGGCGGCGTCCCACTCCTCGGCCTTGCGGAGGTTCGAACAGTCGTTACAGCGGATGCGCCCCATCGAGTCCATCGCGTTGTTGAACGTCTCGCAGTTGCTACAGAAGTAGCCCCAGCGCCGCTCGCGGTCGGTGTCGCGGTAGACGACGTGAAACGCGCCTTTCGTGCCGATGTCGCCGTCGCTCCTGTCGACGTACAGCGTCTCGCCGTCGGGACCTTCGAGTGCGTCCATACGGACGCATGACGGGCCAGCGGCTAAATCACTGCGGAAACCATTAGTGGCTGGTTCCCCTGTGCTGTGGGTGTGAGTCCCCGGCTAATCCAGTACTCTGACGTGGAGAAAGCGTACGATACGCCCGAGCGAATCGGTCGGTTTGCGGGGACAGTGGCCGCGGCGGACGGTCCGGATGCTCTGGTCGTCGGCACCGGGGACAACACCGGCCCGGGGGTGCTGTCGCTGGTCACCGACGGCGAGCAGTCGCTGGACCTCTTCACCGCCTTGACGCCTGCGTTCGAGACACTGGGCAACCACGATTTCGACCACGGACTCGACGCGACGCGGGACATCATTGCCAGATCCTCCCAGACGTGGCTGACGGCGAACGTCGAGCAGGACGGTGAGCGCTTTGCCCGACGATTGACCCGGGCGTGGGCGAGTCGGACCGTCGACGGACAGCAGATAGGCTTCGTCGGCGTGACCAGCCCCGATACGGCGTCGGCAAATCCACAGGCGACGACGCTGACGTTCACAGACCCCTTCGAGGCCGTCGCCGAGGCTACCACAGCGCTTCGAGAAGACGGAGCCGACGTTGTTGTCGTGCTCTCTCACCTTGGACGTACTGACGAGAAACTAGCTCGAACCTGCGACGTGGACGTTATTCTCGGCGGGCACGTCCACGAGCGCCGCATCGACCGCGTTGCCGGCACGCTACTCACCAGACCGGGGGCTAACGGCAAGACCGTCGTCGAAGTGGATCTCGGCGGGGCCGAACCGACTGCGCAGTTCCGTGAGACAGCTGACGGTCCCGTCGACGACCGCGTTGCGGCGGCCATCGAGGACAGGCTTTCCGCGGCAGGGCTCGACGAGGTCGTCGGGCACGTCGACAAGCCGCTGGACCGGAGTCGGGCGACGACCTACGGCGGCGAATGTCGCCTCGGAAACCTCGTCGCGGACGCGTACCGGTGGGCGACAGGCGCGGACGTGGGTCTCCAGAACAGCGGCGGCCTCCGGAACGACACGGTCCCGCTGGACGGGGCGCTGACGGTCGCAGATATGGTTTCTATCGTTCCTTTCGAGGAACCCTTGACTGTCGCCGAACTGACGGGCGCGGAGCTTCGGACGCTGTGTCGACAGGGTAGCGGGCGACAGGTCGAGTTCGGTGAACCGGACTGGTGGCACGCCCATCTCAGCGGCGTCGAACTGGTCTGGAACGACGACGCGCAGGCTATCGAGCGACTACGGGTCGACGGGCGACCGGTCCAAGACACCGAGACGTACACGCTCGCGACAAGCAACTACCTCTACTACACAGCGCTTGAGTTCCCAGTCCTGACGAGGTCACACCGGGTCAGCGTCGCTGACGTGCAGTACGAGGCGCTGGCCGACTACGTCCGGGAGACGGATATCGCTCCGACTGTCGACGGACGGCTCATTCGTCGCTAGCGATTTAAACCTCGGCACGGTACATCTCGCCGATGCCACAGCTCGTCGTCCCAGTCAGATACCCGCTCTCGGAGAACTCCCGGGCCACGCTTGCGGAGGCCATTCAGATCGCCGACGAGGAAGACGCGGACCTCACTGTCTTGCATGTAAATCTCTACCAGAACAGCCACCGGGTCGACCGGACGGAACTCAAACGCGCCGTCGAGCAGTCCTTTGGCCACGTTCCGCGGACGCGGTACGTCGTCCGGTCGGGGATGCTTGTCGAGGAAACGATTCTCGACGAGGTCGCCGCACAGGACGCCGATATCGTTGTTATCGGGAGCAAACAGGCGAGTCGCTGGCGGCAGATGATCCGTCGTCTTGTCGACGATCCCGATGTCGAACAGTTTCTCCGCGAGGAACTCGACTGTGAAATCGTCACCGTCGAACCGGATGCCCAGTCCAGCCGTCACTCGTCGGCGAGTTCGTCAGGGTCCTGATGAGGTGGGACGGGCGAGTCTCCAGTGGGCGTGTGGGTCCGGTCAATGCCGTCTAGGCCACCAAGTCCGTTGTTGAGTGAGACGTTCATTTCCCCACTGGTGTCGTCGAAGTACAGGTGTGAGTGTGGGTAGGCGATTTCCACGTCAGCATCTTCGAGCCGTCTCCAGACGTTCGTCTGGACCGCTGAGCGTGCAGCGAGCAGTTTGTACGGTTCGGTCACCCAGTACCGGAGCGTCAGCAACACGCCGTGGTCGGCGAAATTATTGATATACACCGTCGGCGAGGCGGGATACCGGGCCGCACCGACGCGGATGTCCGGCCCGCCAGAGATGACGTTGTCCACTTCTCGGGCCGCCGCTTCGATGAGGCTCCGCGCGGCGGCGATGTCACTCTCGTACGTGACCAGTACGTCGAGCGAGAGTCGTGTCCGTGAGTCTTCCGCCGAGTAATTGATAACATCCCGCTGGCGAATCTCCCCGTTGGGGATGACGAGAAACGTATTGTCGAGCGTGAACATCTTCGTGTGTCTGAGCGTGATGTCCTCGACGAACCCGCGTTGGCCAGTGTCTGCGAGTTCGATCATATCACCGATCTCGTAGGGCTGGTCGGCCAGCAAGAAGACGCCGGAGATCAGGCCCCCGAGAATCGGGGCCAGCACGACACCAACCACGGCAGAAAACACAGTAACTGAGAGTGCGATATCACCCAGTTGCAGACCATAAATGCCCAGAATGGTCAGCAACGCGAAAATGTACACACCGGCGCGGATGCCGCGCAGCACCGTCCGAGTGAGACTTGGCCGCCGGAACTGCTGAGCGACGCGTCGGCCGAGAAGGCGGACGAGAATTCGGGAGACGACGACGGCAAGCGCGATGACGACAAGTGATTCCCCGATATTCACGACCCACATCGGGATATCGAAGGGCAACAGCCCGCCGATGTCGGTTGCCACTTCCGTTGTGACCTCGGTTGCGGCTTCGGTCGGTGTCGGAGTGGGTGTCCGCAACGGCCAGACAGGGCCAAAACGCATGACAGGGATTCGACCCTGCCACGAGAAAAGGATTCCCCTCCCGAACTACTTAGCCCCCTCATCCAGTCTGAAGTCATATGTCTCGCGACGACATTTCCGTGGTCGTTTCAGACGACCGGCCACCAGTCGATACACTGGCAGTCGGTGTCTCTGAGTACGGTCTCGCCGCCCTCACGGCCGTCGATTATCTCGCCGACCAGCACTCGATGCGAGAGGTCGGCCATTTGCGGACGCCGGGACCGCCGTTCATTACCCCATTCGAGAACGGAACCCCGAGACATCACACACGGCTGTATGTCGACGAAGCGGCGTCGGTCGCCGTCTTAGTCGGCGAACGGTTCGTGCCACCAGCCCAAGCCAAGTCGCTTGCCGAGGCAATCGCGACCGCCGGGAGAAAACTGGACGTTTCGAACATTACGATGCTCACCGGCGTCCCCATCGCGCACGGTCCGGACGACCACGCCCCGTTTTACATCGCGACGCCAGCGTATCAGGACGCGTATCTCGACGATACCGACATCAGGCCGATGGGCAGCGGGTTCCTCGACGGACTGAGTGCGGAGCTTGTCACCAGAGGTATCGATGGCTCGCTGCCGACCGGCGTTTTCACGACGCCGACACATCCGCAAGCGCCCGATGCCGCGGCCGCAATCAGACTGCTCACCGCGCTGAAAGAGACCCATGCGATCGATATCGACACCGGTCCGCTAGAGGCCTTTGCCGCGAACATCGAAGCCCACTATCAGGCACTCGCTGAGCGGATGGATGCCGCCGATTCCGAGCGAATTTCGGATGACCGAATGTACATGTAATAGCCAAAATATGGGCCATATCTCCACATTTTCGGGGAGTAAAACTATACTAGTCCCACATTGTGCGTGAACAATCAAACATTCCGGCGACACCTTTTTCAGCCTACAGCGCATTCTTTTCTCTGATGACCTCCACCGAAATCTACACGACCAGCGCGGTCGATTCAGACCCACCACCACAGTCGCGGTCCAAGACATCGCTGTTCTGCCCCGACTGTGGTCACGAGAGCGCAGTGACGGGCGACTGGACGGCCGAAGGGACCGAGAACAGTTTGCAGCTCCGGTGTCCGGACTGTGACACTGTCGTCCAGCAACGGTAGGACCGCTACGTAATTACGTTTGATCTTCTGTCGACGAGGAACTTCGGGAATTCTCAGCAGGCGCATTCACTGTGATGAACTCAACGGCGAGATACACTATTGAGATGATGGCCAGTATGAGCAAGTAGCTCGCTTCTTCGGGACTCTGTAGACTCACTCCAACAGCGGCAAGGGTCGAAACGAGTACGGCGGTACACCGACGAATTGTCTGACGGAGGAGGGCAGTGTCGTCCATACGTGGCTTCTTCACTGCCAGCAACAAGAACCTTCTACCCACTCTCCGCAGGAACATCCCGACGGACAAGCCCTGAGTGGCGACTGTAGCCGCTGTACTGACTGTTTCAGATCGGGTGTGCCAGTAGCCCCGTCTCACACTCGTTTGCCCGAGCATTCTCCTGCTGGGCGGTAATCCGGAAAGAAAGTGCAGCAGTCCGTCTCAGTACTCCTGAATCCCGTCGTCAGTGACGACCGCATCAAGCAGGTGCGTCGGCGTGGCGTCGTAGGCCGGGTTTGCGATCTCGAATCCGTCTGCGGGCTCCCGGAGTACCTCCGACGGTGACCGGATCTCGTTTTCGAAGGCAAAGGCCCCGTCAACGTACTTCGCAGCGGCCCCGACGACCGTCACTGGCACGTCGTTGTCCGCCGCCGCCGTCGCAATCGGATAGGTCCCGATGCGGTTGTACAGCGTGTCGTCGACGATGCAGTCCATGCCGACGAGCACGCGGTCGACCTGTGACATGAAGTGGCCGGCGGCGCTGTCGACGATGAGCGTCACGTCGACGTTGTCCCGGTCAGCGAGGTGGCGCGTCATCTTTCGACCGAGGAAGCGTGGTCGGGACTCCGTAACGTACACCTCGAAACTGTGGCCGGCCTCGATGGCATCGTCAATGGCAGCAAGGACCGTCGAGGAGAAGTCATGCGTCAACAGCACGTCGTCGTCAGCAATCACCGACGCGGCGCGCGCAGCGGCGCGGTCTTTCGACGACTCCACCGACTCGATAACGTCATCGATAGCTTCGGTAGTCAGTTCCTTAGCGGTCGCCACGTCGTCGGGCTCCGCGTCCGAGACGGTGTTTATAATCCGGTTCTGGGTCGTATGGAGGGAGGCGTGTGAGGGGTTCGCTCGCCGGAGAGCGCTGCTGTTCCGGTCGAGCGAGCGGAGGTAATCCTCGACCGTCGGGTACTCCCTGTCAGTCAGATCCCGGAGCGCCTGAGCGGCTTTGACTGCGACCACGGAGGAACTGTGGGTCTGCATCTCCGAGATCTCCTCGACAGTCTCGTCTATCATACCGGTGGCTGTGAGTTGAACCGATATGTGTCTTCCCCCTCGCCGTCGAACAGCATTTAACGCCGTCTCACATTAGGGGTGATAGACGGCTATGGGACGGCTCAGCACGGACACAGTCGGGATGACAGAGAGCATCGGCGTCGCCGTACTCATCGGGCTGACGCTACTCGTGACGGCCATCGTCGGGCTAAACGTCCTCGTCATCGAGGACGACGACGGCGGTGGCCCACAGGCGAATTTCAGCTACGACTACATCTCGGATAATCAAGTCCTTATTGTTACACACGAACGGGGTGACGAGTTCGAAGCGGGGAACGTTGACATTCAGGGGCCCGACAATCGGGTTACTTGGGCAGAAGTGGCTGGCCGAGAACCGAAAGCGACCGTTGGACCCGGCGATGTTGTGCAATTGAGCAGCGGGAGTGCTTATCAGCAACAGGTGAGGGCGCAGGACACGATTATAATATACCACAACACGAGCGGGAACCGGACCCGGCTGGACCAGTGGAACGGCACGAACTGACTGGCGGTACTGCTGTGGACCGGTCAGTCCGCCGAAACCGACGTCTCCCGGTCGCTCTGTGCCGGCCGACCGAACCAGTTGTCAAAGGAGAGCGGCCCGGCACCCATCGTGAACACCGCTGAGGCCATTCCGAACAGTGTGATGTGAGCGAGCACCGGGTCGTCCGGCAGGCCAAACAGCGTCGTGGTGAACAGGACAAAGGAGACGGCCGCGGCCCCGCGAGTCATGAAGCCGACGATCAACACCAGACCGACCAGCATCTCGGTCAGGCCAGCGCCGAGCACCCACATCCCGGGGTCGACGGGCACGACTGCAGTAAGGTCGTACTTTTCGACGACCAGCAGCGCTTGGCCGGGCTCGGCGAGTTTCTGAATGAGCCCCAGATAGATGAACGTCACACCCATGCCCACGCGAACGATGACCGGGACGTACTCACGGAACTGGTCGGTTGTTGCGTCCAGAAACCGCTTGAGATGGTGTACTGGGTCGACGCGGCCGTAATAGGTCCCGTCGGTGCTGGCGACCTGCTGGAGCATGTGGTCCGCGCTCGGGCGACCACCGCCCAGAATCAGCAGTGCCAGAAACGCCGGGACGTACTCCATAGCGAGAACGACACCGGGGTCGACGCTCAGCGCCCAGCCGAAGGTCGCCAGCCCAATCGTCGTGACGATACGGGTCGCAAGCCCGAACAGGAGGGTGAAACCCATCCCGATAAACAGAATACGAGCCAGTGGGTTCGTAGCCGGATCAAATGTCACTGTGGGGGCGAACAGATACCCCTGAAAGCCGGCGCCGACGAGTGGCAGTCCCACGCTGAGTCGGAGCATCCACGGGACGAGGTCCGAGTAGCCGATGAGGACATCCCGGAGGATGACGATGTCCGCAATCGTCGGCCGGACCCAGAGATACGCCGCAAGACCCGCGGTCACTGCCAGACCCGAAACACCGAAAATAGCCGCATTCACTGGATTGGAGAGGACGGACAGCGCGAACTCGAGCGCGTCGAGCGCGTCGCCCGGCCCCTCGGTCACGTAGTCGACATGTGCCGCCGCAGGTCGCGAAAGGAGCGTGAAAACAAGCGCGACGATGCCGGCGAAACTCGGGATACGAGTGTCCATACCTGATAATTCGTGCGCTGGCTACCTAATGCTGTTCGTCCGTTCCGTGGTACTTTGCGGTGCAAGCGCCTCACGAGCGCCCCATCTCTGTAGGCGGTGGAATTATATCCACGCCTCCACTACTTATACGGCAGTGAGCGTCAACATCGAGACACAGATCGTCGAACGCGGGGACGACGAACACGTCGACGCGGCGTGGCGGCTCAAGGAGGCCATCCGCGAGTCCGACGGGGTACTTCGACAGCGACGGGGGTTTTTTCGCGACGCCTACCGCCGGTCGACCACCTATCTCTACATCGACCGGTCGAAGGACTGCCTCATCGGCTTTGCCGCGGTTCGACGCGACGGCTACATTCTCTTTCTCGCGGTCGACGACGAGTACCGGGGCCACGGATTCGGCAAGCGACTCGTCGCCCGCGTCGCCGAGGACTACGGCAGCGTGACCTGTCACGCCCGAGCGACAAATCGTGAGGCAATTGGCTTCTACAAACACATCGGCTTCGAGATCAGGCGGCGCATCGACAACTACTACGAGGACGGCGGCGACGCCTACTATCTCAAACTCGGCGAGGACACGATTACCGACAAACTGTCGAAGTTCCTGCGCAGTTAAGCGAACGCTTTTCAAGGGACCTCCCCAACGAGGTAGCCGATGGAAGAGCGGACCCGCGCGTACCTCCGTGGCCGGTTCGGCGATCACTACCGACAGGCGTCCGTAACGCCGCCGCCGGCCGCCAACGAACGCGAATGGGGATTCATCCCGTGGACCGACGGCCCCGGCGAGACGATGGTCCGCCATCGTTCGCTGCTGGATCTCGGCGAGATCGAGGACTTCCTCGGTCGCCGGAAGCCCCGCCACGTCTACTTCTCCGCGGGCCGCTACGACGAACCGAGCGCCTCCACGATGTCGGACAAGGGCTGGCGCTCCTCTGACCTCGTGTTCGACCTCGACGCCGACCACCTGCCGAGCGTCGTGCTGGGCGAGGACAGCTACGCGGAGATGCTCGCGAAATGCAAGGACGCGCTGCTTCGACTGCTGGACTTCTTGGAGGACGACTTCGGCTTCGAGGATCTGACCGTCGTCTTCTCCGGCGGGCGGGGCTACCACGTCCACGTCCGCGACGAGCGCATCCGGCATCTGGAGCGGGACGCGCGCCGGGAGGTCGTCGACTACGTCCGCGGCATCGGTCTGGAGTTCGATGAACTCGTTGACGAGGAGTCCGTCGCCGGCACGGCCGGCCGGTCAAGCCCGGCACAGAAGCGGACGCTCTCGACGGAGGGCGGCTGGAGCGCTCGCGCGCATCGCCACATGCTCGCCGTCGTCGACGACCTGCTCGCAATGGAGGAGGCGGACGCACTGGACCGACTACAAGAGTACGACGGCATCGGCGAGGGGAAAGCAACGGCGGCGCTGAACGCCGCCCGGTCGAACTACGAGCAGTTGGAGGCCGGCAACATCGACGTGCATCCGGCGTTCTACCAACTGGCGAAGATTCTCCTGCACGAGGTCGTCGCGGCGGACAACGCGCCGATTGACGAGCCGGTGACGACGGACACGAACCGGCTCATCCGCCTGCCCGGGTCGCTACACGGCGGCAGCGGGCTGGAAGTCCAGCGCATCGACCGCGAGGATATCGACGCGTTCGACCCGCTGGTCGACCCCGTGCCGGAGACGTTCCGGGGTCACGACATCACCGTCGAGGTGACCGACGGCGGCCTCGTGGAACTAGATGGCGATAGCTTTACACTGGAGGCGGGTAATCAGACTGTACCAGAGCACGTGGGCGTGTTTCTCATGGCCCGCGGGCGTGCCGAGAAGGGGAAGGAATGAACGTAGACGAGCTCCAGTCCGTCCAATCACGCGAGCGCCAGACCGACCAGCTCCAGCAGCTGCGCGAGACGTTCTACGAGGACGCCGGACAGTTCATTCAACAGCTCCGGACGGAGCGCGACCGCGCGGCCGAGCGCGCCGAGGACCCGTTCGACTCACCCGAAGTCAACCGCCTGACCGACGATATCAAGACCGCCGAACAGACTGTCGAAGCGGTTTACGAGCGCCGTGTCGGTAAAATCGTCAAGATGGCGTCGCTGGCTGCGGCCGATATGCCGACCGAGGACGACGGCCTCACACAGGAGGAGCGGGACCTGTTCGAGACGATGGTCGAGGCCATCGAGTCCAACCGAGGCCACGTCCTCGATGTAATCGCGGGAGAGGCTCCGACCGGTGCGGTCGGAGACGAGTCGAACTCGGACGAGCGGCAGGCTCCCGATCCAAAACCACACCAGACGGCGGACGACGCGACAGCCGACCCGCCCGAGCCCGCATCGACACCGGACTCGGGCGTCGACGCGGCCGACATGATGGGCAGCGGCGGGGACCAGTCGCCGCCACCGGACCGCGACGAACCGACGCCGCCCGATCTGGAGACGGACAGCGATCCCACTGCCGGCAGCCAGTCCGACCCGGCGGACGTGCCGGGCGGCGACGTTCCGGTCCCACCGGCCGAACCCGGTGCTGGGTCCGATTCCGGTCCGGCGGCGGATCCGACACAGGCCGACGGCGGAACGAAGTCGCCGGCCGGTTCTGACACAGCCGGGGCCGACGTGGACCGACGGACGGTCCGCATCACGGACGACGTGGGCGAGATATTCGGCGTCGACCAGCGCGAGTACGACCTCTCGACGGACGACGTGGTGACACTGCCGGCCGACAACGCGGACCCGCTGGTCGAACAGGACGCTGCCGAGCCGTTAGAATAAATCGACCAACGGGCTCGAACCGGCTGCTGTGTGACGCGCCGCCGGACCATGTTCTGAGGCAGCGATTGACTATTTATATACCGTCGTTCAGTTGGGAGTATGAACACGCACGTCCGCATCGTCGTCGCCCTGCTTCTCGGTGCATTCGCGTTTGCCGTCACGACCGTCACAGTCACCGCTGGCTTCGAACCGCAGATAGCGTTCTCACTGCTTGTTGGCCTTCCCGTGGGCGTGTCGGCTGGCCTGACTGGACTGTTTGCTGGATACGTCTTGCTGTGGTACCGCGACCGGGCAGCGGTGGGCGAAATCTCCAAGCGCGCGGTCCGCCTTCGACTGGCCGCGCTGGCGACCGTCGCGGACTTCGCCGTGGTCACTGCGGCTGGCGTCGCACTCTACGCGTTCGCCGGTTCGAGTCTCGGTATCAGCCTGCTGGTCGCGGGGCTTCCGGTGACGCTGCCGCTTGCTGCCGCCATCGGCTACTTCGCGGCCGGTAGCAACCGTCCCGAGCAGGGCGAGTTCCGGACACAATAATAGACTGGGACAGCGGAATCAGCCGACGGGAGCGCGTTATGGCTCTGGGCGCGAACCGAGTGTGAGTTCGACTGTCTCCTGTGTCCCGTCGCGCTCGACCAGTACGTCGACCGTCTTGCCGGGGCTGGTCTCCAGCGCGAGAAAGCTCCCCAGCGCCTGCCGCGTCGGTGTCGGCGTGTCGTCCATCTGTCTGACCACGTCACCCCCAGTGGGAATCGCCGTCCCGGAAACCATAGTTTCCCCGTCGCTCCCCTGCAGCACGCCCGCTGATGGACCATCACTGACGACACGAGTGATGTACACCCCGGACCCGGGATCCAGATTGTTCGCCTCGGCAAGCCGCGGAGACACACTCCGGAGTCCAACGCCCATGTACGGGTGGTCGTAGTCGCCAGTCTGGATGAGCGATGGGACGACGCGCTGGGTGAGCGGGGCCGAGATGGCGAAGGCGACGTTGTCGCCGCCGCCGGAGTTGATTACCCCGACCACGTCGCCGTCAAGCGTGACCAGCGGCCCGCCGCTGTTGCCCGGATTGACCGGTGCGTCGGTCTGAACCGCATCCGCGATGGAGAAGTTGTTGGCACTCTGGAGCGTGCGGTCGACGCCGCTGACGATGCCCGCGGACACCGAGCCGGAGAGGCCAAACGGGTTCCCGATAGCCACGACTTCGGTTCCGACCGTCGGTTCGGTCTCGACAAACGAGAGGGGTGTCACGTCCGGCGTCGCGCCGATGCGAAGGACCGCCAGATCGCTGTATACGTCCGCGCCGACGACGGAGGCAGCGCGCCAGCCGGTCTCGGAGAAGCGGACGTAGTATTCGTCCCCGCCTGCAACGACGTGTTCGTTCGTGACGATATGCTCGTCGTCGATGAGGAAGCCGCTTCCCTGCCCGCCACGGGTGGTTTCGGAGTACACCCTGATTGAGACGACGGCATCGGCTACCTCCTGATACACGTCGGTGTAGACGCTTTCGGACTGCGCAACCGTGTCGGGCGACGCCGACTGGTCCGCAGTGTCACCGCTGGTTCCGAGACTCTGACAGCCAGCTGTGGCCGTGACGGCTGTCCCGAGGGCACCCAACATCGCCCGGCGCGTGAGAGACTGTTTCATACTGGGCCGTAGGTCTGGGCTGCGAAAAAAGCATGGTCAGGGGCCGTCGCCGCAACCGGGTGCTCAGCCGTCGTGTCTCGTGACTTTCAGTTTGGCCCGGAAACCGGGCATAAACTACAATCGTCCCGATAGCATACGGGGGCGCATGGCAGAGGACTCATCGGGAACGAAAACGCCGACACCGGGGTTCGTGTTGCCCGGTCTGCGATGTGGTGTCGAGATGGCACTCGTCGGGACAATTGTACTGCTCATCGGACTCCCGACCGAGGAGCCGATACGGCTGGGAATCGTCTTCCTGTCGGCGGTACTGGCGATGACAGTAGTACTGTTTTGGGCGGTCGGCCGGCATATGCGACGCTGGATTCGCTACGCGCAGGGCAAACCGACTCGGACGACACCGTTTGACTGAGAGCAGCGACATAGCCAACTGCCGAGTCGACACCGGCTATATTAATAAATAGGTGCAGATATTTTATTAATAACTCCCACTAAATGCCCCTATTTTAGCAGCTGGATTAATAAGATAGGGTCGTCTAGTACCGGTAATGACGGAGTCCGACAGCTGTTCGGATGGCAGTGGGTGTGGCGACGCGGGTGCCGACGGTCCCCCGACAGCAACGGCTGAGGGACAGACGAGACGGGTCGTACAGCTGTCCGTCCCGGAAATGGACTGCCCCTCCTGTGCGGGCAAAGTGGAGTCGAGCGTCCGCGAACTGGCAGGTATTGTGGCCATCGACCCGCAGGTGACGACGGGCCGGCTCACCGTCGAGTACGACGCGGCCGAGACCGACACAGTTGCGATTACGGAGCGCGTCGAAGCGGCGGGCTACACCGTTGCGGACGACGGCGGGGAGACGTTGCGGTTTCGTGTCCCGGAGATGGACTGTGCCTCCTGTGCCGGCAAGGTCGAGAACGCGCTTGACGGAGTTGACGGCATCAGAAGCGCCGAAACGCATCCGACCACCGGGACGGCTGTCGTCGCGTACGACCAGAACACGACGACGGAGAGTGACCTCGTGGCGGCTATCGAGAGCGCCGGTTACGAGGTCGAAGAGACGACTGGGGAGAACGAGACAACGAACGGACAGCAGGACGACAACGGCTCGCTTTGGACCAGTCCGCGGGCGCTGAAGACGTGGGTCAGCGGCGTGTTCGTCGCATTTGGCCTCCTCTTCGAGTTCTTGCTGCGCGGTGCGAACACGCAGGCCGGACGTGTTCTCGGGTCGCCGCTGCACGTCGCCGATGTCTTGTTCCTCGTCGCTGTGGCCACCGGTGGTCAGGAAATCCTGCGTGGCGGCTACTACTCCCTGAAAAACCGGCAACTGGACATCGACCTGCTGATGTCTATCGCCATCTTGGGCGCGCTCACCGCGAGTCTGGCCTTTGGCGAGGCGCTGTATTTCGAGGCGTCCACGCTGGCGTTCCTGTTCAGCGTCGCGGAGTTGCTAGAACGCTACTCGATGGACCGCGCCCGAAACTCACTGGAGGAACTGATGGATCTCTCGCCCGACGAAGCAACGGTTGTGCGCGACGGCGAGGAGGTAACGGTCCCCGCCGACGACGTGCGCGTGGACGAAACTGTCGTCATCAGGCCCGGCGAGAAGATTCCGATGGACGGCGAGGTCACCGACGGGACCAGCGCGGTCAATCAGGCTCCGATCACCGGCGAGAGCGTCCCCGTCGACAAGACCGAAGGTGACGAGGTGTACGCGGGCACCATCAACGAGGAGGGATACCTTGAGGTACGAGTCACCGCGGCGGCCAGCGACAACACCCTCTCGCGCATCGTCCAGATGGTCGAGGACGCCCAGTCGAACAAGACCGAACGCGAGCAGTTCGTCGAGCGCTTTTCGTCGTACTACACGCCGGTCGTCGTCGCCTTCGCCGTTCTGGTGACGCTGACGAGTCCTGCCGTGTTCGGCGTGGCATGGTCGACCGCTGTCGTGTACGGCCTGACGCTGCTGGTGCTTGCCTGTCCCTGCGCGTTCGTCATCTCGACGCCCGTCTCCGTCGTCTCGGGCATCACGAGCGCCGCAAAGAACGGCGTCCTGATCAAGGGCGGGAACCACCTCGAAGCGATGGGTGCGGTCGACGTGGTCGCCTTCGACAAGACGGGCACGCTGACGAAGGGCGAACTCACGGTCACCGACGTGATTCCGCTGAACGGGAACACCGAGGACGAGGTCCTGCAGTGCGCCCGCGGACTTGAACAGCGCAGCGAACACCCCATCGGTGAGGCTATCGTCGCCGAGGCGGGGGCTGCTGGTGCCGGGAGGGCGGACATCGACGACTTCGAGAGCATCACCGGCAAGGGCGTCCGGGCGGACCTCGACGGGACGCCCCACTACGCCGGCAAACCGGGGCTGTTCGACGACCTCGGCTTCGACCTCTCGCACGTCCACGCGACTACTGACGGCGGTGTTGTCACCAAAACGACCCAGCAACTCTGTGAGCGCACCAACTGTCTGGACTTGCTGGAAGACGCCGTCCCCGAACTTCAGGCCGAAGGCAAGACGGTCGTCATCGTGGGCACTGACGAGGAGATAGAAGGGGTCATCGCCGTCGCCGACGAGGTACGGCCGGAGGCGAAAGCTACCGTGTCCCGACTCCGAGAACTGGGCGTCGAACGGACAGTGATGCTCACTGGCGACAACAAGCGCACTGCGGGAGCCATCGCGGCGCAAGTCGGCGTCGACGACTACAAGGCAGAACTCCTGCCCGACGAGAAGGTGGCGGCCATCGACGACCTCGTCGGCGAGTACGATGGTGTTGCAATGGTCGGAGACGGTATCAACGACGCGCCGGCACTGGCGAGTGCAACTGTGGGCGTCGCAATGGGAGCCGCCGGCACGGATACGGCCCTCGAAACGGCCGACATTGCGCTGATGAGTGACGACCTGTCGAAGCTCCCGTACCTGTACGAGCTGGCGAACGACGCCAACGGAGTTATCCGGCAGAACATCTGGGCCAGTCTGGCGGTCAAGGCCGGCCTCGCGCTCGGCGTTCCGTTCGGCCTCGTCCCCATCTGGGCCGCCGTGCTGGCCGGTGATGCCGGTATGACAACGGCCGTGACCGGCAACGCGATGCGGCTTTCGCGGATTCGGCCGAACAGCGGCGACTAGATATCGCCGGCCCGGATGTCGGCGAGTCGCTGGCGGTCGTACAGTGTTTCGCCCCGGTCGAACTCCGTCGGGAACAACTGCTTCGCGGCCCGCTCGGTCTTTGAGAGGTTGATAATCGGCCCTTGATACATCCCTCCGGCCGGATAGACATTACCGTTCTGTACGGCGGTCAGCTGGCTTGCCGTATCGTGGTTTCTGAGAAATGAGAGATATGTCTCCTCGAACGACGACGGTGTCCGGTGCGTGTCAGTGTACAGCATCAGTACCTCGGGGTCTATCTCCAGCAACAGTTCGTAATCGATGGTCCCGCGGTCGGAGGTGAAGCTCTGGATGTCGCTCCCGGCGAGGGCGTCGCCAACCCCCAAGTCGTGCCAGTGCTTGTATGCCGTCCGCTCGCCGAGCCGATAGGGATAGAACTTCTCCGGCTCCGTCGACCCTGGTGACAGCAGCGCGATATCCGGGCGCTGGTCTGCAGCAGGCAGTCGGTCCTGAATCTGGTCGAGGAACTCATCGTGAAGGGTCGAGAGTGCCTGAAACCGGTCCTGACGCTGGAACACCGCTGCGACTTTTTCCGTCGCTTCGTACAGGCTGTAGTACGGATAGCTCTCGTGCCAGGAGTACGTCGAGAAACTGGTGTTGCCACAGAATGGGCCGACGCGGTCGTGCATCTCTTCGACGTCGGACTGGTCCCAGTCCGGAATCAGGTTCACCATGTAGTTGGGGTCGATGAAGTGAACGTCTGCGTCGAGTTCGAGCACCAGTTCCTTCGAGATACCGTCCTGCCAGAGGGATACCATGTCGTCTTTCGCCGGCGAGAGCCCCGGTACGTCCTCGTAGTGCCACGTGCGGTATTCCCCGGTGAGAACGACAGCCTTGGGACTTGCCAAACCCAGCGCGATGCCCATGTCCGCCCAACTGGCGTTTTCCGCGACCCACGTCTGGGGCACTGCGTCGAAGGTCACCTCCCCCGCCGGTTCGATAGTGACGCTGTAGGACTTGTCCGCGGTCGGTTCGTCAGCGGCCGTCGAATCCGTCGGTGTTGACTCCGTCTCCGTCGACGAGGCCGTACCCGTAGTTGTCTCCGATTCTGCTGAGTCTGAGCCACTGCTTCCCGTACACCCGGCCAGCAATCCGCCACCGATGACCGTGCCGCCGTAGGCGACGTACTCGCGTCGTGTCAGCGCCGACTCCTCGCTGGATCTGTTCGACATATTTTAGGCTTGCCTAAAAATTATAAAACGTCTTCGGTTCCAGCAGCCACGCGTCCGTCTGAAGCGGTCCGAATGCCAGCAACGCGCAACTATAGACATATTTACTGGTTTGAAAGAGATTTCGAATCAATTTGTTGGGACGTTGTGACTGCGGCCGCTCCATGTCTGTAGAGAACGAAGCACCCAGTCAGCACCTATGCAGCGATGCCGCGGTGTACTATTAAGTAGGTCCCGGGAGTAGCGTGCACCCGATATGGAACTTACATGGTACGGTCATTCGACGTGGCACGTGACAGTTGACGACACCGAGTTGCTTATTGATCCGTTCTTCGACAACCCCAAGACGGACACCGACCCGGAGGAACTCGACCCAGACTACGTGCTGTTGACCCACGGCCACGCCGATCACATCGGCGACGTGGACCGCTACGAGGGCTGCGGGCTCGTGGCGACGCCGGAAATCGTCGAGTACTGCGAGGACAACTTCGGCGATTTCGACGCCGTCGGCGGGATGGGGATGAACCTCGGCGGCACCGTCGAGATCGGCGACGCCTTCGTCACGATGCACCGAGCCGACCACACGAACGGCATGGACACCAGCTACGGTACCAGCGGCGGGATGCCGGGCGGGTTCATCATCTCGGACACGAAGCCGACGCAGGTCAGCGACGCGGAGTCGACGACGTTCTACCACGCCGGCGACACCGGTCTCATGACGGAGATGCGCGATGTCATCGGGCCGTTCCTCGAACCGGACGCCGCGGCGGTGCCGGTCGGCGACCACTTCACGATGGGACCGATGCAGGCCGCCGTTGCCGTCGACTGGCTGGATGTCGACCACGCGTTCCCGATGCACTACGATACGTTCCCACCAATCGAAATCGAGACACAGGACTTCGTGAACGAGGTCAAAGGCACCGGCAGCGATGCGGAGGTCCACGTCCTCGACGGCGACGAGACCTTCGAGCTCTAATCCGGGCGTTCCACGTCGGTCACGGTGAACCGCGCGCCACCGTCTTCGCTGTCATCAACGGACAGCGACCAGCCGTGTTCTTTTGCGATCCGGTTGGCGATGTAGAGGCCGAACCCGCTGTTTTGTTTCTCTGATGCGTACCCTGCTTCGAACACCCGCTCCGGTGGCGAGACATCGACGCCCGGTCCATCGTCTGCGACGAAGAATCCCGAAGACGTGGCGCCGACGCAAATCGAAACGTCGGGACCGCCGTGTTCGACGGCGTTCGAGAGCAGAATCTCGAGAAACAGGCGCATCGATTCCGCGTCCGCCAGCAGTCGCCTATCGGACGTCACTTCGAGCGATGCGGCTTCGAGCGACAGCGAACTCCACACGTCCCAGACGACCGTCGAGAGCCACAGCTGTTCGGGTTCGAACCCCGGCGAGTCGCTTGACGCCAGCGAGACGACCTTGTCGACGATACCGGAAAGCTGGTCGATAGAATCCTCGACGGCGTCGATATGTTCGTCGTCGGCCTCGATCTGCGAGAGATGGCCGGTCGACACTTGGAGTTCGTTTCGGAGTTCGTGTGCGGCCAGCAACGCCACCTTCCGGAGGCGTTCGTTCTGTTGCCTGAGGAGGCGCTCGCGCTCCTTCTGGTCGGTGACATCCTGCGTAATGCCGATGAGACCGGCCAGCTCATCGGTTTCGTCGTACCACGGGACCTTCGACGTTCGGAGGTGTTTCCCCATCGACGGGGAGAACTCGTGGACATCGAGGATGTCGGTCCCGTCGTTGATGACCTGTAGGTCGTCGCCGCGTGCTGCATCCAGATACGTGGCCCCAGCAGGGAGCCCGTCTTCGTCTCGCCGACCGAGTAGTTCTGGGGGCACATACGATGAATTATTGAGCAGCACGTAATGCCTATCATCGTCTTTCACGTACAGGTGTTCGGAGTACCGTTCGAACATCGTGGCGAGAATCGTCTCCGGCCGGGAAGCCGGACGGGCAGCAACCGTCTCACTTCGGTTTAGTGCTTCCCCGACTTCGGCTGCCAGTTCCGGCGACCCGATATCGCCGTCGGCGACCGTCTGAATGTGGGCTCCTCGGTCCGCCGCGGTGCCGTACAGTACCACTGGGAGGTCCGGGTAGAGACCGGTGGCCGCCTCCGCCAGATGTCCGCCCGCCATCCCTCCACACGTCACCGGGACGACGAGGCAGTCAACCGCAGTACGTAGCAGTGTCGTATCGACGCATTCGGGCGCAGTCGTCTCAACCGTTGCGTCGATTGCTGCCTGTTCAAGCGCCGCTTGTAACTGCTCTCCGACAGCAGTCTCGGTAGCGACGAGGAGGGCGGTCGGCGGGGACATCAACACGCCCACAATTTGTCTCGGGGTTGTAAATAGGTTTAGCAGTCATGATTAAAATAGAACAGGACACAACAGCGGGACGATCCTCTACGGCCGAGACTTGACACTGCTATCCGACGGAACCGGTCGTCTTCTGTATCTTCGGTTAACTGGGCTGTCTGGCCGCTACAGGACCCTCTCATATTTCGGTGGCCGTCTCCCAACTAGCGAACTGTGCAATGGTATTCGATAACAAAGGTGTCCAAGATGCAGCCGACGCCCAATCATGATGGACAGGTGAAAGGATTCACAACATCCGAGTATCCGGACAGCGTATGGTCAGGTGTGTCCGAAACGTACGTGTGCGCCCGATGTCAGGACGCCGTCGAGCGGAACTTCGAGGTTCGGTCGATCATCAGGACCTGCAGCGAGTGCGGCGAGAACGGTCGGTTCCTTCACAGGTCACTGGTCGAGTCCCTCTCTGAAATCGCCGCGGAGAACCAGCCGGACGGCTGGGACCAGATGACACTGGACGAGCGGTTCGAAGCGGCGCTCAAGCAAGGTCTCATCACAGTCACGCGGGGCTGAGCCCGTGCCACCACGCCGACGTGGTCGTTTCTGACGGCGACCTGATTTTGACCGGCGTGTCCGTTGCTCCACTGCCTCCGCAAGCGAATTTCGGGTTCTCAGTCCCACTTCGCGCCGGGGTTCGTCACGGCACCGTTGGCGGCAGAGCCGAAATCGTTGTGGTACTTCGCAAGTACGCCGCTGTCGTACGTCGGTTCGGGGTCGTAGTCCGCGAGGCGTTGCTCCATCTCGTCCTCGCTCAGATCGACCGAGAGTTCGTGGTTGTCGATGTCGATGGTGACGGTGTCGCCGTCCGCAAGAGCGGCGATGGGGCCGCCGACGAATGCCTCTGGTGCGACGTGACCAATCGAGAAGCCACGGGTCGCACCGGAGAAGCGACCGTCGGTGAACAGCGCCACGTCCTCGGCGTGGCCCTGCCCGGCGACGGCCGATGTCACGCCCAGCATCTCGCGCATACCGGGACCGCCCTGAGGGCCCTCGTTGCGAATACAGATCACGTCGCCGGATTCGACGTGGCCTTCCTGCACGTACTCCATAGCTCCTTCCTCCTGCTCGAACACTCGGACGGGGCCCTCGTGATGGAGGTGGTCCTCGCCGGTGATCTTGATGACCGCGCCGTCGGGCGCGAGGTTGCCCGAGAGGATGCGGATCGCGCCGCGCTCGTGGATCGGGTCCTCGACCGTGTTGAGATAGTCCACATCGAGGTCCTCGACCGTTGGCGGATCGATCTGTTCGAGTTCCTCTGCAATCGTGTTGCCCGTGACCGTGAGCGCGTCACCATGGAGCAGGCCGGCGTCGTTCAGCGCCCGCAGCACGACTGGGACGCCGCCGACCTCGTGGAGGTCGTTCATCACCCGCTCGCCGCCGGGCTGGAGGTCGGCGATTTTGGGCGTCCGGGCGCTTATCTCGTTGAACGTCTCGATGTCGAGGTCGATACCGGCCTCCGCTGCGAGCGCGAGCAGATGGAGGACAGCGTTCGTCGAGCCACCGACTGCGACCTGCAGGGCGATGGCGTTCTCGAAGGATTCGCGGGTGAGGAAGTCGGAGGGACGGCGGCGCTCTTGCACCACCTCGACGGCGAGTTCGCCGGCTCGGCGGGCCTCCTCGTAGCGGGATTCGTGTTCGGCCGGTGGGGAGGCCGACCCCAGCGGTGCGAAGCCGAGCGCCTCGGAGATGGAGGCCATCGTGTTCGCGGTGAACATCCCGCCACAGGAGCCCGCACCGGGGCAGGCGTGGCGTTCCATCTCGTCGAGTTCGCCTTCGCTCATCTCGCCGTCGGCGACCGCGCCGACGCCCTCGAAGACGTTCTGGATGGTGACCTCGCGGCCGTCGTGCTCGCCGGGCATGATGGAACCGCCGTAGAGGAAGACGCTGGGCAGGTCCGTCCGGATGGCGGCCATCATCATGCCGGGCATGTTCTTGTCACAGCCGCCGATGGTGACGATGCCGTCCATGCGCTCGCCGAAGGTGACGAGTTCGACCGAGTCGGCGATTATTTCCCGGGAGATGAGCGACGCCTTCATCCCCTCGGTCCCCATCGAGATGGCGTCGGAGATTGTGATTGTCCCGAACTCTATCGGCATTCCTTCCGTGTCGTCGATACCCTCGTAGGCGGCGTCAGCCACGTCGTCTAAGTGGACGTTACACGGCGTGATGTCGGCGGCTGGGTTCGCGATGCCGATCATCGGCGAGGAGAGGTCCTCGTCGTCGTAGCCCATCGCGCGGAACATCGCACGGTGGGGAGCTTTCTCGTATCCCTCGGTCACTTCGGTACTCCGGAGATCCGGGTCCTTCTCCGGACGTTCTTGCCGTTCCTGCTTGCTCATAGTTGAGCGTCGCCGTGAGCGACCTTAAATAACTTGTACTCGCGGTAACGTCCCACGTGGAGCGCGGCGAAACCCACCGGTGACAGCAGCTTCTTTTCTGTCGGGGACTTCCGCCGCCGTATGCCGACGGTCACGACCGCCGCGCGACTCCACTTCGGGTTTCAGAACCTCTCGCTCGCCCACGAGCGCCTCTATGGCGGCGTCGGGCTCGCGCTCGACGAGCCGCAGCTGACCGTCGAGGCGACGCGGGCCGACACGATCCGGTGCGACGACCCGGCGACAGAACCGTACGTCCGGCGTGTCGTCGAGGCGCTCGATGTCCCCGGCGCGGCTGTCACTGTCGAGGAGCGGTTCCCGCGACACGTCGGCCTCGGAAGCGGAACACAGCTCTCGCTGGCGACCCTCATCGCCGTCGTACGGGCCTACGACCGGACTGCTGATGCCCGGACGTACGCGCCGGAGTTGGGACGGGGCGGCCGGAGCGGCGTCGGTGTCGCTGCGTTCGAAACGGGCGGGTTCATTGTCGACGGTGGACACCCGACCGAGCGGTTCACCGCCGAGCCGCCGGCCGAGGGCGACTGGGACGTGCCGCCGGTGCTTGCCCATCACGACGTGCCCGCGCACTGGCGCTTCGTCGTCGTCGTTCCGGACACCGACCCCGGACAGAGCGGGAGCGCGGAGGACCAGAGTATGCGGCAGGCCGTCGAACGTGCTGACCCCGGTATCGCCGACGAGATATCGACGCTACTGACCCGGCGACTCCTTCCCGCAATTGCGACCAGAAATCATAGCGACTTCGGCCACGCCGCGGCGCGGCTGGGCCGACTCAACGGCGCGTGGTACGCCGACGAACAGGGCGGCGTCTACCGGCCGCCGGCCGGCACGCTTGTCGACTCTCTGTCGAGCGCCCCGGTCATCTCCGGGGCCGGACAGAGTTCTTGGGGGCCGACCGTCTGGGGCCTGACGACGGCAGACTACGGAGGGGAGGCCCACGAAGCCGGCGTAATGGCGCTCGACGAGGCCGGCGTCGAGGGGACGGTTCGGGTCGTCACGCCACGGAACACCGGGGCCTCACTGACCGAATAGGCGAAGCGGAACGACAGGGTGACCTGATGCGAGTCGCCGGCACTAACGACGACTCTTGCAGCCGCCATTGTGGTTATCCGTCTCGGCGGCGAACCCACGCCGATGACTGCACTGTTCTCATCGCTGGAACTCCGCGAGACAACTGTCCCAAATCGCGTCATGGTCTCTCCCATGTGCCAGTACTCTTGTGAGGCCCGCGACGGCCTCGCAACTGACTGGCACCGCACGCATCTGGGCTCTCGTGCCGTTGGCGGCGCAGGCTTAGTCATGACCGAGGCGACCGCCGTCGAAGCTCGCGGTCGCATCTCCCCGGAGGACTTGGGCATCTGGAGCGACGAGCACGCAGCGGCGCTGGAACCGATTACGGAGTTCATCACCGAACAGGGGAGCGTGCCGGCCATCCAGTTGGCCCACGCCGGGCGGAAGGCTTCCATTGAACGACCGTGGGATGGGCACGACCCGCTCCAGCCCGACGACGGCGGCTGGGAGGTCGTCGGACCCAGTGACGACCCGTGGCCGTACGAAGGCGACGAGGCCCCACCGACAGCGGCGCTCGATCAGAACGGCATCGAGGACGTTATCGATTCGTTCCGCGCCGCCGCCGAGCGCGCGCTGGACGCCGGTTTCGAGGTCGCCGAGGTCCACGCCGCCCACGGCTACCTCTTGCATCAGTTCCTCTCGCCAGTGACGAACCACCGCGAGGACGGCTACGGCGGCGATTTCGAGGGGCGCACGCGGCTGGTCCGTGAAATCACGACCGCTGTCCGCGAGGTCTGGCCCGAGGACAAGCCGGTGTTCGTCCGTATTTCGGCGACCGACTGGCTCCCCGACCGCGACGCATGGACCGTCGACGACTCTGTCCGACTGTCGGACCAACTCGCTGACATCGGCGTGGACCTCATCGACGTGAGCGGCGGCGGCATCCATCCCGAGTCCAGCCCCGGCTACGCCGGCCCGAACTACCAGCTCCGGTACGCCGAGCGGATTCGAGAGGAGACTGAGTCGGACATCGCCGTCGGCGCTGTCGGCGGCATCACGACGCCCGAACAGGCCGAAGCCGTCATCGCCAACGACCGGGCCGACATGGCTATTGTCGGCCGCGAACACCTGCGGGATCCGTACTTCACGATGACTGCCGCGAGAGATCTCGATGCGACCGACGAAATCGAGGGGCCACCACAGTACCGCCGCGCATGGGGATTCTGACCCTCCTCAGATCTTGTCGAGGTCGAGGTCGACGGCGTACCAGTCGAGCGCGAGGAGAACGACCGCGCCGACAGTGGCGGCAGCGACAAACGCGATGAGCACGTCGGTCGAGAAGCCGACCTCTTTCCGGACTTCGACGACTGGCGCGCGCAGTGCGCCGACGACCAGCGCGACGAGGAAGGCCAGTGTCGCCCGGCGGTTGTAGTCGAGCGCGCGGCGGACAACGCGGGCGATGGTGAACAGGCCGACCAGCCCGCCGAGAATGAAGGTTACGACCGGCACGGCAGTGGTGGTCACGTCTTCGGTTGGGCCGCCGGTGGCAAGCGCGATGAGCGCGTCCACGAATTCGGTGAGTGCCGCCGACATCCTGTCGTACTGGCCGAGGATGATGAGTAACAGTGACCCCGAAATGCCGGGCAGAATCATTGCACTGACACCGATCATGCCGGCGATGAAGACGAGCACGAGACCACCGCCGTCAGCCGCGGTGTTCGACACACCGGAGACGTAGAACGCGAGCAGGAAGCCGACGACCCCGGTCCCGATCTGGACCGGTGAGTCGACCGTGAGACTGCGCAGTAACACCAGCGCCGAGGCGGCGATGAGTCCGAAGAAGAACCCAAAGAGGAGTTCCGGCGTCTCTTTGCTGGCGATAGTGACGATTCGAGTCACGATGACGACGGCGGTTGCGACACCGCCGACCAACGCGATGAGGAACCAGATGTCGAGTTCGAGTAGTTCCGTGAACGCGCCACGGGGGTCAATGCCGCCATCCAGCGGGGTGAGTGCACGGAAAAACCGGATGATGCGGGCCGGCGTGACGGCAGTGATGGCGGCGATGAGCCGCTCGTATATCCCAGCGATAAGCGCAATCGTACCCCCGGAGACGCCGGGGACGCCGTCCGCACTGCCCATACAGAGGCCGATGAGAAACGTTCGAATCCACGCACGAAGCGGTGGCACCGAGCCCCGAATCGTTGGTGGGTCCCGGTCGTCAAAGGTGGTCATCACTGAACGCTTCCGGTATCACGCTCAAATCCCTTGTGGAGTTACATCGTGTTGTGGGATTGTCACATATGCAAAGCCGCAACTGAATAAACAGTCTGCGAACGCGCTAGCTCCGCTGCGATAGCGTGAGCACGCCGTTCCGGAGTGTCTGGACCGCGCCGGCGGCGGGCAGGTCGATGTCGAACTCCGTCTGGAGGTGCGGGGCGTCAACGGCGACGATGGCCTCCGTTCCGATAACGTCGACTGTCACGTGGTCGTCGCTGACATGGAGCGAGTCGAGGTCGACGGCGACCGTCCAGCCGTCGTCGTGGTCGGTATGCGAGACGTGTAGCGGCGACCGTTCAGTTTGTGCGTCCATTCGTCAGCCATGAGTACGTGTTACACACGTAAAGGTCCCCGTTCGGCGCGTGCCAAAGAGATGTGGTTGATGGGTCAGGCACTACGTCGTTACGTAGCCGGGCCGAGATAGCCCCACGCCTGCAAACGATCCCCATCACCGTCGACCCAACGCTCGCCGATGTCGTCGCGGTAGTACAGATTAGGGATGAGAATGTCATCGATACGCTCGTAGGCCTGCTCCCGCGCCGCCTGCATCGTTTCGCCTTTGCCCGTCACGACCAGTGGCATCCCGCTCTCGCCGGCAACCCGCCACTGCCCTTCGACCCGCTTTGCGTCCTCGATGTGGATGCCCTCGCGGCTGTCGGACTGGAAGACGACCGCAGCGTTGCGGGAGTTCTCGTCGTAGGTCTCCGCGTCGTCGAACGGGAACGGCGGGAGGACGACTCGGACCGCGATCTGATACCCACCGTGGACCGCAAGGCCGGGATCACGTCCGTTCGCTAGGTCGAGGAAGAACTGCCCCGTTCCGGATTCGAAGGACTCCTCTTGCAGCGTGATTGTGGGATACCCAAATCGCGGTGTGAACTCTAACGGATAGATACCGCTGTCGTTGACGATACAGTTGATGTCGATGCTGCCGACGTAGCCCTCGTCGGCAAGCCAGTCTTCCACCTTGCCGAGTGTCTCCGTGAACAGTTCGTTCCGTCCGGCCCAGAACATCGAGGTCCCCATCTCGCCGGTCGAGGGCCCGATGTTGCCCGGGAACAGTTTCTTGTGCTCGAAGTTGAAGTTGATCGGCTCGACGAACGATTCGCCGTTGAAGAACCCACAGACGGCGATTTCGACACCCTCGACTTTCCGCTGCAGTTGGAAGCCCTTCATGCGGTGCCCCCACGCTTTCTTGTAGGCGCGAAGGACGTCGACGATGTCGCTGCCGTCGTCCTCGTTGCCGACGTAGAGGAGTCGCTTGACGTTCTGGACTTCTCCGAGCGGTTTGATGACGTACGGAGCCGGATTCGATTGGACGTGCTGGATGCCGGCGTCGAAGTCCTCGAAGACGTGATGCTCGATAGTGTTGACACCGTGGTCTTCGAGGACCTCCATGGCGTAGCCGCGGTCCTCTTCGAGCGTGTCCGTGTTGGGTGTCCCGCCAACGACGGCGTGGCCGTCGGCTCGGAGTTGCTGTGCAATCTCGCCGGTACCGATATCGCTGCCGACCCAGATATCGTCGAAGATGACGACATCGGTCCAATCGAGGTCCCCGCGCCAGTCGTCGGTTTTCGGGACGAATCCGTCGGCGATCTCCTGATCGCTGTCGGCCTCTATATAGTATCGAACGTCGTGGCCTTCTTTGGCGACTTGCCAAGCAATATCGCCGATGAGTGCTGCGTCAAGCGAACAGAAGAGAAAGTTTGCCATGGTACATCTGCAAGCGGGTACGGGGTAAACGTTGCCCGTCCTGCCGACCGCAGGGCATTGCTATCGCGACGATGGGAAACAGGACTGTCATCCCTGCCTGATACCCGCTGGGTTCTGTAAATAAACCTGCTCCCGTAAGCCGAACCGTTTTAGTCCCCATCCGTAAATTGCCACGTATGACACGCGACGAACTCGCGTCCGCGAGTGAACTGCTCGAGTCGGCGGCCGAAGACACTGACAGCGACGAGGCGAGTGACCGCCTCGCCGAACTCGCCGACCAGCTCGGCACCCTCGCGACCGACGAACGCGGCCCGGACCACGGCCGACTTGCGCGCATCCAATCGGCGCTCAACGACCTCAGTAGCGGCGACGCCGAAGACGTGACTGGAGCCATCGAAGACGCCGACGACCAGATCAACGAGTACCGGTCCGACCTCGAAGGGGTCTGAGGTGTCGTTCCTGCGCCAGCGCGTGGCCGTCTGGTGACTTCTCGATACGCACAGACTGGTCTCGAACGCGGCGGGTGCCTACGATTCGGTCGCGGTTCCCTCATCGACCGGCTTGATTCGGTGTGTCGCGTCGTTGTGATCGTCCGGGGCCCGAAGGTGATACGTGACTTCGCGCGGTTCCGTATCGTCGACGTAGGGGCTCTTGGCATCGAGTGTAATACTCTCTGTTTCTCCCGGCTGCAGTTCGCCGTCAAACCGGCCGGCGGGGGCGTAGGCGACGCGTGGACCGGTTCGATTGAGCGCGATGACATACCGACCAGCGGTGTCGCCCGTGTTCGTGACCGTTATCTCAAGCGTCGGCATAGCGGGCTCAGTGACGCGCTCCGGTCCGTCAAGCGTGATGTCGAACGAAGGGAGCGGGGCTTCGAGTCTGTTCTGAACGGCCTCCGGCGGCGTCCACTCGCTGCCGGGCCAAGACAGTCGGGCGTCGCTGGCTGAGCCGGTTTCCGGGAGGTCGAAGACCAGCGGCCCACCGGTCTCGGTGAACTGTCGGCCCCATTCGCCGTCACGATACAGACCGTTTCTGAACGTCTCGGGGCTGTACGTCGACCCGTCGAATCTGAGCGAGAACGCGGCCCGGTCTACTCCCGAGCCCTTGCTAGTCGTTGTGAGCACGAGGAACTGACCGGCTGTCGGTTCAACACTGATAGAGTCCGTGCCGGGAATCACGACGCCCGGCGTTACCACGGCGTCGGTGACTGTCACACTGGGCGGCGACTCCGTGTCGGTTTCGCTGACGGCAGGTGATGGGACCGGTGTCACTGTCTCGGAGTCAGCAGTCTCTCCTTGACAGCCCGCACCGGTGATGGCCAGTCCACAGAGTGCCAGAACGCGGCGGCGGTACATGGCTTCGGGTTGCCCTGCTCTGGATAAATGCTTTCAGAAGGGTCGGACGCTGTTTTGACCGACTCGGTTCCCCGCTGGCCTAGAATAGCGCTGTCTCCGCGCTCTGAGTAGCATGTGTCACTGACAGCTCAGGGGATGTCAGATTAAATAACATCATAATTAATGTTTGTGGCTAACCAAAAGCTTTTGACAATTCCGTTAGTTCCAGTCAAATGTGTATCAGGTTGGGGGATTGAGCGGTGATACCTTCCCTATGAGGTGACAGTAATGAGCAAATCAACGAAGGGCCGAACGGCCCCTAAATCGATGCGTCACAAGCAAATACTCGATGTAGCGGCTGAAAACCCCGAGGCGTCCATCGCGGAGCTTGCGGCTGAAGTGCCGAGCGCAACAGCGGAGCTGGTCGAACGGGTACTCGAAGAACACGGCGACCCAGCTGAGACCGACGAGACGGACCCAACCGACCAGTCGCAGAGTGACCCGTCGACGGAGTCACAGTCGTACCCGGCCCCCGAAGACCTCTCGTCGACAGAACGTGAGACGCTCCAGACGATTCAGCAACACCCCACCGCGTCCCAGCGAGACCTCGCGGAGAAGCTCGGCGTCACCGCTTCAACGGTGAGCAACCGCGTCAACGGCATCGACGGGTTCGACTGGACGAACCGTGAAGCGTTCGCAAACGCCGTCTTCAGTGACCAAGAGACCGGGTCAGCGACGCCCTCGGACGAGACTGAAACCCAAGCATCCGAGACTCCGCCACCGGAGTCAACAGATGCCCCCGACGAAGCCGACGGTCGGGTGTCAGCATCCGATACTGCGCCCGACGACGGCGACCGCTCGCCAGCCGAGATCGAGACAGCGGCCGGCGAGGTGAACACCACACTGACTACGTTCCAGTCGACTGTCGAGGACCTTTCCGCACAACTGGCCGAACTCGAAGGGCAGGTGGAAACCGTCACCGACGGCGGCGGCTCGCCACAGCCGTTTCAGGACCCTGAACTCGTCCACAAGGTCGTTCATGCGTGTATGGACTCCGACAAGATATCTGAGGAAGAAGAACTCCGGATTCTGGATTCGTTGCTTTAGTTGTACTCACGCCACCGGTGACCACACTCTTGGCACTTGAAGAACCGCGTCGGCGGTTCGTCGGCTGACCCGGTCTGTTTGATGGTGTACCACGCTTTCCCGTGCCCGCATTCCTCACAGGTCACGTCGTCAGCTGTGGGCTTCCCCTCGAAATTCGAGCCTTCCTCGGTCTCTATCAGTTCGTCGCCGCTCTGTTCGGCCGTGCTGACGAACTCAGCCGCGCGGTCCTCGTCTTTGGTAACTCGCGTCCCACAGGACTGACAGACCATCTCGTCACCGTCAGCGTGCATCATCGAGCCACAGTCGTCGCAAAACTGCATACACGCCCGTCGGACACCGAAACAAAAAGCCGTTACTGCTCGTCCTCGATTTCGTGTTGCTCGGCGACGACCGGACAGTCCAGCAGCCGGACTGTCTCCATGTCGAGAAACTCCATGATTTCGGTCCCCTCGTTCGTGCAGTGTGCGTTCGGCGGTGCAGAGAAGTGTTCACACTGCTCGCAGTAGCGGTGTTTCGACACCTCCGCGTAGCGGCTCTCTGGCGTAGTCTCGCTATCGTCGTCCGCAGCGATTTCCGCCCACACCTTATCCGCGTCGATGTGGTCGACGTCGACCCGCTCGAACGCGCTCTCACCGCTCCCGAAGGGGTCCTCGCCGCGGTCGTCCATCCCTGAGAAGGGGTCGTCCGGGTCAGGAGATGATCCGGAAAGGGGACTGCCAGATTCAGTCGCCGAATCCGAACGGAACTCCTCCGTATCGACGGCCGAGAGTAGGTCGTCAGCATCGGTTGTACCGGGTCCCGTCTCGGACGCATCGGCGGCTGATTCGTCGCTCGATTCACTACCCGGCCCACCGGCGTCGGGTGGCTGGCGTGTGTCTGTCGAGTCGTCCGTGTCGTCAGGCCCCGAATCGAGGCGCTCGAACGGGTCGCCCTCGCGGTCGTCGCCGGGGTCAAGCTCTTCGAAGGGGTCTCGCTCGTCGTCACTCATTGGTCTCGCCCGGTTCAAGCTGTGCTGCGGCCACCAGCCGCGCCTTCGAGCGGATAATGCCGCCCTCGGGCCGCACGTCCGACACCGTCGTATTGCAGTGTGGACACTGTGGCTCGGTCAGTAGCCCGATTTCGACCTGCTCGTCACAGTTCGAGCACCGGGCTGTCGAGATGTTCTCCTGTGCCGCGGCGCGTTTCAGCCGGTCGACCGCTTTCTGGTTCTGGTCCCGGCCACCCTGATCGTCGCGGAGGTCGCTGACGACCCAAGCGACGCGGGTGAGTTTGTCTTCGACATCGTCGAGCCGGTTACCGATGTCGGCGAGTCGCTCGTCTTCTGTTTCGAGTGAGTCGGTCACATCTCCCCGAAGCGCTTCGAGCTCCGCCTCTATCTGTTCAATCTCCTGTGAGAGTGCATCGATGCGGTCGAACTCCTCGTGGCTGTGGTCGGCTGGCGCTTTCGCGTCGGCCTCCCGTTTGACCTGCACGACGCGCTCGCGAACGTCTTCGATTTTTGTCTGAAAATCCGCTTCGAGCGCATCGAACCGGTCGGCGAGCTGGCGTTCCACCGTGTCGACGATATCGGGAATCTGGGAACTCACAGCGCTCTCGGTCGCCGCTTCGACTGAGCCGTTCAGCTTCTCGTCCACGGTCGCGGCGACGACAGCATCCAGTTCGTCCGCCGACGGCTGGAGGAGGTCGTCCATCTCATCGTCTGCATCGGCCGCTGTCATGTATGCGGCCAGCAGTTGCTCCATGACGGCGTCGCGAGGGACGCCGAGCGTCTCGGCCTGCTCGGTCAGCCACTCGTCTAGATCCGCAGATAGCTCGACGTACACTCCCCCCTCATCAGTCGACTCGGAGGACATTACGACACCCTTGACGAACAAGACTGATAAGGGTTTGTCGCCGATTTCAGATACCGAGACCGGGAGCAAACCGTCAGCACGCCGCTCGTTGTTTTCTGTCGACAGTTGGCTTGCTGACTATCGCTACCGAATCTTGCGCACGTCGCTGATATCGAAGCCGGCATCGCCCAGTTCCGTTTCGAACTGGACGATGTCCTCGTCTTCGATCTGTGAGAGGACGCCCCGGAACTGTTGGACGACGAGAGTCCGGGCCCGGGTGGAACCGCCGGATTCCCACGCGAACTCCATTGTGCCGTGGGATGCGTCGACGAGTTGTCCGTGCTGCACCGACGACAGCGTCTCTGGGTTGACGTGTAAGAGGATGAGGCCACCCCACTGGTGGGCTGCCTTCTGGATCCCTTGGACGAGCGAGCTGATGTCCGACCAGCTGACTTCCTCGTCCGTCGCGCTGACGAGGTCAGACAGCGAGTCGATGACGACGAGGTTGCCCGTCGCCACCTCGTTCAGCACCATGCCGAGCGTGCCAAGCAGGTCCTCCCGTTCGTGGCGCGCCCGGAGGTCGGTTATCGACGCGGTTTCGCTGGCGTACCAGTCTCGCGGCACCGGACTGATGTGGAAGTACCGCTCCGAGAGGTCGTGGAACTCGACTGCCTGACTCCCTTTGTCGACCACATCGTCGTCCATCGCCAGCCGCATCTCACTGACCAGTTGGGACTCGTTTGTGGTGAAAGAGATGTAGTGAACTTCCTCCGGGGCGACGGCGTCGGCCGAGCGGTCGCCGTAGTAGAGGTCGTGCAGCTCCCCGTCTACCTGTTCGAGCCCGTTAATGAGTGCGCTCGTATGCATGAACTCCCGGGAGCCAGCGCCGGCCTCGCCGGAGAGCAGGACGACGCTCCCGGCGGGTGCCCCACCGTTGATGATGGAGTCGAGCTGGCGGATCCCGAACGGGATTCGATCCATACGTTCACCTACCTACGCGGTCGCTTAAACGCTTGGCCTGTCTCGACGGTTGTGAGCAGCGGGGTGACAGCGCGCCCCGAGGCGGTCACCGCCAGACAGCCCGACCGAGCCGCGTTTCCGAGAGGTCGAAGTCAAAGCGGTCCGTCCAGAGGAGGCCAGCCCCCAGCAGCGCGGCGAGGCCGACCGGCACCCAGTTCGCGTAAAAGAGGTTGATGCCACCCCACAGCAGGACGAAGCTCACGAGGTCGTCGAGCATGAACGGGCAGTCTCGGAGCCGCCGACGGAGCCCCGCGCGGTCGAACCCGAGGTCGAACAGCAGGACGGCGACCGACCCCGACAGGAGCCAGCCGGCGTAGTTCTGCCACGGGACGCCATAGAACTGGCTCACGTCGTAGGTCCAGAAGCCGATGGCGACCGCACCGGGGTCGAGCACGAGGTCGACGAGCATCACCGTCGAAAGCGTCGCCAGCAGCCGAACGGCGGTTGATTCCGCGCGGTTGCCGAGCAACAGCAAGACGAGCAGGTACGCATTCAGGACCAGCGGGAAGAAAAACACCGGGAGGCCAAAGGGCACCTCGCCAAGCAGCATCGGGCCGAGGTCGACGCCGTAAGTGAACTCTCCGTAGGGCCAGCCGGTCCTGACGCCGACGAGTTCGATGCCGTAGGAGTACAGCGTCAGTGCGACCAGCGCCAGCCCGGCCCGGCGGTCAACGAGCGGAAAGACGCCGGCGACCAGCGGCAGGCGCATCACGAACGTCCCGAACAGGACGAAGTAGGGGTTGAACGCGAGCGGGTCGGGCAGCACTCCCTCGGCGCTGGCCAGCAGGGTCACCGCGCCGACGAGCGGGAACACGACAGCGATGGTAAAGCGGTTCTCGGTGACGAACCGGTCGAACCGCGCGGTCGCGTCAGCCCGTGTTTCCGGCAGCGTCCACCCCGCTACCTCCAAGCCCTTGCCGTCAGCCATACAGCATCACCCACAGCGCGATAAGTGTGAATACCATGCCGACGACGGTGTTGATCGCGGGATACCACCAGTAGGCCTCGTCAATGTCCACGCCGATACCGAGAATCCCGAAGACGAGGCCGGGGTAGACGAGCAGTAGGAGGCCGAACACCCAGTGGGTGAAATTGAACACGAACGCGGCCGTGAGCCAGCACATCACGCAGTAGTAGTAGGTGTTTGACTCGCCCATGAACGTTGCTGTCGTCTGGATACCGGCCTCGCGGTCGGGCTCGATGTCGGGAATCGCCGAGAACGTATGCATCCCCATCGCCCAGAGCCACGCGCCGGCGACCGCCGTCGCTGGTGGGGCCGCCCCCTCGATAGCGGCGTATCCGATGACGCCGGGCAGGATGTACAGTCCGTTCGAGATGGAGTCCAGAAACGGCGTCGTCTTGAACCGCAGCGGCGGGGCCGAGTACTCCACCGACAGCGCAATCCAAGCGAGCAGGGCCACGACCCCGAGCATCGGCAGGCCGAGGACGAACAGCAACGCGAGCGCGCCGCTGGCGACGACGATGGCCGTGACGACGCTGTCGCCGCGGTAGCTCACCTCGCGGCCCTCGTCTTTCTTCGGATTGTGCTCGTCCACGTCGGCGTCGAAGATGTCGTTGACGCCGTAGAGAAAGACGTTCCCGGGGATGGTGAAGTACAGAAACAGCGCGATAGCCAGCGGCGAGAACAGTTCTCCCGGGCTGTCGGCCGCGTAGCTGACGCCGACGATGACCGGGCCGCCCAGATAGAGCCAGAAGCGCGGTCTGGAGAGCCGCAACAGGTAGCCCACGAGCGTCTCCTCCGGCGGAACCACGGCTTCGATGCGGTCGGTCGGGAGTTCTGGCATTACTCAGGCGATGTCTTCGATAAGCGCCTCCGCGGTGTGTTCGCCGCTGATGAGACACATCGGCACGCCGATGCCGGGCGTCGTGAACGACCCCGTGAAGTAGAGGCCGTCGACGGCCGACGAGCGGTTGTTGGGCCGCAACAGGGCCGTCTGGCGAAGCGTGTGGGCCAGCCCGAGGGCGGTTCCCTCGGTGGCGTTGTACCGCTCGCCGAAATCGGAGACGGCGAACTGCTTCTCGTAGACGATGCGGTCGCGCAGGTCGACGCCGGTGTTGTCGGCGATGTCGGCCAGAATCTTCTCGCGGTACTCTTCGCGGATCTCGTCGCCGTCGTGCAGGCCCGGCGCGATTGGGACCAGCACGAACAGGTTCGAGTGGCCGTCGGGGGCGACGGTGTCATCGGTCTTCGAGGGAACACAGAGGTAGTACGCCGGGTCGTCGGGCCATGCGGGATCCTCGAAGATATCGTCGAAGTGCGGGTCCCAGTCCGTCGGTAGGACGAGCGTGTGGTGCTCTAACGGCTCTACGTCGCCTTCGACGCCCATGTACATGAGGAACGCCGACGGCGCGTAGGTCTTGTCGTCCCAGTAGTCGTCGTCGTACTGGCGCTCATGCTCGGGCAGCAGCTCCCGCTCGGCGTGGGCGTAGTCGGCGTTGACGACAACTTCGTCGGGATGTGTCGTGTCGCCGTGGACCGTCTCGACGAGAAACCCCTCTTTGCGCCGGGAGATCTCGTCGACCTCGGCGTCGGTTTCGTACGTGACGCCGAGTTCCTCCCCCAGCTCGACGAGGCCGTCGACGACCGCGCCGACGCCGCCGTCGGGGTAGTAGACGCCGAGGTTGAAATCGACGTGGCTCATCATGTTGTACAGGGCTGGCGTTGTCTGGGGGGAACCCCCGAGGAAGACGAGGGTGTACTGCATTATCTGCTGGAGCTTCGGGTGCTCGAAGTAGTCCTCGACGTGGCCCTGCATCGAGCCGATGAGCTGGAGGCCGACCGGCGCGGCGGTCATTACGTCGAGGTCGACCCAGTCCCGTAGCTCCGAGCGGTCCTCGTAGACGAACTTGTTCATCGCCGTCTCGTAGTGGCGCTCGCTGGTCGCGAGATACTCCTCGAAGGCCTCGCCAGCGCCGGGTTCGTACTCTTCGAACTTCTGGGCCATCTGGTCGTTGTTGCCGGTCACGTCGATCTGGTCGCCGTCCTTGAAGAAGATGCGGTAGTGGGGGTCAAGACGCTGGAGGTCGTAGTAATCGCGGGGCTCTTTACCGAAGTAGGCGAAGAAGCGCTCGAACACGTCGGGCATCAGGTACCACGACGGGCCCATGTCGAACCGGAACCCATCGACCTCCAGCCGGGAGGCGCGACCACCGAGTTGCTCGTTTTTCTCCAGAAGCGCGACATCGGCCCCTGCGTCTGCCAGATAGCACGCGGCGGAGAGGCCGCCGATACCGCCGCCGACGACAGTCACATCCTCACCGGACAAGTCACTCATTACTAGCACTGAGGGGCTGGAACGTCAATAAATGGGCGGCCAAACTGCATCGGTATGGCATTCGTCGTCATATGCCGGACCACGGAGCGGCTCAGTGGAGACGTATATGGGGATGGGGGCCAGACTGGCACGTATGGAACCCGATTTCGCGGCACTGGACGCGTATCTGGATGACGCTGGCGTCGATGGCTACCTCCTTGATGCGGATTCCGAGGTGTCCGACCAGTACTACCTCTCCGGCTTCGACGCGCCGGACCCGTTCATTACGCTGTACGACGGCGATACACATCTGCTCTTCCCGCGGAGCCTCGAGTTCGGTCGAGCCAAGCGCGAGTCGAGGGCCGATACCGTCGAGCGGTACGTCGACTTCGGCCATCAGGAGAAAGTCGAGGAGTACGGCCCCGACGAGGCGGTCTCACACGTCCTCGCGGATTTCCTTGCGGCCTATGACGTGGAGAGCGTGGCCGTGCCACCGCGGTTCCCGCTCCGAACTGCCGACGGCCTGCGGGCACGCGGCGTCGACGTGGCGGCTGATACCGATGGTATCGTCACGGAAATCCGGGCGACAAAAACCGAGGACGAGGTCGACCACATCCGAACGGCACAGCGGGCCAACGAAGCGGCGATGGATGCAGCCGAGTCGCTGCTCGAAGCGTCGAAAATCGCTGCTGACGACACGCTCGAAGTCGACGGGGAGACGCTGACAAGCGAGCGGGTGAAAGAGGAGATAGAGGTGACGCTGCTCCGACACGGCTGTTCGCTTGACGAGACAATCGTCGCCTGTGGTGCGGACGCCGCGGACCCTCACGACCGCGGAAGCGGTCCGCTCGCCGCTCACGAGCCGATCATCATCGACATCTTCCCGCAGGACAAGGCGACGAAGTACCACGCCGACATGACTCGGACGTTCGTCAAAGGCGAGCCAAGCGAGACAGTGCGCGAGTGGTACGACCTGACAGAGCGCGCGGTGGAAGCCGCGTTCGACGCGCTGGAACCCGGTGCGACCGGCAAGGACGTACACGACGCTGTCTGTGACGTGTACGAGGACGCCGGCGAACCGACACTGCGTGACGACGAACGGACGGAGACAGGCTTCATCCACAGCACAGGCCACGGCGTCGGGCTGGATGTCCACGAACTCCCACAGCTATCACCGAATGGCGGCGAACTCGAACCGGGGCACATCGTCACTATCGAGCCCGGCCTCTACGACCCCGATGTCGGCGGCGTCAGAATCGAGGACATCGCCGTCGTCACTGCTGACGGCTACGAGAACCTGACCGAGTACGGGATTCAGCTAGTCGTCTGATCCGGGCATTTCAGGGCCGTTCCATTTGTTTCCCATCGGATAACAGACCGTTCTGGCGTCTCCGGTCCGGGTCCCCAGAGCGTGTATTCGCGGAGTATGTTACCCCTTGACAATATTTTCCACCACTACATCATGAACATTTATTATGGATGGGGCGAAAGGTGGTGATACTCAATGCTTGTATCCATTGTACGCCCCGCACACACCTCCCCCACTGCACTGCCCACAAACCACAGACGCCGGCCGACACGACCCCCAGGATGACAACACGAATCACGACCCCTCGAAACGACGACTCGTACCCGACAACCACGCTGCCGTTCGACGACGCGGACAGCGACTCCCGCCGCGCGCCGAAGATGTTCTCGCCGACCAATCACGCCACGATGGGCCAGTTCGACACGGAAGCTAGGGACCCGCGCTGAACTGGGACACAACGCATATCCCGACGGCACGCCTCCATGCCGATATGTCCGATTACACCACGGTATCGATTCCGAAGGACCTCGCGGAGCGCGTCGAAGAGACAATTGAAGGAACGAGTTTCTCCAGCACCTCTGACCTCGTTCGGTTCCTGCTCCGGAGTATCGTCGTCGAACACCAGCGCGAAGGAGAACTGACCGAAGCGCAGTTTCAGGACATCACCGACCAGCTGCGGGATCTCGGCTATCTGGAGTAACCGACACGACGGTAGCTGAGTGCTATTGCGGATACTTCTCGGGCGGTTCGACGTCCAGAACCGTCACCTCTTGTTCCTGTCCGGCTCTATCGAAGGCTCCGAAGGCGTCGATATCCCACGGCGGGATGCCGACGAAGATCACCTCGTGCAGATCGTCGGTCTTGCTGATACCCATATACCCGTCAGGGTGAGAGACGAACCGCCCCTGTGTCTGGCCGGCCGGCGTCCCCAGATCGACGCCGAACACTGCGTTCACCGAGGCCCCGGCTGAAGGGAGATAGAAGTCGGTGAACACTGGTGTCTCGTCCGGCAAATCTGCATCAGGAAGGTCTTCTGCAGGCGTGACGGCCAGCGAAATCGTCACGTCGTCAGGTTCGGCCTCGCTGGCGAGCCGCAACAGCGTTTCGACGAGTCCGCGTGTGACATAGACCACGCTATTCTTTCGCACGGCCCGGGTAAAACGCCGTCGTTTACGTCGGTTTAGCCGAGCACGAGCGACTTGAGGTTTTTCGCGTACAGGCCCGGTGTCCGGCCGCGCGACCCGCGGAGCGCGTACGCGATGGCCTCAGTCGCGTCCTCCATCACGCCTTCTCCGTGGCCGACCAAGACCCGATCGGGGTCCAGTCGGGAGAGTTTCTTCGGGGGGAACAGGCGCAACATCGGGTGGACGCCGAGGCGCTCGTCGCCGGCGAGGAAGTAGTCCGCCGCCCCGACCGCCTCCGGGACGACCAACGTATCGTCTTCGTCGCCATACAGCGCGGCCTCTTGCCAGAACGTGTTCTCGATAATCTTGTGGACGCCGTAGTCCGTGCCCGGCAGCTGTCGGTGTATGCGTTCCACCGGCGCGTCGATGTCCGCCTCGACACCCGACATCCACTCGGGGATGTACACTGACACATCGTGGCGGTTTGCAACGGCGGCGCTGTCGCGTTTGTGGCGGTCTAACAGGATGACGACGCCGGCCACTTCGCCGAACTCGGCGAACAAGTCGTCGATGCCGTCGACGTCTATCGGGTCGACGACAAACACACCGGCGTCTGTCTTGAGAACGTGGCTCGCCCGGACCATCATCTCGTCGGGATACGGGATGTAGCTCACGCCGCGGTCCCAGCGGTTCGTCTCCGTCCACCCTGTCGTTTCGTCCTGACTGTTGGTTGGCATACGCCTCTATACGAGCCTGACGCGAATAAATGGTCGAGAACGGGAAACACGCGTGCGTGGGTTGTTCTGCCTTCGAAACGGCGTCCACAGCGGCTTTGTCGGTGGCGGTCGAAGCGCCGCTATGCTCTCGTCGCCCGCTTGGCTCACGCTAGAGGTGAAGTATCCGGACCGTGCAACGGCGTTCTACGAGGCCTTTCTGGAACTCGATGTCGTCTCGGAGGCGTCCGACCAAGCCGTGCTCGCGGCCGGCGACACCGAACTCAGGCTCCGCGCGCCGGGAGCGGTTCCGCGCGGCGGGCTCCACACCCACTATGCGCTGACAATCCCCGAACGGGAGTACGACGACTGGTACGACCGACTGGACGAGCGCTTCGACCTCGTCGAGCATACGTTCGGGGACGCGCGGTCGCTGTACTTCTATGACCCGCAGGGGAACTGCGTGGAACTCGGCGAGCGGGCGGTAGACGGCGCTGGCGTCACCGGACTGTTCGAGATCGTCCTCGAAGTCGAGGACCTGTCCACAGCAGTGAACTTTTACACCACGTTGGGGTTCGAGCTGGTCGACGACGGCCGCGACGAAGGCCGGGTCAGGCTGTCGACCGGTGAACTCGATCTGGAACTGTGGTCACCGCGGCTCGGTATCGCCGATGCCCGCGGCGGCGTCCACGTCGACTTCGGTGTCGTCGCCGAAGACCCGAAATCGACGGCTCGGGAGGTCGCCGACGACGCGCTCGCGGTCACGTCCGTTGAGGACGGCGTCCGAATCAGGGACCCAGACGGCCACTACCTGACGCTGGTGTCAGAATAGGCAGCCGCCAGTGTCAGCGTAGCCGGCTACCGATGCCAGCGTAGCCGACCAGTGGTATCAGGAACTGCATCCGCCGGAAGTGAATATAATGACTACCCCTGTATTAGTAGCTGTATAGACCCCTCATAGGCAGGGCCTTTTCGTGTCGACGGCCACCGTTCACCTGAGGATGTCCCCGACTGACTCCCGGATCGAGCGCGATGTCCCTGCGAAGGCGACGCTGTTCTGTCCGGACTGTGGGCACCAGAGCAGGTACGACGGCGACTGGATTGTGGTTGAGCGCCGCGGCGGCACGCACTACCGCTGTCCGGACTGCCACGCCCAGATCACGACCCGACTACGCCACACTGACAGGGGTGCGCCTCGGTTCTTCGACACCTACTGGCAAGCGTGGGATCACGGTATCCGCGTGTGGCACGGACTGCTACAGCGACTCCTCTCCCCGTGACCGACGTGCCAGCTACTGCCGGATATCTGAGACGGCAAACCCCACTGTGCTCGATATGCTCGTTCCAGAAGCCCAGCATCCATACTGCTCTGTTCGGAGGGCAGAGCCTGTTTCGCCGCTCAGCCCAGCCGCTCGGAGTCGATACTGACGCCCGGCGGCGTCACGATCAGGAAGCCCCGGAAATGCATCAGTTCGCCGCCGGCCTCCCGGACCGGTCGGGCGAACCCGGCGGCGAGTTCGTTCAGGTCGCCCTCGACGTTGAGAACCAGTACCGCTCCGTTCTCGATGGTGTCGATCCACTGTTCGGGCGACTCCGACCCGTCGAGGACGCCAAGCACGACGCGGTTGCTGCCGGCCCCGTCACGGTCCTCGTCCATCTGGTCCTCCACGGCCTGCAGGTCAAGGCCCTCGAAATCGCTCATAGCCACATACATGCGCGGACAGAGCAAAAATCCTCCCCACCTGTCTGACGCGCGGCAGTCGCGATAGCCACGGTCGCCACCGTGTGCCGTGTGCACGCATCACCGCCTTATGGACAAGTATAAATAGTGGAAGCATCCAGTTACGGGTGCTTATGTCCAACAACGAGGGCACGTCGGAATCTCCGGCGGATCGAGTTCTTCCAGGGCACACTGGATTCCACGTCTGAGATAACAGACGCACGGATTTTCGACACCACGCTGCGCGATGGTGAGCAGTCACCACGCACGTCGTTCAACTACGAGGACAAACGCGAGATAGCCGCGCTGCTCGACGAGATGGGCACCCACGTCATCGAGGCCGGGTTCCCCGTCAACTCCGACGCGGAGTTCGAGGCAGTGCGCGACATCGCCGAGTCCACGCAAGTGACGACCTGCGGGCTGGCGCGTGTGGTCGAGAAAGACATCGAGGCGGCCTTGGATTCTGGTGTGGACATGGTCCACACCTTCGTCTCGACGTCGGACGTACAGTTGCAGGATTCCATGCACGCGACCCGTCAGGAGGCACTCGACACCGCCGTCGACTGTGTCGAGATGATCACAGACGCGGGCGCCGAATGCATGTTCTCGCCGATGGACGCCACGAGGACTGACGAGGACTTCCTCGTCGAAGTCATCGAGGCTACGTCCGCGGCGGGTGCGGACTGGATCAACATTCCGGACACGTGTGGGGTCGCCACGCCGCGGCGGTTCTACGACCTCATCGAGATTGTCGACGACTGCACCGACGCCTATATCGACGTGCACACGCACGACGACTTCGGGCTGGCGTCGGCCAACGCTATCTCCGGCTTCGAGGCCGGAGCCAGTCAGGCGCAGGTGTCAGTCAACGGCATCGGCGAACGTGCCGGCAACGCGGCCTACGAAGAGGTCGTGATGGCGCTTGAGTCGCTGTATGATGTCGACACCGGAATCGACACCACCCGCATCACGGAGCTCTCCCGTATCGTCGAGGAGAAGTCCGACATCGGGGTGCCGGCGAACAAGCCCGTCGTCGGGCGCAACGCCTTCTCCCACGAGAGCGGCATCCACGCCGCCGGTGTCATCGAGAACTCCGACACGTTCGAACCGGGCGTCATGACTCCCGAGATGGTCGGGGCCACGCGCGAACTCGTGCTCGGCAAGCACACCGGAGCCCACTCGGTTCGGGAGCGACTCGTCGACGCCGGCTACGACCCGACCGAGGCGGAGGTCCGAGAAGTGACCCGCCGCGTCAAGGAGTACGGCGCGGAAGAGCAGGTCACCATGTCGGTGCTCGAACGGTTCGCCGAGGAGATCGGTGTGACCGAGGAAAGCGAGGAGGTCCGGGCGTAGGTCGATGACCTCGCTTTCGGCCGTCACTACGAGTGAGCAGCCACCGGTGAGTACCCGGTTTCGAGCGGCTGCCCGCCAACAACTATCACAGAACGCTTATTATTCGGGACGAACTGCATCCAGATGTGATGACCGCGGCTGCTGGGCGTCAGGTTCGACCACCCGCCAGCACCGCGACCGCTATTCTCGGCGTGCGTATTGTAGGGGCACTATAGCCCCTCTTTTCACATTTTCACCCCCGGTCGAATCGATTCGCTACAACACCACAGAGTCACCAGTCATGCACGCAGCATACACATCACCGCGGTATCGACCCCGAACAAACGGAGGAATGGCACGATGAGCGAACGCGCATCGGTCCCCAAGGAGGAGGACGAAACGGAGACGGAAACGGAACAAGACCCCGTCACAACGGGCGCGCAATCGGTCATCCGTGCGCTAGAAAACGCCGGGACGGACTACGTCTTCGGCGTTCAGGGCGGCGCGATCATGCCCGTCTACGACGCGCTGTACGACTCCGATATCAACCACGTCACGATGGCCCACGAACAGGGGGCCTCTCACGCGGCAGACGCGTACGGTGTCGTCACTGGCGACCCCGGCGTCTGTTTCGCCACGTCCGGCCCCGGTGCGACGAACCTCGTTACCGGCATCGCTGACGCCAACATGGACTCAGACCCGGTCATCGCACTGACCGGGCAGGTCCCGACGGAGTTCGTCGGTAACGACGCGTTCCAAGAGACGGACACGGTCGGCATCACCCAACCGATCACGAAAGAGAGCTACTTCGCCGCCGACTCCGACACTGTCGGGGACAATGTCAGCGAGGCGTTTGCCCTCGCCGACGCCGGCCGACAGGGGCCGACGCTGGTCGACCTGCCGAAGGACGTGACCCAAGGCGAAACCGAGGTCGAACCCGGTGCCCCCGAGACGCCAGAGACCTACGAGGTGCCTGAGGAAGCGGACGACGAAAACGTTCAGGAGGCCGCCGAAGCGCTGGCCGAAGCCGACCGCCCGGTCATCCTCTCGGGCGGCGGCGTCATCAAGGCGAACGCCTCAAGCGCACTCCGGGAGTTCGCAAAGGAGTACGAGATTCCGGTCATCACGACGATGCCCGGCATCGGCTCGTTCCCGGAAGACCACGAACTCTCGCTTGAATGGGCCGGTATGCACGGCACCGGGTACGCCAACATGGCGATTACCAACACCGACTGCATGCTGGCTATCGGGACGCGCTTCGACGACCGCCTGACCGGTGGCGTCGACTCCTTCGCCCCCGACGCGGAGGTCATCCACGTCGATATCGACCCCGCGGAAATCAGCAAGAACGTCTACGCCGACTACCCGCTTATCGGCGACGCTCGGGAAGTGCTCCGGCAGCTGTTCGA